>JBARMQ010000315.1:0-6957 GCA_049802535.1 Bryobacteraceae bacterium | reverse complement strand
CCTGTGTACCGTGCAATATTCGGCGGCCCGTACAAGTTTCCTTTGTGGCGATGCTGCCCACATGCCCTTTTCAGGAGCATCCTTCGATGTTCTCCTAAACCTGGAATCTTCGCATTGCTATCCGGATTTTGACGCATTTCTTGTCGAGGTTCGGCGCGTTCTGAAACCGGGTGGACTGTTCGCTTTCGCCGATCTCTGGGGATTGAGTAAGTTTCCCTATGACTGGGATCTTCGCCGGACGGCGCTCGAACGTTGCGGATTGACTTTGTTGCGGGAACAGGATGTCAGCGACGGTATTTACCGCGCCTTGAAGCGTGACGACGGATTATCGAACACTGTGCGAGAAGCGTTGACTGAGGAAAACGCGCCGCTGGTCGAGGCAATTCTCCGCGGTAATGAGGCCATGCGCTTGACGGTGGCCACTCGTCAATGCAGTTATACAGTGATGTTGATGAGGAAGACGTCGAATGGCTAAAGCGGGCTTAGTAGCCTTGCCAGACAGCTCAAGTAGCTATGCGCGGCAACATGGCGACGTCGTTAAGCGCGTCGCCGATTTAGGTCAAACGATTAGCGCGTTGATATTGCTACATTCGAAAACTCACGATTCGGAGCTGGCCAAAGCGCTCGACCACTTGCAGCGCCAAAAGCCCGCATCGAGACGCTATTTGACGATTGAAGAGTTTCTCGACACGCACGGAGCGCCGCCGGAGCGATTGAAAGACGTCTTTGCCTATGCGCTTGCGGGTGGCTTTGACATCGCCACGCATGGGGGCGGCCTGGCAATAGAACTCATCGGAACGCTCGATCAGTTTGAGAAGTCGTTCGGCATCCGGTTTGACGAGGTTCAACGCGGGGACATCACATTCCTCACCTTCCGCAATGAACCGGCTGTGCCCAAAGAAATAGCGGAATGCATCGAAGCCATTCTTGGGCTTGAAACGATGCCGGCGTCCAGTCATCGCATGGGCGTCAAGAAAAGGACCGCACACGAAAACAGCAAGGGCATGGAGGCAACGGAAGTTGCCCGGCGTTATCTGTTTCCCGAGACCATCGATTTGAGCGGCCAGTGCATTGGACTGCTGGAACTAGGCGGCGGATTTCATGAGAGCGATCTCTACACCTACTGCAGGGAACGTAAGCTGCTCCACCCGAAGGTGAGCATCGCTAGCGGACACAACAATCCCGCGACTGCAGAGACCATTGCCAACTATATTTCCGGGAAAGTCGACGATATCCAAGCTCGTTGGACAGTGGAAGTCACCCTCGACGTCGAACTTGCATGCGCATTTGCAACCGGAGCGCGTGTAGCTGTCTACTTTGCGCCCGATTCCGACAAAGGCCAATATGAGGCCCTCTTACTCGCGTTGACCGACAAGTTGAACCGGCCATCTGTGCTTTCGATCAGTTTTGGCGGTCCCGAGACGAGCCTGAATAAGAGATGGGTGCATGCCATCGATCGCTGGTTAAAAGCGGCCGCCTTGATGGGCGTGACGGTTTGTGTGGCGTCAGGCGATTTGATTTACGATCTTACGGCTGAAGCTTATATCCCTCCAGACCACGATCCGAAAGTGGTGTCCTTCCCCGGATCGAGCCCACACGTCCTTTCTTGCGGCGGAAGCCACGTACTGAAAGGCGAGCCAGAGACTGTCTGGAACGAGGAGTTTCGTGGATTCAGGTGCTCCACGATTGGGGGCGTCAGTGAGATCGGCGAGGAACCGATGTGGCAAAAGGCCGCGGACGTTAGCAAGAAGGTGGAAGGCAAGATCGGCCGCGGTGTTCCCGATGTGGCCGGTAAGGCCGATCTGGCGAGTGGCTACAGTTTAGTTGCGGGCGGCAAAGAGATCAGCATGGGCGGTACCAGTGCGTCCGCGCCAATGTGGGCGGCGCTCATCGCGAACTTGAACGCTCATCTTGAGACAAGGCTTGGCTTCGTGACGCCCCTGTTTTATACCGAAGCTTTGGATAGCGCTACGCACCAAATTAATCACGGCGGCAATGGAGTTTGGAAAGCAAGTCCCGGCTGGAATCCCTGCACCGGAATGGGTAGCCCAAAGGGCGCCCATATATTAAAGGCTCTGCAAGAGATTTATCCGAAGACGCTGAAGGCCGGGTAGGGCGGCAATCCTCAATTGTCAAGATATTGCGGGCTAAGCGTTAAGGCGTGGCGCAGAAGCGCAAAGGGCACGGTCGCGTGCCACCACACGGGGAGGAACCCGCTATTATTTTGGGTGGCATGCTTTGATTCCGTGCCCGTTTTGCGCGAGTTCCCCAGATGGTCAAAGTGTTGTCAGTGGAAACGCTACACATCGCCGATGGCTCGCGCCTGCACAGTGCCTGCCGCCTCGATCAGACGAGCAACCTCGTCCGTGCTCAATACGCGCGGGGTTCGGTGATGGGTGTACTTCGGGTACGGTATCGAGTCGATTGGTAGCCGCCGCTTCAACACACGCCGGAAGAAGAAGCGCAGCGCGGCGACGTGGTTGACCACAGTGCCGACAGCCAGTTTCCGTTGATGTAGCAGATAGGCCTGCCACTGTCGAATATGATCGGGACCGAGCCGATCGGGCGGCTTGCCGAAATACTTTGCGAACCGCTCGACAGTACCGAGATAGCCGCGTATCGTTTCAGTAGAGAAGTTGCGACGCTGGAGTTCTTCCAGCATCACTTTGCGACGTCGGGTCACAGGGACCTCCTTGTGACCCGCTACTCTATCTAGCTCTCACCAGAGATCACCGCCGACGCGCTAGCGTCCGCCGCCCAGCGGCTTTGTTCTAGTCGGCAAATCGGAGAAGTGACTTGCGCGCATAGATCGCGTGTGGTCAGCAAAGCATGTAGTAATCCACGATTCTGGCTAACCAGAATTCCAGTTGTCAAACTGACGTACGGGGACCTATGTTTCAAATGTCAGTCTCTGGGTGGATGACCATCCGGGGACCGTCCAGAATGAGGCCTTTATCCTCGTCGTCACCGACGATAAGCGTCGGCGCGAACGGTTAGAAATGATCTACCAGGAGAGGCGCAACTGGCAATTGAGATACTGCTGTAAAGAGTTTCTCAAGATTGCGTATGGACGCTCAATAGAAACCGCAACGGAATTTGATCGCGGCTTCGGGACATCAATATGAAAAACCGTCTAATCATTGTCTTCTTACTAAGTCTCAGTTTCCGGATTTCCATGCCAGCGGCCGACGTGAGTGGCTCCAAAGATCCCGTCGGCGTGAAGCGCTATGAAGGAAGCGAAATTATCGGCTATCGGGAGCCGAAATTTGACGAGTTTCTGCTTCCGCTCGGCCCTCCTACCGAAGTCACCACGCCGAAGTACGCAAAGAGCATCAAAGTTGAGGGCTTAGTCAGTTTCTACACCTATCTGGCGCCCACGGGCCGCACGGGCACGGAGTTGTTTCGCAACTACAAGCAGGAATTCCAACGGCTCGGCCTGATCACTCTTTATGAAAAAGGAGTCAGCGATACGGGATGGTTCGGGCCCGGATTCTCTCAACTCGACAAGGACAGCGACATCGGAGACATTCTTGCCTACAACCAAAGCCAGGAACGTGTTCTCGTTGCGAAGTCTAAAGATACTACGCCAACTTACTACTACGTGTTTGTCACCGTATATCGTGACGGCAACATGCCTGACCGCCTTCGTAGCCGTGTCACCAAGGATCGCGCCATCGCACAACTAGTTGTTGTCACGCCGGAAAAGATGGAAGAGAAGATGACGTTTGTCAACGCTACAGACATGTCGACAGCCATCGTCGACGGCGGCAGGGTCGCTTTGTACGGCATCAATTTCGATAACGACAAAGATGCTCTGCGCCCCGATTCCCGGCCCACCTTAGAAGAAATTGTCAAACTCCTCCAGGCCAACCCAAAATTGAAGATTGAGGTTGTGGGACACACCGACAATCAAGGAACACCCGATTACAACCTTGATTTGAGCCGGCGGCGGGCCGCCAGCGTCGTTCGTGCTCTGACGTCCACCTATGGCGTTGACCCCGGCCGCCTGTCTTCTTTCGGATGCGGTCCCTATTCACCCGTCGCATCGAATGAAACGGAAGACGGCAAAGCGAAAAACCGGCGAGTGGAACTGGTCAAGCGGTAGCTTCCTCCGTACCTCGTTTTTGCTCTGGAATTGCTGCTAAAGGCTCTGCGAGAGATTTATCCAAAGACGCTCAAGGCTGGATAGCATCGGCAACCGTCTGCCAGGCCGTGCTGAGTGCTCGCAGGTGATCAGGATGTTGGTCAGCAGACGTGCGGTGGTTCAGGATGTTTTCGATTGCTTCCAAATTGGCATCTCTCCGCTGCATGCGAAGCTGATCGGGCGAGACTTGGCTGCTCTGCACCGCTACGCCTGTCGCGGGCAATGCATAATTGGCTGTCCAAATAACCGGGCCGCCCATAGAGAGTAGCGTGAGGAGACCCGCGCGCAACCCGGCCGTGATTCGATAGTCGACCAGATACGCTGCATCGCCGTCTGGTATCGCCTTAGAAGCGCAAAGGGCATGCCTGACTCCGTGCCCGTTTTGCGCGGGTTCCTCAAGAGGTTCGCATTGCAGGCGCAACAGCAGAGGAATACCGCCAAACATCGCTTCTACATTGACGAACGGTTTGCCGGGCCGCGCAGACCTTACTTCGAAGGGCTCCGCGCTTCCCAAAGCCATGAACAGAATGGCGAGCGCTGCGTAGAGTGACCGTTCCGTTGCCAAGACATCAAGGAATGCCGGCCTCTCACCGGGCCTCGATAGCCCGTGGGCAAAGTCACGCGCCGAAGGCAGCATGGGAAAATGCGCGTTCACGTGGAGAGGTGTTGAATACGCTTTCGCCTGATCGAGTGCTGAGTCGAGCATGTTCGGCGTGAGTGGATGTTCGCAGAGCACGGGGATACGCCTGCGAATAAGGTCAAGCACAATCGGAAATCCTCGTGAACCCAGCGCGGCGCAAGCCAATTCGATATCTTGCGGCGCATCTTCGACCGAATGGAAAAGAGGAATATTGAACTCCTCCGCAACGCGTACAGACCGCGCGCTAGCGCTCGATAACAGGCCGGCTAAATGGAATCGATCGGTCGCCTGCGCCAACGCCCAAAGGTAGGCGCGTCCGTAGTTCGCGCCTGCCACCAATATCCGGGGTCGATGCACATTGGCATTGTGAAAGCCCCATTAACAGTTGTCAACTCGACCTGCTAAACTCAGCACTTACTCTTTTCTTAGTTTCTCTTCAATGAAGCCGGCCTACGGGCATGTCACAGTATCCTTGTCGATTTCGGCGGCACTGCTGGCGCTTACCGCATTTGCCGCTATTGGCGCGGAACCCAGTGGGTCGTTAGTCGGTTCGGTCGACGATCCCAGCGGGCGGCCAGTCGTGGGCGCAAACATCCAAGCCCGCAACATAGCGACCAATCAGACACGTCAGACGCAGACCACCGCCGATGGGTCGTACTGGATCACGTTTCTGCCGCCCGGCAACTATGACGTGCAAGTTTCGACAGCGGGATTTGAAACAGCCGTGAGCCCGGCCATTCGAGTCGAAGTGAACCAGACGTTCCGGGCGAATTTCCACCTGGTATTGGGAAGAGTCGAACAACACATCATTGTCAGCGATGAAGTGCAGCCAATCCGCAGCGACGATTCCACCATTGGCTTCACCGTCGGCGAGCGAAGCATCAATCAGTTGCCTTTGAACGAGCGCAATTTCGTGACGTTCAGTCTGCTGGTGCCTGGGGCGCAATTGCCGCCGGATGGATCGCAGAATTCGGTATACGGATTAACAGTCTCGGTGAATGGCGCCCGTGAACAAGAAAATAATTTCCTCTTGGATGGAACCGATAATAACGATCAATCGATCAATGGTTACAGCGCGCTTCCCTCGGTAGACGCCATACGAGAGTTCCAAGTACAAGGCGCAGACTCGTCTGCTGAATATGGGCGTAATGGCGGCGCACAGATCAACGTCGTTTTGAAGAGCGGCACCAATCAAATTCATGGCGATGCGTTTGAGTTTTTGCGCAATCGCCACATGGACGCGAAGAATTTCTTCGACCTTCCGGCCTGCCACTCCGGACCGCCCTCCGCGGCATGCGGCAGCATCCCCAGACTAGACCGCAGCCAGTTCGGGGGCACTCTGGGGGGACCAATCGTTAAGGACAAGACATTCTTTTTTGTTTCAGCCGAAGGCTTGATCTTGCATCAGGCTGTCACACGAACAGCAACCGTTCCATCTATGGCGGAGCGAGCGGACGCGCTCAACACGATACCGGCTGCTCTTCAAAATCCCGCCGGTCTGGCGGTTTTGAATCTTTATCCAGCGGCGAATATCGGATCGGATTTGGCTACTTCAACTGAATACCTTGCTCAGCCGGTGCAGCACGAGACCAGCTACCAACCATTGATCAAAATCGATCAGCAGATTTCATTGCGTGACACCTTGGCATTCCACTATTCGCTTTCAGATTCGTCGACGTTCTATCCTTATGACCCGTTCTATGCATTTACTAACCTGCCGGGTTACGGTACCAACTATCCGGACCGCGGCCAGAACACGGGCCTTAGCTGGATTCACATCTTCAATCCGCACACCGTTAACGAACTTCGGCCGGGTTACAACCGTTTCAGCGGCGGAATTACCCAGCAAGACGCCGGCCAGAATTTTAGCGCGCCGCTTGGATTTCCTTCGCTTGCTCAGGCGCCGATCGATCAGGGCTATCCCGACGTGGTGCTGGCCGGATTCGATGGCATTGGCGATCCCGTCAACGCACCGCAACATCGATCGGACAATACAATCCAATTGGCCGACACGTTGGCGTGGAACCCCACATTTTGGGGTGGGCGTCATCAAATTAAAGTCGGATTCGATCTTCGCGATATCCGGCTCAATTTCTTCTTAGATCCGATTGCGCGTGGCGAATGGCAATTTACCGGCGCGTTCACCCAGAACCCGCTTGAGGATCTTCTCTTG
>JBARMQ010000314.1:0-1742 GCA_049802535.1 Bryobacteraceae bacterium | reverse complement strand
AACCTGTGGTTCAATCTGTTCGACCTGTACGAAATCGGCTTGCTGCCGATCATCAAGAATTTCAGCTTGCGATCGCTCGCCGTTCGCCTGAGGCGCTGGCGGGAACCCGTGGAAGTTGCAAATATCCTTCTGCGCCGCATTGTCTTTCGCCGGCGCTTCTCGGTGAGCCGGATTTACCCGGTCGAAGAGATGAGCGCGCACAAAAATGACCCCCTCCAGGGCCGCCCGGGCTTAGGACGCCGTCGGTGCTTCTACGCGGCGAGCCGCCCGGGCTGACACAAGCAGGTTCCTACAGTCCACGATACAGCGCGAGATAGCTCTCGGCGACGCTCTCCAGGGCGAAGCGGCTGCAGTTCCTCCTGCCGGCCGCGACTAGCCGAGACCGCAGGGCAGCGTCGCCCATGAGTGCCAGAAACCCGGCGCGAATCGCCTCCACGGACTCCGGGTTGACCAGCACGGCTCCGCCCTCCCCGGCGACTCCTCGCATCGGCTCGAGGTCACTCGTGAGCACGGGGCGCCCGACGGCCTGTCCTTCCAGGATGGGCATCCCAAATCCCTCGTAAGTTGAAGGAAATGAAATGATGTCGGCGTTCCGATACAACAGCGCCAGGGCTGAGTGATCGATTTCAACGTGATTTTCGTAGGCGATTCCGCCCCGTCGCAGATCCTCCAATATCGCCTGGGTCAGCGGTCCAACGATCACGAGCACACAAGGAATGCCGCGGAGCGCTGCAATCACCCTGGAAAGATTCTTATTGGCCGTCGTTCCAACGTGAAGTATACGAGGCTCCTCCGCCGCGAATTGGCGCTCGCTGAAAACGAGCTGAGGATCGACAAAGTTCGGGATGACCCTGATCTTCCGATCCGGAACGGATACAGTCCGCAACATCTCGATTTTAGTTTGCTCCGAGATCACAGTTATGGCCGAAGCAAGCCGAAGCGGCAGTCGAAACCACAACATTCGCATGACAAATCCCTTGAACCCCGTTCCGCGTCGTAGCACGACGCAGTCGTGTATCGTGATGACTGTTTTGGAAAACGGGCAGAGCAGAGCCGCATAGTGCACGTCGCCGGTAATGTGCAAGTGTCCTCTTCTTCGGTGGCGCGCAACGAACCATACGTTGCGGAGGACGCTCACGATCCCGGTGGAAATGTGGGGCAATTCGATCCTGCCGACGCTCGCCCCCGCTTTCTCGAAGTGAGCGAACAGCGTGTCGAACAATTTCTCGATGCTGAAGACCGCCGGAGACCGCTTCCTGAAAATGTAAACGATCATCGGTGCCGCTCGCAAATCCATGCTCAATCAATATTTGCGGAAGCGGTCAGCAGGGTTGACGCTACTACTCGTGCCAATCCCCATCGTCCGCGCGCCAGATGTCGCAGCATTTCCTCGAACAATTTGCGCTTCGCGGCTGCCATGCGATCCGGCAAGAATCTGCGGACGAATCGCAGGCGATTGCGATAGTAAAAGGCGGCCGTGAACAGCGGCATGATTTTGCTGCTATTCGCGCCGGATTTGTGAAACACATGGCTTTGCGGTGCGAAACCGAGGCGAAACCGACCGACCCCGCGCATTGCCCAGTCCGCCTCCTCGTAATATAGGAAATAGTCCTCCTGCATGAGACCTATTTCGCGAATGAACTCCGTCGACACCAACATCGACGCGCCGCATATATAAGCCAGTTCGCGCTCGACGGCAGCCCCATCCGAAGGAGCCTCGAGCAACGACGAGCCTTCGCCGA
>JBARMQ010000313.1:0-2702 GCA_049802535.1 Bryobacteraceae bacterium | reverse complement strand
TCGCCTTTTGGACAACGGCAGCAATCATTCCTCTAGGCTCGCCATTACTGACGAGCTCCAGCAACCTACCCGGAAGTTGAAACGGAGCGGGCCGCTCCTCCTCCCCTATTTGGTCTTGCTCCACATGGGGTTTTCCCTGCCAGTCCAATTACTCAGACCGCGGTGCGCTCTTACCGCACCTTTTCACCCTTACCGGCGTTTCAGCCAGCGGTATATTTTCTGTGGCACTGATCCGTAGCGTGCACTTTGAGCGCACACCCCCGGCCGTTAGCCGGCATGCTGCCCTATGGAGACCGGACTTTCCTCCCGGCGGACGAATCCGCCCGGCGATTGCCCAACCGCGCAGGCAAACATAAGTATGGCACTTACACTGGAAGTGGACCTATAATGGCTCGCGTCTTTACTCATAGTTTCGGTTGCCGCGCGTCGCAGTCAGACGGAGCAGCTATCGAAGCATCGCTCGAAGCGCGCGGGTACGTGCCTGTCGAGGATCGCTTGCAAGCCGACCTTATCGTCGTGAATACCTGCACCGTCACGCATGCCGCGGATGTCGACGCTCGCCGATTCATTCGAGGCCTTCATCGCGACCGGCCTGAAGCACAGATTTTGGTCACCGGCTGCTATGCCCAACGCGCTTCGGAAGAACTGGCCAGTATCGACGGGGTTACATGGGTGGTCGGCAATTCGCATAAGAGCCAAATTGCCGATATCGTGACTGAACCGGGCGCCGACTACCACGGGCAAATCGTCATCGGCGACATTTCGGCTCTGCGAGAGTTCAGCGCGACTCCGGTAAACGACACACGCGCCGATCGCACCCGGCCGAATCTAAAAGTACAAGACGGTTGCAGCAATCGCTGTTCCTTCTGCGTCATTCCGTCGGTACGAGGCCGCAGCCGCAGCGCGACGCTCGCAAGCGTCCTGAAACAGATCGAAGATCTTGCGGAGCGCTATTGCGAAGTCGTTCTCAGCGGAATCAATCTTGGACGATGGGGCCGCGACCTGCCGGAACGCGTGCGATTCTTAGACCTGTTACGCGCCATTCTGGACCGGACGCCGATCCGCCGCTTGCGTATTAGTTCCGTTGAGCCCATGGATTGGAGCGACGACTTAATTCATTTCATGGCCGATGAACCACGCATCGCGCAGCATCTGCACATCCCGCTGCAATCCGGTTCCGACAGCGTTCTGAAGCGTATGTATCGAAAATACCGGGCGCGCCATTATGCGACGCGCATCGAATTAGCGTCGAGACTAATGCCCGATGCCGCCTTCGGCGCCGACGTGATGACAGGCTTCCCTGGGGAAACCGACGCCGAGTTTGACGAGACCGTTCGATTCATCGAAGCTCAGCCGTTCACCTATCTGCACGTATTTACTTACTCGGAACGTCCCGGCACAGCCGCTGCCAGTCTGCCCAACAGCGTGCCGCCGCAGCTAAGGCTGGAACGAACGCAGATCCTTCGCTCGCTGAGCGCGCGCAAGAATGAAACATTTCGCTGCCGAATGACCGGTCGAACTCTGTCCGCCGTCACGCTCGAACAATCGGGCATCGCGCTCACCACAAATTTCCTGCGTGTTCGCATGAGCCAGATTCGGCAGCCGAATCAGATGGTGGACCTTCGTATTGACGAGACTGACGAGAACGGCCTGGTCGAAGCAGGCGCGTTCCCCATCCTGCAGTAACTTACTCTCCCGAAGACCAAGCCACACGAAATTCGGGATACAGAGTCAAGCCGCCGCACACGTATAGCGTTTGCCCGGTCACGTACGACGAATCATCGGAGGCCAGGAATACAAACGCTCCTGCCATCTCTTCCGCGGTACCGGCGCGGCCCATCGGGATATGGCTCACCACCTCCGCCCTCGCCTTCGGATCGTCGATCCAAGCCTTATTGATCGGCGAAACGGTCGCTCCGGGAGCCACTGAGTTCACGCGAATGTTGCGGTCTGCATATTCCAGCGCCAGCGTCTTCGTCAGATTTCCCAATCCGCCTTTGCTAATCGAATACGGCAGATACTTCGGTTTGGGAATAATCTCGTGAACGCTCGAGTTATTCACGATCACTCCCCCCGTGCCTTGGGCCAGAAACTGTTGGATCGCCGCCCGCGCGCATAGGAAAGCACCTCGCAGATTTACTCCAATGATCCGGTCAAAGTCGGCGGTCTTGATTTCGTGGCTCGGGCAGGGCATTTGGATGCCCGCGTTGTTGATGAGGATGTCTAGAGAACCGAAGGCTCTCAACGTTTCGTCAAAAACTTTCTTGACTTTCTCTTCATCCGAAACATCCCCTCCAACAACGATGGCGCGCGGCTTGTCTTTGCCTAAGTGCTCACCGGCTCTCTCCACCTTCTGCTTAACGACTTCCGCATTCTTCGCATTTGAAAAATAATTGACCGCGACATTTGCCCCTTCCTGCCCAAAGCGAATTGCGATCGCCTCGCCAATGCCTGACGAGGCGCCGGTTACTAGTACGTTCTTTCCGAGAAGCTTTGCCATGTTCTTATCCGGCAACAGTCTATCAACGGGTGCGTCGAGAGTCCGTCAGGGCTATCTGCGCATCGGCGCGTGAAATCTTACGGTTTCGGAGATCTTTGCCCCCCAAGACCTAGTGAAGATGGATGCTTCGGAAAACGCGGGCATAATGAAGATCTTGCCTCGAGCGACGGAGGGCCCAAAAAGATCAACGATTGTTTCTTCC
>JBARMQ010000312.1:0-5050 GCA_049802535.1 Bryobacteraceae bacterium | reverse complement strand
CTGGGCTGTGACGACGCCCACCGCGCCGCATCCAAAAGGTTCCGGTGCGGACTCAGCCGCAGGAGAAATTGCAACGAACACCGGCACGCAGACCGCCAATAATGAGTTGGGCAAGTTCGGTAGCTTCGGGCGCGCGCTGGGAGGATCGACCCTAAATGCAATGATGAAGCGGAAGCCCAACCATCAGGAAGCTTCGACGTCGCAGGGAAACAGTGGGGAAACACCGGGCGTCTTGCTTGAGAGTCCCACGCAACGCTTTAACTTCTCCGAGACCCCGCAGATCTGACCAGCTTCGACATACCCTCTGGATACAAACAGATCGCCTCGCCACTGCGGAAGCACTAAACCGATGAGAGCGCATACTGGCCGGCTTGGGAAGAGTTACTGAGCGCAGTTGAAAGGACTGAATTTGGAGTGGAAATCCTGGTGCTGGTTCCGTGCAGTGGTTAGCGATCGTCTACGGTTCCAGACTAATCATCTTCTACAGACGAATTCCATGAGAGTTACTTATGAGTCTTTTTTCTACTTATCAAAGAAGAAGGTCAATCTAAATGCAGTCCAGTTTCGGGCTTGTCCGAATCGTCAATTAAACCTCAGTTAGATATTTACATCGATATTAGAACGCAGACGTCAATGAGGAGATACACATGCTCAAAAAATCCAATCCAATCAGGCCGCCACAGGTTGCAGTGACCGCTAAAGTCCCATCGCTGTCGATGGCTGGAACCCTGCGCGATGCCGCCACACGCGAGCCGTTGCAAAACCTGCTGGTGCGCGCCTTTTACCTTGAACCCCCGCATAGCGCAGCAGCCAAGGCGCCGGCGCCGCGACTACTCGGAAGCGGCACCTCCGACAACGTGGGACGTTTCGTGATTGGCTGGGACCCCGCGCCCGCAGTCGCCCACCTGCTTTGTTTGCTGGCAGGGTGCGAAGAGGCTGAGTATAAAGTTTCCGTCGCTGTTCCTGATGCCCAATCCCCTCTACTTGAGACGGCAGCGACATCGGCCGGAGGCAAGACGGTCAATCTAAACCTTCTGGTTCCGATGCCGGCGCAAAAGTTGCACGCGACGCAGTGGAGCGATCTCGGCTCGCGTGTTGCCAAAGGCGGCTCTGCCACACTCAGTGGCGTCATCGATCAATTGGTGCGCGTGCCGGCGGCTCAATCCATCTTTGCCGACTGGCCGGTAGAGCAGAGACTGAATGCGGTCGCACAGCTCGAAAGTGCCTTCCTTGATCCACACAACACGCTGGGCAAGATTATGCCATTGCCGCCTTGGCGCACACTTGAAGAAGCGGGTGCGCTGGATGCCTATCGCAGCAGCCTCGGGCAGCGCGGCAGCCAGCCAGAGGTGAAGGCCGCCTTGGACGAGGTTGCTCAGAAACTTCGCGCATTTCCCGACGTTGGGAGCGTCGATTGGCCCCTCGACTTCAGCCATTTCACAATTCCCGGTAAAGCGATCGCCGCACAGCAGAACAATTACTACGGCCGGATTCCTATCGACCGCTTCCCATGGGATGTTAATCCGGAAATAGGCTACCGAGACTATTTGCGTGCGCAATGGACGAGCATGATCACGGAGCTCACGTCTGCATCGCCAAAGCAGCTGACGATCACGCAGGCCGAACAACAATTACGCAATCGCTTTCATCAAGACTTTACCACTGTCGACACCACCAGCAAGCCGGCGAACGAAGTGCTGATTCCGGTGCTCGTCGAGATCCTCACCGCAGCGCCTGGGGCGACTTTTGGTTTCGGGGTAACCCCATCTTCGATTCCAGCGCGAGGCTCGTCGCTGGCCCGTCCATATCTCGACACGCTCATCGGTCTGACGCATTTATCGACGCAAGAGCTAAATCTGCGCTATCGCGCAGATTTCTCCCGGCCCGACACCGCTCAATCGAACGCTGTCTGGGAGAATGTTTACACTCTGCAGGGCTTTTTTCGAGATAGCTTCCAGGCAGTTACCGACCCCAACCACACCGACCCCGACGTCTTGGGACAGCCCATCATCCTCGATCTAATGATGGGGGGAGCGCCTTTCTTTCTCGAGTTCGATGAATGGCTTCTGCTTCGGCAGCCAGTGCCATTTGAGAACTACTTTCAGATTCGGGCGATTTTCCAGATGAATGTCAAAGCTGACGCCCGGGCTTCCCTCGGGCGTGTTGCCGCTGAAAGCGGACCAAATCAGGGACTGGCAAATGTATTTCTTCAAGCCCTCGCCGTCAATGACGCGCTGGAAGCAGCCTACCAGCAGTTCGACCGAGGCGAATACCAGGCCGCAATCGATGCATTCAGCAACCTCCCGCCTATCCCCGTCCCGCCTGTCCTTACGGGTTTCCCTAACGGAAGTCCCGAGTTTTCCGGTGTTGACATTGCGGGGAATTTCGAGCAGCGGCGCGCGATGAAGATTGCATCGCTCGACGACCTCAACGCGATGCTGACGCTCTGGCAGGTCGGTACGTTCGATCCCACGGACAGCGGTGCACTCGATCCCTATTTCGGGGCTTACACGGCGAAGCTTGCGTGTGCGTTGACTTATCTTGTGACGGTGGCGCTCCCAACAATGAGTGCGATGGCGTCACTCGCTCTGGGGAACTACGCCGATGCGATCCGTCCGCTCGGGCGCGCAATTTCGTTTCTCGTCGGTGAGGCTACCTCAAGCGACAAAAACGCATGGCGCGATTGGTATGAAAATGATTTTGGTGGGGCACGAAACAGTTTCCCGCTGTATTCCGCGGGCGATCTGCCTTACACGGTGCAGACTCCACCGTCGCTCAAAAACTATCCGGACCTTGGTGACGACGATTCGAGTGAATGGGATCCCTATACATCCGGCTCGCCGTGGGACGACTTAGCCGCCGTCGTCGTTCCTGCCCTCCACTCGGTTGAAAGTGCCTTCTATCGGCTGCGAATGGGCGATGGGGTGCTAGCCTGGGCCGATACGCTCTATCGCACCGATCAAGCATCGAGCATCTCACGGGCGCGAGAGCTCTATAAAGGGATCTACTATCTGCACGGCGCCACACCGCCGATCAATCCGGGATGGGTAAGCCCCCCAAGTTCATTCTTCCCGTTTTACGTGAATCCCGCGAAGGCTGCACAACTCTCTCGCGCAGAACTCGGATTCACTCAGATTGCAGCGGGGCTTAATTACTTCGGGTACGCCGATGACATGGTGCCGAGTTTACGATACAGTACGCTCAAATCCGCCGCCGACGCGTACGCCGCGGCCGCCACTTCGACGGAGCGCGATTTTCTCAATGCGATGTCAATGATCGAAAGCGCGACCATCGACACGATGAAAGATAGCGCCATGTTGCAGCGCGCGACCTCACAGGTCCAGGTTGCACAGGAGCAAGCGAAGATCGCCGGCGATCAAGTGACTCAGGCGAATGTGCAGATCGCGCAAGTAAACCAGCAGATTGCTGCGGTGACCCAACAGATCAGCGATCACGACAGCTTTGTGGGACAGTTCGGCGACTATCTCAGCGGGATGCAGAGCACAATCAAAAGTATGGGCCTGTCCGGGTCGGATGCCGCGGCCGCGTACAGCGCGGCGTCGGGTGGCGAAGGAAGCCTACTCGGGCTGAGCGGCGGTGCCGCGGCGATGTCTGGTATTGGCGTCTTCGCGGTAGCCAGCTACATGACGTTTTCAAGCATGAATGATGCAGACAATCAGCGCACTTCGCAATTAAACAATTTAAAGACCCAAAATCTTGTTGCTGCCAACGCGCAGCTTGACATCGCGCAGCAGAACGCGACGATCGCAGGGCTGCAGCAGCAGATCGCGCAGTCCGATGCCAATCTGGCAACTAGCCTGCTCGCCTACGCGCAAGACCGCTATCTGAACGTTGAATTCTGGTCATATATGGCTGCACTTTTCCAGCGTTTGTTTCGAACCTATCTCGACATGGCTGCACGCACCGGATGGCTCGCAGAACGCGCGCTCGCCTACGAACAGAACAAGTCTGTCAACATCATTGGATTCGATTACTATCCGGCTCAGTACCAAGGTGCCGGGGGTGCCGACGAACTGAACCTCGACCTAGCCACGCTGGACGCGCAGCATCTTGCGGGGCTACAGGAGATCGTCCCGATAAAGATGACGTATTCGCTGGCTCGAGATTTTCCGCTACAGTTCGCGCAACTAAGGCAGACCGGGGCCTGCCTCTTTGCGACCAGCGATGCGGCGCTTCAACTCGCGTATCCCGGAATGTACGGCTTCCGTGTTTTGGCTGCCACGCCGCGCCTAGTGCGTTCAAATGCGGGGGTTCCGATGCGTGGCGTGCTGACGAACGCCGGCGTATCCTCGATCAGCATCGCGGACGGCAGTTTGCAACAGTCAATCCGCAGCAGCGATGGCATGTCGATCTCCGACTTCGACATCAGCACATTCGACATGAATGTTTTCGGTTTACCTGGCGCGACCTTGATGCAATTCGAGGGAAGCGGCATTGAGACAATCTGGCAAATCGTATTGCCGGCCAGCGCCAACCCCGGCGGCCTAAGCTCGCTCGGGGACGTCCTAGTCACGTTTGATCTACGCGCTCAATTTTCTTGCCCTCTCTTTGCCACCGCAAGTGGCTCGCCTCCCACATCGGTCAGCAAGTTGGTGGTAATCTCGGCAACGCGACAAGGTCTCGCCGGACTTGCCGACTTGCAAAACTCCAAGGTAAACATCGCGAGTTTGCCGTTCGATTTTACGGCGCTCGGTCTACCAGCGCAGGAAAAGACGCGAACCCTCAACAATATCTTTGTCGTGTTAGTTGGAGCGTCGGCGGCGCCCGCTATAAACATCGAGGTCATTTCAGCGACGCCGGCCAAAGACATTTCGGTGGCGTTGAAAGCGGGCGTTGCGTTCTCCAATGCTCCGCCTATTACCGACTCGCTTTCTACCGTCCTGCCGTCACCATTAAACGCGCTCGCCGGTATTGATGCTAACCAAACATTCACATTGAAGATCGACAAAACAGCTAGTGCTGGCGTTGATTTCACGCGAATAACAGACGTTCTATTAGGGGTCGACTACACCGCGGCGCTGTAACAAGG
>JBARMQ010000311.1:0-5790 GCA_049802535.1 Bryobacteraceae bacterium | reverse complement strand
TGTCTGTGGAATCGTGAGGACCAGTTCCGCCATGACCTTGCCCGTTAGAACGTGACGGCGTAATAAGGGCCGCCATCATAGGCGATTTCTTTCACGATTTCCTTGGCATGCAGGCGGCCGAGTAATTCACTCAAACTGGTCGCCGGAATTCCTTGTCGTTCGAGATCTACCTCAATCTCATGCGCGTTGACCTGCCGTGCGGCAAGCATCTTCCCGGCGCGTTTCTTTGCGGCGTTCCCACGTACAATCGACTGGAGCACGAGTAATTCCAAAGGATCTTCGATCCGGGTGATCTTGT
Organism: Bryobacteraceae bacterium; assembly: GCA_049802535.1. GTDB lineage: Bacteria > Acidobacteriota > Terriglobia > Bryobacterales > Bryobacteraceae > Bog-105. The sequence goes on along the minus strand of JBARMQ010000311.1, from coordinate 5,492 downwards.
CTGCGATGCCGCGCACCGCGTTGCCGATGGCGAAGATAACGGATAGAGGATTGGCATGTTCCACCGTCAGTTCGACGCCCAGCCGCACGACCTCCCAGATAGCGCCCCGCAGGCTGATGTGCGTGTCGTTGATCAGAACACGCAGACCGCCGTCGGGCTGATTGATCCTGGCCTGCGATAGCGTGTCTAAAGCTTTTACGAGTTCTTCGGAGGCCTGGTTTCCGTCAGCTCGAACCTCTGCAACATCGATGGCCGGCTGATGAACTTCTTGCACCAGATCGTCGACGACTTTATTCTTGTCGATTTCAACATACTCATAGAAAGAAGCCATAAGTTCGATGCCTTTCCGCCGCAGTGCGGCTGACCTGAACCTTGACCGTCGGCTTGCACCGCAGCTAGCCCGCAGGCTTGCGATTGGAGGTAGTATTACATGGCGCCGGCCCCGAGAACAACAGTCCACTGTCAATTTCGCGTAGCGATCGGTGTGGTCTGAATAGCCATCAGGCCGCTCCTTGATAATCGGAGCTGTGAATATCGTTTCTTATCTCCTCACAATTGCAGCAGGCGCAGCGAATCCGGTCCAGGCGGGTGCGAATGCCCAATTGAACAAAGGCCTAGCCAGCCCGCTGTGGGCGGCGCTATTTGTCTACGTGAGTGGACTTGCCGGCGTTCTTCTCATCCAACTGGTGGTGCGCCAGGCATGGCCCGGTCAGCGGCTGGCCAGCGGGCTGCCGTGGTGGGCGTGGTCGGGCGGCTTGCTCAGTATTGCGTCAACATTGACGGGTCTGACTCTGGCGCAGAAGTTGGGGTCGGGACTATTCACCGGGATGACCCTGACGGCGTCGATGCTGATGTCGATCACTCTCGATAAGTTCGGCCTTGTGGGATTTGAGAGGCATCCCCTTTCTGCCCTGCGTTTGACCGGCGCGGGATTTCTGGTGGCCGGCATCTGGATGATTGCGAAATCCTGAGACGCACTCGCGGTTGATGTTCTCTTGCTTATAATTGGGGGCATCCGGTGGATGTCGATATGTCAGCTAAAACTGTTCCGCCTCCAATCAAAATTGCAAAGACCCCTGAACCGCCCGTTTTCGAGACGGTTGCCGAAGAACGTTTGCACCGCAAACAGCGGCTGGCTTCAGCCTTTCGCCTCTTCGCCAAATTCGGGTTCAGCGAGGGTGTTGCGGGACATATCACCGCGCGGGATCCGGAACGGGAAGATCATTTCTGGGTCAATCCCTTCGGCATGCATTTTGCGCACATCCGTGTCTCCGATCTGATCTTAGTGAATGAGCAAGGCGAAGTGGTCGAGGGTAATCGGCCGATCAATGAGGCGGCCTTTGCGATTCACTCGCGGATCCACATGGCTCGGCCGGACGTGGTTGCAGCGGCACATGCTCATTCGCTATACGGTAAGACTTGGTCCTCGCTGGGCCGCTTGCTCGATCCGATCACCCAGGATGCCTGCGCGTTTTATCAGGACCACGGCTTGTTTGCGGATTACACGGGTGTCGTTTATGACACTTCGGAGGGGGATCGCATTGCAAGCGCGCTGAGCAATTACAAGGCAGCCATCCTGCAGAACCACGGATTGCTGACAGTAGGACGCACGGTAGACGAGGCGGCGTGGTTTTTCATCAACATGGAACGCTGCTGCCAATCGCAGATTCTCGCTGAGTCGGTAGGCAAGCCGATTCCGGTGTCGCATGAGAGCGCTCTCATTGCACAGCAGCAAGTGGGAAATCCAAGCGTCGGATGGTTTCAGTATCAGCCGCTATGGGACTTGATTTCTCGCGAGCAGCCAGATTTGTTGGATTAAGCAACGGCCTCAACGGGGGCGCCGCGCCGCCTCTTAATAGTGAAAGCGATAGCGCAATTGCAAATAGATCTGGCGCGGATCGGCGTAATGAGTACCGCCGAAGGTGAAGCTATTATCGAGAAGAAATCGTCTGTTGGTGAGATTCAAAGCGGTGAGCGAGACAGTGAATCGCTCGGCGAACGATTTGCCTAACGACAGATCGAACGTTGTGTGTCCGGGAAGATGGGCCGGATAATCCACCGAGCCGTCGGTGAAGCCCGAGCCGTAGTATAGATTGCCGCCTGAGGTCATGTGCCACGGCAGGTCAAAGTTGAAGCCGGTATGAAACGTGTGACGCTGGTCGTGGTCAAGCAAGAAATAGCCACTGTCTGGCGGAGAGAAATCGGTCAGCCCTCCCGAGATCGCGCCGGCTCCTTCCGCATGCGCGTATGCGTAGGCGAGATACACTTCCCCGCGATGGAAAAGCCGGGGCGAACGGACAGACACTTCCCAGCCGTACAGACGCGCATGATCCACCGTGAGCGGAAAGAACACGTTTGAGTTCCCGATGGCGTTGTGGTCGAAATAATTGTGAGCCCGTTGATGATAATTATTTACGTCGAAAGACCATCGACGCAGCGGAACCGTTAATCCGAATTGGTGTTCCTGATCGCGCTCGCCTCTGAGCGGGATGAATCCTAGCCCCTGCGAGACGGCATAATCTAAAAGAGGTCCAGTAACCGTCGAAAGCGGGGGCGCCTGATAGTAATCACCCCAAAAGCCTCGCAAAAACCAATTCAACCGTGGAATGCGAATGGATCCGCCGAGCCTTGGATCCGCTGCATTTTCTGAGATCGAACCGGCAAAGTGGGTCAATCGCACCCCGCCAATGAGCGTTAACCAAGAGAATGCTTTGTATTGATCTTCGACGAAGAGAGACTCGAGCTGACCTGTGGCGGGATTGGTTTGGCGGACCGAATCGCCTGACCCGTCGTTGGCAATAAGCCCGATGAATTCGTTATCCTGTTGGCCAAAACCGTAGACGCCGGCAACGAAGTTGTGACTCTTTGTAACGGTCGACAGCGTGGCCTGAGCGCCCGCGTAATCGGATGTGCGGTGCTGTGTGGTGCTGATAGGCGTGTCGTTGGGATCTCCGTCGTAGTTCGCTTGATTGAAGTGATAGAACGGCGAAGCGGTGAGGAGAACGCCCGGCGCAAATGTGTGCACCCAGGAGAAGCTGACAGTGGCATCGCGCTCATGCTCCACATCGCGAATTCCCGCAGCTTGGGCGTCAGGATCATTGGGGATCTGATAGTCGTCGGAGCGAAGCGTGGTGACGAAGCGGAGTTGATTGTTGGGATCGAGATTGTAGATGAGAGACGCCATGCCGCCCAATCCCCAGACGCGATCGTGCAAGACGTCGGGGCCTGGCGTGGACAAACCATAATCGCTGCGATTCCCGTTTAAGCTGCCGAAGTAAGCGAACTTCTCGGTGTGACTGCCGAAGTTAACTTCGTCGTTCGTCTGATTGAATGACCCATAGGTCGAATAAAACTCGGCCTCGCTGTTTCTTTCAAAACCGCTACGAGGCACAACGTTGAACACGCCATAGGTACGATCGCCATAAGCTGACGAATAGCCGCCGCGTTCCGCTTCCAGATAGTCGATGTCTTTGGGGTCGATCTGCGGGCCTACATTGCTGGCGATGTTGGTGTTTGGGATCGGAACGCCATCAATGGCCCATGAAACCTGATGCCCACCTCGCACATGGAGTTGATCGTGAGTCATCCATGCACCGGGCACGTAGTCGGTAATCATATTCATGCTATTTGTCAGGTCGGCGCCTGGCGTTTCGCGGATTTCGGCGCGGCTAACGATGGTTGACGGCGTCATAGTCTGGGGGTTCACTGTGAGCGCCGAGTCCTCAACGGTGACCACCTGGGAGGCGGAGCCAATTGCCAGCTGAAAGTGAAGAACAGGGGCGTCGCGCGAGGCAACTACGATCTGCTGAGCGGCAGGTTGAAAACCTTTCTGGGTGACCGTCACCTGGTATTCGCCGATGGGTACGGTAACGGTTTCAAAGGTACCGTCCGCCTTGGTATTTAGTGTTTGTACATAGTCCGAGTTCGTCGACTTGATTGTCACTTGTGCATTGGCAATCGGGCGATGGTCCGGGTCATGAACAACACCACGGATGGAACTTAGAACCACGGCCCATGAAAGAGAGCTGAGCGTCAAAACCAGGATGAGAGCGGAAAATCGCTGGTTAAGCAGGGTTGGATGGACTTTCCACGTCTGAAAGGCATTTACAACCGGAGTAGTGCTGACAGGCAAATCGGATTTCATGGTTGAGTAACTCGGTTCTTATTCTTTAGGTATTCAGCGAGGTAATTACGACTAGCAAATAACGTCGACTGTAAGTCGCGCTTGCGGAGGCACGCGAAAGGAATGTCCGCCCGCGTCAGAGCTTGCGAATAGGAGTTACCAGGAGTTAGGCAAGGTGGAAGTTTGGTGGCCCGCGCTTCTGTTTAGAGCGAAGATAAGAGGCACGGTAGCCGGCTTCGCTTGGGGGGCAAAGGGCGAGATTTCGAACGAGAATGGCGGAAATTGCTCGATTGCCGGAAGGAGAAAAGGTTGAGAGATGCGTCGCCAGGGAAGAGTGAGGAAAGTTTGGGCATCGATCGGTGATCGCCCTCAAAGACGCAGTTGCGTCTGAACTCCCCGATTTGCGCATCATGCAGTGATGCGCGCCATTCTTGCGGCAACAAGCCGGCAGATTCGCTTCGGGATTGCTAATCCATGCGGGGAGGATCAGCAGCGTGCTGAACACCGTGGCTAAGAGGATAGCGATACTACGCCGCATTGACATCTGAGTGTATCGCAATTTTGTGAATGGGTGGGTCGATCTTCGCCAACCACCAATAAAAATTCAATGTGAATGGTTCCGCGACCGGAACCAAAGCAGAAGCCGGGGAACGCAGATGGTCGTGACGCACAGGAGCCAGACTATGCACAGGGCGATGATCGCAATCCGGAGGTGCAATGCGCCACCGAGTGAGAGGCCGAAGCCGGATGAGAGCGCTAAGAGCGCCAGACATGCGGGACACTTCGGAAGAACGGCAAGTATGGCGGCCGGGATCATGAAGGTCGTGAAGCCCGGCTCCCGATGATTCAACTCGAGGCAACGGCATCGGCGGTGGCCGGGGGCTTTCATTTGAGCTTCTCCTCGTGATTGCAACATGAGTTCGGAGACTTTCGGCGCTACGTATGGTTGAGTGGGATCCACGGAATAGCCGTCGTCGTAACGATCGTGGTGGCGAACCCAGGACATGGAGAAAGCCAAGCCATCTTCATCACGGCCTTGGGGCGCGAGGTCCAAGAAGTTATAGGCGCCGACAAGGATGTCGAGGCCCCGCGCATAAGTCGAATAGGTATGGAATATCTCGCCTTCCTGGTCTTTGCAAAAAACACTCAGACCGGGAGCTTCGCCGATGGGAAACTGGCTTTTGGCGTAGTTATAGGTCGTGTCGCCCTTCTCCAAGTCGTCATTTGAGAACGAGACGTTGAAGTCAAAATTGAAGTCGCTTTCGTAGGAGGACACCCACGGAAAGCGCCAGCCCATGCGGCTTTTGAACGCTTCGATCTCAACGAGAGGCGCACGAGACGCAGCAATGAGCCTGACATCGCGGTGAAC
>JBARMQ010000310.1:0-1618 GCA_049802535.1 Bryobacteraceae bacterium | reverse complement strand
ATGCCGGCCTGAGTGATCGTCGCCGGAAGCTGGTTTTTCGGCTCGTCCAAATCAAAAGGAAAGAGGGTAGTGGGGTGTCATTTTGAAGATTAAGTGGCGTAGAATTTTGAACATTATCTGGCGTAAGCTGGGGTATGGCAACCCCCACCGACGACGCTGCGACCAGCGTAACGCTCACCGAGCTCTCCGAGCGACAGCGCGAGCGCGCCCTAGATCGTTACAAGAAGCTTCGTCCGCATCTGGAACATGACGCACCGCTTGCGGGCGTCGCCAAGGAGGCGTTGCTGCCGCTGCGGACAGCGCAGCGCTGGGTCAGTCGATATCGCAGGTATGGACTGATCGGGCTGATCCGCGCCGGCCGGGCGGACCAGGGCAAGCGGCGGCGGGTGCCGGACGACCTTCGCCGCTTTGCCGAAGGTCTTGCGCTGGAACGTCCGCCGCTCGGCCCCAGCGCTATTTATCGGGAAGTCTGCCGCATCGCACGGGCTCGCCGCGAACAGGTGCCGGCATATCACACGATCTACAACGTGGTTCGCGCCATCCCCGACGACCTTAAAACTCTCGCCCTTGATGGCGAGAAGGCCTATCGCGAAGCCTACGACCTGGTTCATCGGCGTGAAGCCGAACAACCGAACCAGATCTGGCAAGCCGACCACACCCAGCTCGATCTCTGGGTCAGACGGGCCGACGGTGAAGCAGCACGGCCATGGTTGACCGTCATCATCGACGACTACAGCCGCGCGATCGCAGGCTTTTTCATCTCGTTCGACAGCCCGTCGGCGGCACGCACCGCATTGGCGCTGCGCCAGGCGATCTGGCGAAAAGCGGACGCCCACTGGATCGTCTTTGGCATTCCCGAAATCTTCTATACCGACAACGGCAGCGATTTCACCTCGGGCCACCTCGAACAGGCCTCGGCCGATATCAAGATGCGTCTGATCTTCTCCGCGCCGGGGCAGCCGCGCGGTCGCGGTCGCATCGAGCGGTTCTTTGAGACCGTCAATCAGATGTTTCTGTGCACGCTGCCCGGCTACATCGAGGCCGGCGCTGTTCGGGGTCGGCCGGAATTGACCGTCGCGGAGCTCGAGCGCGGGTTCCGCGACTTCCTGCGCGAGTACCACGCGCGGCCGCACAGCGAAACCAGGATCCCTCCTCAGGAGCGCTGGCAGCACGGCGGTTTTGTCCCGCGCATGGCGGAAACCCTGGAGCAGCTCGACTTGCTCCTGCTGACCGTTGCCAAGATGCGCAAGGTTCAGCCGGACGGCGTGCGCTTTCAGGGCATGCGCTACATCGACCCCACCCTCGCGGCCTATGTCGGCGAGAGCGTGGTGTTGCGCTATGACCCGCGCGACCTGGCAGAGGTGCGGCTCTTTCATCAGGGCAAATTCCTCTGCCGCGCGATTTGCCCGGAACTGGCCGGCGCAACCGTACCGCTGCGCGACATCAAGCGGGCGCGCGATCAACGGCGCCGCGATCTCCGCGACACGTTGCGGGATCGGCGCAAGGCCGTCGAAACGCTGCTCGATCTGCGGCGCGGATCCCTGCAGCCGATGGCCGAGCCGATTGCGGCTGGGGAAGACAAACCAAAGCCGGCATCCGTGCTCAAGCGATACCGGAA
>JBARMQ010000309.1:0-11813 GCA_049802535.1 Bryobacteraceae bacterium | reverse complement strand
GGTTAGCCACGCCGCTGAGGCCGTTGTTGGTTAGTTCGGCAAAGGCCTGCAATTTGGGCTTCAACTCGTTTTTGATGCCCACCAGCAGCAACTTGTTGGAGTCCAGGTTAAGCCGCGCCTGCTGAACCTCCACACGGTTCGCCAACGCCTCGTCTACCAGTTCGGGAAGCGGTTTCAATTCGTCTTTCTGCGGCACTGTGATCGTATCGAGCGGAATAACGTGAACGTCTGCCAGGCTGGGACTAGCCACTCCGTTCCGGCTCAATGCATTTTTTAAAACCGTTTCCTGCTGCAGCAAGTTCGTTTGAGATATGAGTAGATCCTGTTGCGAGGAATAGACCTGCGCTTCGGCGCGAGTCACCTCAATCGGCGCCAGAGTTCCAATCTGCACTTGTTTCTTGTTGTCTTCAAATAAAGCTTGGGCCGTAGTCAACTCGTCCTTGCGGGCTTTCAGGTCCTGATTGAATGTCACTAGATCCCAATACAAATTCAGTACCGCCGTCACGGTTGTAATCACTTGTTGCTTAAATTGCAAATCCGAAACCTTCACGTTGTTCTTGGCAACGCGTATGTTCCGGCCATTCACTGCTGAGCCGAAGCCATACAACAGATTTTGTGTCAACTGCAGATCGAGGTCGCCTTGTGTGTAAGGGTCCACATTAAAATCGCCGCTGTTGAAGCGCAGTCGATTGGACACATAGCTCATCTGTGCGGTTAAGCCGAAAGCCCACGTCTGTGCATATTGGGCCTGATAGAATCGCGACGTCTGAATCAGGGCGGTAGTCCCGGTCACGATGGTATTGCTTTCCGGAGTCGTCGTATGCGACCATTGCCCGACTAAACTGATCTGGGGATCCAAGCTAGGAATTGTCGGTCCCAGCGTTGTGATAACGCCGCCGCTAGCGCTTACGCCCGATCCGCCCGACCCAGTTGTCGCGCCGCCGCTGGCGTTGACGTTCACGCCGGTCAAGCTCACGCTCGTCGGTCCCGAAATCACTCCCGAAATGCCGACGCTTCGCAACAGACCGCCGCCCTGGGAGCGAAGCAAGACCTCTTTGGTCATCAAGGGCGCATAGCGTTGAATTTCGAGATCGATGTTGTTTTCGATCACCAGATCCACTACGTCTTGCGCCGACAGATACAGGTTTCCAGCCTGCACCAAACTGTCCAGGCGTGATGTATTCGCCATGTTCACGGGTGGGACAATACGAGCCCGATAGGGGCGTGTCAGCCAGCCGAGCGCACTCTTGGGTGTGTCGACCCGCACGGCCGTTTGGCCAAACACAGGCGGACATACTAGACTACAGACACACAAGAGCGACACAGCGTAGCGAGTTTGAAATCTTCTCATCGAATCGATTCTGACCTTTGCGGACAAGCCACGGGCGCGTGGGCCTATCGGAAGAGAAAACGATTCGAAAGGCCGTTAGGTTCCGTGATTTCTCATGGTATCGTAAGCGGCTGCTATCCTGCCTTTGATGGCGAGTCCGGTGTTGGCCTTGTTTGAAGAGACTGGCGCTTACCTGCGCGGCCATTTCCGGTTGACCAGTGGGCTACATAGCGGTGAGTATTTGCAGTGCGCGAAAGTCTTGGCTTATCCCCAATATGCTGAGCGTCTGGGGCAGGCGCTGGCAGAGAAATTGCGCTCTCTGCTGGAAGGCGCTCGAGTGACCGTTGTCTCCGCCCCTGCTATGGGCGGCCTCATTATCGGCCACGAAGTAGCCCGCGCGTTCAGTGTCCCGTTTTTGTTTTCGGAGCGGGATGCGGTAACCAACGACATGACCATTCGACGGGGCTTCCAGTTCCAAGCGAACGACCAGGCAGTTGTGATTGAGGATGTGGTCACCACTGGAGGCAGCACGCGAGAGGTGATTCGACTCTTGCAACAAGCGAATGTCAACGTGCTAGCGGCTGGCTCCATCATCGACCGCAGTAACGGCTCCGCGGATGTCGGCGTCCCGCGTGTCTCTCTTGAACAGATGGCGGTCGTCGCTTACGACCCCGAAGAATGTCCCCTCTGCAAGGAAGGCATACCGCTGGTCAAGCCGGGGTCAAAACGCGTCTAAAGTCGCACTCGCCCAGGCATTTATCGGCTATCAAGCCTATGGTAAGTGAAGCTCTTCGGCGCGATGTCCAACTGGAACTCCTCGTCCCAAAAGATGATGTCGCTAATCCCGAGTTATCCATCGTTATTCCAGCCATGAACGAGGCGATTACCATCGGCATGTTTGTCGATTGGTGCAGAATTGGCTTGGATCAGGCTGGCGTGCGCGGCGAAATCCTCATCGTCGATAGCTCCGTTGACAACACGCCGCAAATTGCCGTAGCCTCCGGCGCGCGTGTCTTGCGAACTCCTAAACGAGGGCTGGGCCGCGCGTACATTGATGCAATACCTTTCGTGCGCGGTAAGTGGATCGTGATGGGCGATGCCGATTGCACTTACGACTTTCGGGAAATCACGCAATTCGTCGAAAAATTCCGTGAAGGTTATGAATACATCATGGGTTCGCGCTTCAAAGGTTACATAGAACCCGCCGCCATGCCGCTGCTCCATCGTTACTTCGGAACGCCCGCGACGACCTCCATTCTAAATTTGCTCTATGGAACGAAGTTCTCCGACATTCACTGCGGCATGCGCGGCATCACCCTCGAAGCACTGATGCGTATTCGACTCGAGTCCCAGTCCTGGGAGTATGCTTCCGAGATGGTCTTGAAGAGTGCATGCTTCGGCCTTCGCACTGCTGAAGTCCCAGTGCGATTTCTCAAAGACCGGGAAGGCCGCGTAAGCCATATGAAGCGCGGCGGTTGGCTGGAGCCTTGGCGCGCTGGCTGGATGAACCTTCGGTCGATGTTTCTCTACGGATCTGATTTCTTTTTACTGCGCCCGGGATTGATCGGCTTGGCCGCCGGCTTGCTCTTGACCATTCCTGAAATGTTCGGACCCGTTTCGCTCGGACCGATTACACTCTCGCTGTATTGGATGCTGCTGGGAATGACCCTTTCGGTCGTGGGCCTACAAAGCTTCTATCTGGGTTGCGTCGCGCAAGTTTTGTATAACTACCCGTCGCGCCCAGGCGATCGCTGGCTACGCGTCTTTCGCTACAACCGTGGCATGGTTTTGAGTGGCCTGCTCTGCCTGACCGGATTTCTTCTCGAAATTCCCATCCTCGCGCGCTACATCCGCATGGGATTCCACTTGCCATCGCAGGCCGATCTCTTCAGCCACTTAGCCGTAGCCGGACTACTCTTTCTGATCTTCGGCTTCATGACATTTTGCTTCACTTTGGTGCTGCACGCCGTGGGGAAACAACGGTACGCCGGCGCTGCTAGCTCTTCTTCTTAGCGGAGCTCTTCTTCTTTGCCCCCTTGGTCTTCGATGGCGCCTCCGGAATGTCCGCGCCCGCTTCACGAGCCTCGCTCAACCCGATGGCTATCGCCTGTTTGCGATTCTTCACCGATCCCGCCTTGCCGCCCGGTCCCGATTTCAATTCGTGATGCTTGTACTCATGCATCGTTTTGTCCATCTTCTTTTTGACGATCTTCTTCGCTCGCGGAGTTGAACCCGAAGATGTCTTCTTAGCTGTTGTCTTCTTCGTTGCCCCTCGTTTCGAGGTGGCTTTCTTCTTAGTTGCCAAGGTAATTCTCCCTTGAGCCCATCTTCTCGATTATTTGCAGCGATTGCTACCTCGCAGTTCCACCGTTGGGTGCGCAAATCGTCGTGATTTATTCGTGCCGAAGAGCACGCATCGGATCGATTCTGGCCGCGCGGCGCGCCGGAAAGTACGCCGCAAACGACGCTAGAATCACGATCAAGAACACAGCGGCCGTAATGGCAAGCGGATCGATCTCCGGAACGCCAAAGAAAAAGCTCTTTATCCAGTGCGCACCACTGACTCCTAAAGGCAATCCAACAAAAATGCCGGCCGCAACCCACGATACGGAGTCGCGTAACACCAACCAGATCACGTTTGAATGCCGTGCTCCAATGGCCATGCGGACGCCGATTTCCTTCATTCGGTCACTCACTGAATAGGCCAGTGTTCCGTAGATACCAATCGCGGCCAGAAGCAAGGCAACTCCCCCAAAAATACTGCAGAGGCTGGTTATCATTCTTTGTTGACGTAACGATCTCTCAACCTGACGGCTAAGTGGCGCTGCGCTCATGACGGCTAGTCTGCTGTCGACTTGCCGCAAGGCATGACGAACTTCCGCGGTTACGCCGTCGGGGCCGCCCAAAGTATGCAGGACCATCTCAAAGTTCGTCACCGGTCTTTGCCAAATGGGAAAGAAAGCCATCGGCTTGGCGTCTTCGTGCAAATCATAATACTTCGAATCCGCAACCACGCCCACCACTTCAATTCCTGGCTCCTCGAAAGGCGAACCTAAAGAGATACGTTTGCCGATCGGATTCTGATCAGGCAGATACATACGGACGAAGGTCTCGTTAAGGCGGCCCAGGGCGGCATTCACCCCTAAGGTCTTGAAGTAATTGCCTGAGACAAGATGAACGTACGCACGTTCCTGTGGACCCGCATCGGATGATCCCGCGACGTGCATGACTACCCGATCCGCCTGTTGCCGAAACGCGCACAGGCTTTCGAAAGAGTCATTATGCGACTGAAGGTACAGAAAGGAAGGATAAGAAAATTCAAGGCTAGGAAAATCGTTGCCGTTGTACACTCCGCTCGAGATGTCGTCGTTGAAAAGAACCAAGCGGCCAGGCTCCCGTACTGGAAGATACTGCAGAATTACCGCATTGATCAGTGTGAAGATCGCCGTATTCGCGCCAATGCCCAGCGCCAGAGACAATGCCGCGACGGTAATGCTGCCCACGCATTGGATAATGCGTGTATGGCAACTGTGAACGCTCCTCGCCTGATGACGGCCGAAGAGTATGCGCAGCTGGATGAGGTGCTCGGGTTCCGCGATGAACTAATAGAAGGAGAGCGCGTCTTGTCTCCCAACGCCGTGCTGCCGCATGCCGCCGTTATCAAACAATTGGAACGAATTCTCGATGCGCAACTTGCTGAGTTGAGCGCGGAGCCGCTACAAGTGGTGCGCGAAACGGGTTGGCGGTTTCGTGACCCGGCAAGCGGAATCGATAGTGTCCCTGGCCCGGATCTTATGGTCATTCGAGAGGAGGATGCCCGTCGGGCGATCAAGAATCACCGCTGGTTTGAGGGTGTGCCCTTGCTGGTCATCGAGGTCATTTCACCCTCTGAACGCAGGGCTCGCCGCCTTCAGAAAGTCGGCCTATATCTCGACCGGGGCGTGCCCAATGTTATCGAGGTCGACTATATCAAGCGTCTCGTTCTGGTCCACGCGGCGGATTTGGATTCAGTTACTGTCTATCGTTCGGACGATCACCTGACCGCGCCCTTTCGCGCCGCTGTCGAGGAAATCTTCGCTGTTCTTGAGTCATAAGTCTCACGGCAGCTCACCGTTCCACCATCGCGTCTTGAGCGTGCCGGGGCCGCGCATCGCGACCGCGCCCACGTAATCGGAGCCTAGGTCCAGCGCCAAGATCGTCCACCCCTCCGCACGCTTTGGCGGATTAGCCTGGAGCAGCACTGCGTTATGCTCGTCGAGTGACACTGCAAATGAGCCCAGCGGAATGGACAATCCTTCGCCGATCGCTTTGACAAACGCTTCCTTTCGCGTCCAACAGCGATAGAAGGCGCGTAGCCGTTCCGCCTGCGGATACTCGCGTAGCGCGGCAACTTCGTGCTCGCTGAAAAACCCTTCCGCGACTTTTTCGAAATCGTCCATCGGCCGAATGAACTCGACGTCCGCGCCCAAGTCGGTTGCTGCAATCGCCAGAATCGCTAGTTCACCGGAGTGAGATAAGTTGAAATAGGTGTTTAATGAACCATCCAGAAAAGGCTTCCCGTACTCTGTATTTCGATATGTGAGTTCTTTTGCGGGAACGCCGGTATGCTGCGCCAGGATAGTCCGCATCCGTCCGTGCGCAACGGCAAAACGACGTTCCAGCCAATCGAAGTGAAACCTCTTCGCCCGTGCGTGCTCCTCTTCTGAGAGGAGATTGCGGCAAGCGTTCAATTCATCGTGGCTCACCGCTAAAGGAATTTGCCAAACGATGGTGTCAGATTTGTCCAAGCTAACAACGCAGAATAGCGCAGCAAACGCATCAAATTTTTTATCTACTGTAAGGAGACTGCCGCGTGCTCAGCACGGAACGTTTTCAGAACCGCGTCGATGACTATGTGCGTTATCGGCCTTCGTATCCCGCGGAGATGATGACGAAGATCATCGAACACTGCGGAATTGATCCGTCCTCTGTCATCGCCGACATCGGCTCCGGAACCGGCCTATTGGCGCGATTGTTCCTCGATTTCGGCTGTACGGTATTTGGTGTAGAGCCGAACGCCGGTATGCGCGCCGCCGCCGAAGACTTGCTGGCGAGTTTCCCGCGCTTTCAGAGCGTTCACGGAACAGCCGAAGCGACCAATCTGGCCCCTCACTCCTGCGACGCCGTCACTTGCGGACAATCATTCCACTGGTTTGATGCGGCCCGCAGCAGGGAAGAGTTTGTGCGTATTCTCAAACCCTCTGGATGGGTCGTGCTTGTCTGGAACGAGCGGCAGAAAGGGTCGACACCCTTTCTTGCCGGATACGAACGGCTGCTCCGCCAGCACTCTCCCGAATACCAGGAGATTGAAGCAAGCCGCGGCGATTCCGCCGTGTTCGACCGTTTTTTTGGGGCGAACCGTTGGAGCGCGTTCACTTTCGTCTATAGTCAACGATTCGATTTCGAAGGGGCGCTGGGAAGGTTGCGCTCTTCCTCCTACTCGCCGCTCCCGGGGACAGCCGAGTACGTCGCGATGGAACAAAACCTTAGAAACCTGGTTGCCGAAACCGCTATCAATGGCGACGTCACCTTTTTATACGACACCAGAGTCTATATCGGTAGGCTCTCGGCGCCGTCGAAAACTTGATTCTGACTCACGCACTACACTAGAAAATTGCGGGCCATGCAAAATAGCACCATTGCTCCAGCCGCTACTCCCGTTTCAACCCCTTCCGTTTCCAGGTTGGAGGAGAAAGAACATGGACGTCTTTACCATGTTGTGCTGCTCGACGACGACGAGCACACCTACGAATACGTGATCGAGATGCTGCAAAAACTGTTTGTGTTTACAGTAAACGAGGCATTCCAGCACGCGGTGGAGGTGGACACCAACGGCCGGACGATTGTCATTACCTGTGAACGCCCGGAGGCCGAATTCGCGCGAGAGCAAATACAGGCTTACGGGGCGGATCCCCGCATGCCGAACTGCTCGGGGTCCATGTCGGCTATTCTTATCCCCGACTCAGGGCCGGCACTCGCTTAGGAGCGCAATTTACAGAGCGTCATGCCTTCCCGTTTCCGCCGTGGCGGTAGCAACAGGGTTTTTGGCTTCTGACCGCTCAATGACAATGGTGAACTTCGCCACCAAAGCTGAGATAGCGCCCACCGCGGCCAACACCGGCGCCAAAACCAGCCCAACAAGTCCGACGGTAACCGGAATCTCTACAAACGTATTGCCGTGCTCATCTTTGATGATGATCCGTTGAACGTTCCCTTCGTGAATCAGAGTCTTGACTCGATCCACCAGGTCGCGGCCCATCACCTGCACTTCTTCAACAAACTTTTGAAACGCCATCGTTACTCTCCCTCTGTAGAGTACGAAAACCAGGAAAATTTGTTCACGGGTTCGAGGCGGCAGTTTCAGGCCAACGATCAGCCACGGTCCATCGTGGCGATATGCTCAAGCATTAGGTATCCACTATGCCGAAGATCAACGAACAAACGGCCTGGAGGGCGCTCGATGCCTTTCGAATCGAGATTCCCTCCTGGGGCTTCGCCAACACGGGCACCCGCTTCGGCAAATTTCTCCAGCCAGGCGCAGCCACTTGTGTCGAAGATAAGTTCGCTGACGCTGGGGAAGTGCACAAACTGACCGGAGCATGCCCCACCATCGCGCTGCATGTGCTTTGGGATCTTCCTTCCGGCATTGAAAGCGTTGCGCAGATCGATCGGTACGCCAGCCAATACGGCATCCGTCCTGGCTCGATCAATCCGAATGTGTTTCAGGATCAGGAATACAAATTCGGTTCGCTTGGCAATCCCGATCCATGCATTCGCGGCCGCGCCCAGGATCATCTGCGGGAAAGCGTCGAAGTAGCCAAGCGTCTCGGCAGCCGCGACATTTCGCTTTGGTTTGCGGATGGCTCCAGCTATCCCGGCGCGGCCAACATTCGTCATCGCAAAGAATGGTTCGCGGAAGGTCTCCGCGATCTGCACCAGCATCTCAATCCCCATCAGCGGCTGCTGGTGGAATACAAGCCCTTCGAGCCGTACTTCTATCACACCGACGTCGCCGATTGGGGTATGTCGCTGTTGCTCGCGCGCAGCGCCGGTCCGCAGGCAAAGGTTCTCGTGGACACGGGGCACCACTACGCCGCCCAAAACATCGAGCAGATCGTCGCTTGGCTGCTGAGTGAAGACATGCTGGGCGGTTTTCACTTCAACGACCGCCGGTATGCCGACGACGACCTGACCATCGGCTCCATCGATCCGTATCAGGTGTTTCGCATTTTTCACGAAATTGCTCTCTTCGCCTGGGAAACGGAAACTTCCCCCGACGTGGCTTACATGATCGACCAAAGCCACAACATGAAGAACAAAATGGAAGCCATGGTTCAAACTGTCATGACGGCGCAGGAACTGTATACCAAGGCGGCACTCGTCGACCACGCGCGACTGCAAAAGGCGCAAGGCTCAGCCGACGTCATGGGCGCCGAAGAATGTCTACGAGACGCCTTCTTTACGGATGTCCGGCCGACTATCGCCGATTGGCGTCGCAGCAAGGGTCTCGTGCATAATCCATTACAGGCGTTGCGCGACAGCGGATATCTCGAGAAAATCGATCGAGAGCGCTCCGCCAAGAATGCGGCTGCCGTATCCTCCTACGCTTAGAACCACCGAAAAAATGAAGAAGCTTATCAGTATTCTGTCCGCAACTCTCGGCGTCTGTGCCTTGATGAGTTGCGCCCTATTACCCGCGATGCATGCTCAATCAAAAGCAACGCCTGCTGCCCACAATGCGGCTCTTCGGCATTTCGAAGATCGTTGGTGGCAATTCTATCTGCAAAACAATCCCGAGTCTGCGACTCAACTGGGAGAGTATCAATACAACGATCAGCTCTCGCAATTCTCTCCCGAATACTTCGCGAGTCTGCGAAAGCAGTCTGCTGGGCTTCTCGCCGATCTACGCGCCATCGACTTGACCAACGTGAGTGAACAGGATGAGCTCGACCGCAGGCTCCTGCTTGGTTCGCTCGATGATCAGATCAGGTTCATCGATCTAAAGCTTTGGCAGATGCCCGTCGATCAATTCAACGGCGTTCAAATTAACCTTCCGCAGATTGCCACCTACGCTCCGTTCGATACTGTTCGCCACTATGAAGACTATGTAGGTCGTCTGAAGCAAATCCCCGGCCGGTTTGAACAGGTGGTCGCCACTCTGAAGCTCGGCGAAAAGGACGGGATGATGCCCCCGCGTTTTCTGCTGGAACAAGCGGTTAAGCAATGCGGCGACATTGCCGAGCCGGCCGGAGAGCAGAGTCCGTTCGCGTCTCCCCTTGCCCACATGCCCGCTAGTTTTCCGGCTGTGGACAAGCAGCGCCTCCACCAGGAAATGCTTCACGTCATCGATGATCAGGTGCGCCCGGCTTATCGCAAGTTCGAAGCGTTTCTTGTCGCCGATTACGTTCCGAAGGGGCGTACGCAGCCGGGCATCTGGTCTCTGCCCCAAGGCGATCAGTTGTATCGCTTCGACGTGCATTTGCAGACCACATCCGACCTCACTCCGGAACAGATCCACCAACTCGGCCTCGCGCAAGTCCGCCAAATCGAAGGGGAGATCGACGCTTTAGCCAAGACGCAAGGCTTCCCGAACGGTAAGGCTTACGCCAAGGCCCTCAGTTCCGATCCCAGCACGAAAGCCAAATCGCGTGAAGAGATTCTAAACAATTTCCGGCACTACATCGACCAGATGAGGCCCAAGCTGCCACAGCTATTTGGTCTTCTGCCCAAAGCAAAGCTCATCGTAACCTCGGTTCCCGCCTATATGGAAAAGGAAGGGTCCACTGAATACATTGCTGGAACGCCCGATGGCTCTCGGCCCGGCCAGGTCTGGGTCGACACGTACGACCCTACCCACCACGACATGACCGACGATGAAGCGACTGCTTACCACGAAGGCATCCCTGGCCATCACATGCAAATCTCGATTGCCCAGGAGCTGCCTGGCCTGCATCCGTTCCACCGCGCCATCCAGATCAACTCATATGCCGAAGGTTGGGCGCTCTATGCCGAGCGGCTTGGCAAAGAAGTTGGCTTCTATCGTGACCCCAAAATGGATTACGGCCGATTGGCGAGCGAGCTCTTTCGCGCCGTACGCCTGGTTGTCGACACGGGCGTGCACTATAAACATTGGAGCCGCCAGCAAATGGTCGACTTCTTTAACGCGCATCTTGGATATTGCCCGCAATCGGAGGTGGACCGCTATATTGCATGGCCCGGTCAAGCGCTCGCCTATAAATTAGGCCAACTGAAAATTTTGGAGCTGCGCAAGCGCGCGCAAGATCAGCTCGGCAATCGCTTCGACATTCGGGCCTTTCACGACGAAATCTTAGATGCGGGCTCGCTGCCGCTTAATCTGCTGGATGCCCGGGTGACAACTTGGATTGGCCGTCAACGTGCTGCTAATCAAACCGCGTCTCTCCGTCCATAGGTATAAACGTGTGATGCCTCCCAACGACCAAATGCCACCAAATCCGCCTCCCCCCGAGTCTTTGCAATTCACGCGCGCTGAGCCGGCCAACGCCATCGCTGCCAATGCGCCCCGATGCGTAGCCTGTAAGTCTCCGTTAGTGGATACGTATTTCCACGTGCACGGGCGGACAACCTGCCCATCCTGCGCTCAACGTGTCCATGCCTTTCAGCAAGCACCACCGCCGCACGTTCTCTTGAAAGCCGCTCTCTATGGGGCTGGCGCCGCCCTCGCTGGATGCATTATCTACTCGACCGTCGCCATCGCGACTCACTTGGAAATTGGCCTTATCGCTATTCTTGTCGGCTACATGGTTGGGAAGGCCATTCGGCATGCATCGCGCGGCTTAGGCGGCCGCCCTCAGCAGATCTTGGCAGTGCTCTTGACCTATTTTGCTATCTCGTTCAGCTATGTCGCCATCGCCGTCGCTCACGGCGTCCAGGCACGACCTGTCATACATGCCTCGACAGGCGCTCCTGCCGCCGCCGTCATACCTGTACAAGCCGAAGAGCATCGGACGGGCAGCATAGCTCCGTTGCTGTTGACTTTGGCATGGCTGGGGCTGGCCGCGCCGTTCCTCGCGCTTTCTAATCCAATGAATTTGATCTCGCTCTTCATCATCCTCATCGGGCTGCGGCAAGCTTGGCATCTGACCGGCAGGTCCGATCTCGTTATCACCGGGCCATATCAGGTCGCCACTCTGGTCAACTAGTCCGACAATTGTAGATGACATTGTAGATATAGATGTCTGCTCTCGAACAATTTGCCTTTCCGTCCACGTGCCCGGAATGCGGAGCGCCGCTCTCGCCCTCTGCCCTCAGTTGCCCCAGTTGCCGGCGACTGACGCATGCCGAGCAACTGGAAAGTATTGCGGCGATGGCCCAGCAAGCGACGGCGGCTTCCCGATGGATTGAGGCGCGTGACCTGTGGACACAAACATTGTCGTTACTGCCGCCGGACACCGTCCAACACAGA
>JBARMQ010000308.1:0-22424 GCA_049802535.1 Bryobacteraceae bacterium | reverse complement strand
GTATTTCACGGAAAGTATTTTACTTCGACAATAATGTAACCCCTGCCACAATTTCTGCCACGGCGACACTTCGTGTCACGCCTGGATTTTCGGCAAAATATTCCAATAAGTCGTCGATGAAACCATTGCCGACCTGCCACCTGCGCATATATGCGGAAGGCGCGAAAAGGGCCGCCAAGCCGTCTCCGATCATCATCCAGCCGAGCGCCATGCGCAAAAGTCCTTTGGGCATTTATCCGTCCTCTACTCGCTAGGACGCGCACGCGGCTACGTTGTTACGCTTGGCGTCATTTGCTTGTCATCGATTTGATATGCTGCGGGCTTGGCCGGCCAGGCTGCCGCGCCAGGAGGTGTCCTTATGAGGGTCTTCGACAGTTCCGACGTTCGGAATGTGGCTTTGATCGGGCATGGGCATGCCGGGAAAACATCGCTGGCCTCAGCCCTGCTGTATACCGCCGGCGCAACCGACCGGCTCTTGAAGGTGGATGACGGGAACGCCCTCACCGACTTCGATGAAGAGGAAGTACAGCGGAGACTTAGCATCACGTCCTCGGTGGCTTCTTTTCCGTGGCAGAAGATCAAGATCAACCTGATCGACACTCCCGGATACAACATCTTCCTGAATGAAGCTAAGTCTTCGATGCGCGCCTCCGACGCAGCCATCGCGGTAGTCGACGGCGTAGCGGGCGTCGAGGTCTCGACGGAGAAGGTTTGGGCATTCGCGGCTGAATTTGAGCAACCATGCGCGTTGGTTGTGAACAAGCTCGATCGCGAGCGCTCCAACTTTGAAAGAGTCTCTGGCGAATTCGCCGAGATCTTTGGCCGTGGCGCGCTTCCGGTGCAGCTGCCGATCGGTTCGGAAAAGACGATGAACGGCATTATCGACCTGGTCCGCATGCGCAGCTATTGTTACACCGCGGGCGGCGACGGCAAGGGGAAAGAGGGTGACATTCCCGGCCCTTATGCGGAGCAGGCCAACCGCGCGCACGAAGCGTTGGTGGAAATGATCGCCGAAGGCAACGATGAACTGCTCGAAGAATTCTTCGCTACCGGCACGCTTCCGGTTGAACACATTGTGAGCGGCTTGAAACAGGCGATGCGCGAACGGCGCATTTTCCCGGTGCTCTGCTCGTCTGCCGTTCAGAACATTGGCGTGGACTTATTGATGAATTTCGTTGCCGAGATCTTCCCGAACGCCCTGGAGGGGCCGCCGCTCCAAGCGATACAGGAGGGAGCCACCGTCAATCGTGCGGTAAGCGCAAACGGCGGACTGTCGGCTTTCGTGTTCAAGACGGCGGCCGACCCATTTGCGGGACGGCTCACCTACTTCAAAGTCGTCTCCGGAACCATGAAGGATGACGCGCACCTCAGCAACATGCGCTCGAACGCGGCGGAGCGTTTGGCCCACATCACCACGCCTTTTGGCAAGACGCTGAACCCGGTTACCGAATTGCGGGCGGGTGACATTGGCGTAGTCGCAAAATTGAAGGACACGCTAACGGGCGACACGTTATGCGACAAATCGAATTGCGCGCCGTATCAAGGCGTGGACATACCTGAACCATCGATCGCGTATGCCATTTCGGCAAAGACACGCAACGATGAAGACCGCCTGAGCACGGCTCTGTCAAAGATGCTGGAAGAGGACCGGTCCTTGCGGTTCTATCGCGATCCGCAAACCAAAGAATTTTTGCTCGCGGGCAATGGACAGCAGCATCTCGAAATCGTGGTGAGCCGATTGCGCCGGCGTTACGGCGTGGAAGTTGAGTTGAAGGCACCCAAGATTCCGTATCGCGAAACCGTTCGCGGCACGGCGAGCGTGCAAGGCCGCCACAAGAAGCAGACCGGCGGCCACGGGCAGTTTGGCGACTGCTGGATCAAAATTGAGCCGCTGGCGCGCGGCGAGAATTTTCAATTTGCCAATGAAGTATTCGGGGGCGCCATTCCCAGGCAATATATTCCCGCAGTGGAGAAAGGCATTGTGGAGGCGGCGGAGGCGGGATTTTTGGCCGGCTTTCCGGTTACGGATTTTCGTGTGACCGTTTATGACGGTTCCTATCACGACGTCGATTCCTCGGAAATGGCGTTTAAACTGGCTGGCCGCAAGGCGTTTCGCGCCGCGATGCAACAGGCCCGCCCAGCGCTGCTAGAGCCGGTGATGAAAGTCGAAGTCGATACCCCTGTTGACTTCGCCGGTGATTTGATGAGCGACTTCAATGGACGTCGCGGGCGCATTTCGGGCATGGATACAAAGGGCACAACGCAGATCATCCGCGCCTTAGTACCGATGTCGGAAATGCTGAACTATCAAAATGATTTGATTTCGAAGACGCAAGGCCGTGCTTCGTTTCATATGGAGTTCGATCATTACGACTATGTGCCATCGCTGCAGGCGGAGAAGATTATCGCGGCAGCCAAGGCGCACGGAACGCCGGCTGAAGAAGACGAGTAAGTCGCAGCCTTCGGGCCTTTGCCCTTCCTGCCGAATACGAGAGTCTGGCTCGAGTGAAGGCGTGCCGGAACACTTGCTGTCATCCTGTTTGAGGTATGCCGACTCTGACCAAACGAGCGCCGAAGCCGGCGTCGACTGCGACCGCTGTTCCCTTCTCCGGCTTTCCGAAGGCGGGTTTAAAGTTCCTGCGCGACTTGAAGCGCCATAACGATCGCGATTGGTTTCGCGAACGGAAACAGATCTTTGAGGAGACCGTTCGCGCGCCGATGGAATCACTTGTTCATGCCATCGCGGCGGCTTGCCGGGCGCGCGGCTTTCCGTTACACGCGAAGGACAAAAATCCGCTCACCCGCATCTATCGAGACATACGCTTTAGAGCCGACAAGACGCCGTTCAACACGCACTTAGGCGGATCCTTGAGACAATCACACGCGAACACGTCGCTTGGCGAAGTGTACGTGCATATCTCCTGCGATCAATCCTTCATTGCCGCTGGATTTTGGATGCCAGAGCGTCCGTTTCTCCAGGCTTGGCGCGCGGCCATGGCGGCGGATTCGAAGAAATTCTCGCGCGTCCTTTCCGGGTTGAATAAGAAGGGGCTGAGTTTGATGAAGGAACGGCCACTCACGCGGCTGCCTAGGGGCTTTGAAGCGCAGGCCGGGACTGCTTTGGAAGAAATGTTTAAGCAAGTTTCTTTTGTGCTGTACCGGCCGCTTACCCCAGAGGAATATTTGTCGGAAAAAGTAGTGCGGATTGCGGCAGACTTCGCGCTTGCGGCAAGACCACTTCTCGAATATGGATGGGCTTTGGACTATGCTCCGCGGAAGGATATCTTAGAGGGGCCTGAAAGGGAGCGTTCGTAACGCTCCCAGCTTACTTAAGTTCAGTACTTTAGTTCAGTACGTTAGTCCTTAACCGACAGAGGCGTGCCGGTAATTGACGATGATCTCGTTCATCAGATCCTTAACGTGTAATTTAAGTTTCTTAAGCCGGTGTTCCTCGACTTCATCGACCTCAGTGACGTGAGGTTTCGCTTCGATCGCTTCGATCTCCTGTTTCAGCTGCGCATGCTGCTCGGCAAGTTGCTTGAACTGCGGGTTGGTAGCAAGCAGATGCGCTTTTAACTCTTCGTCTTGCGTGTGATTCTCCATCAAGGTTTTCTCCTTTGTGAGTGACCACGCCGAGTCTGGTTCCGATTGCCCTCTCGTGCGGATGCGGGTGACAGAAGTACCCGGTGTCGCGCAAGAAGGATCTGGCCCGGTGGGTGTGAGTGCATTGTTTCACTCGCGGCCGGTCACCAGTGGCCGTCCGCATTCAAAAATTAGCATTATTTCATGCGCATGACAATAGCGGATTCGGTCGGGAGGTCATAATAGCTGGGGCGCCGTCCGACTTCTTCAAAACCGCACTTGCGGTAGAGAGCTTGCGCCGCGAGATTGGACTCACGCACCTCCAGATAGTAAGTGCCGCCCATGGTCAATTGGTACGTCAGCAGGATGGTAGCGACTCCCCGGCGGCGCCAGGCGGGATCAACCGCTAAATTCAAAATTTCGCGCTCCGCCACGACGATTCGCGAGACGATGAAACCTTCCACCCGGTTGGCAACTTCGGCCACTATACAGTCGTAACGCAAAAAATCCTGCGGCTCCCAGCTGGGATCTGCAAAGGAAAGCTGTTCGATTTCTTTGAGCCGAGTCACGTCGGCCACCACGGCTGTGCGGAGGTCTATCGTCACTGAATGGTAAGTTGGAGGACTTGTCCGGCAGTTCCCGAGGCTCGATCGGGGTGAGGAGAATAGGTGAGCGTGACGTTCAGCGGGGGACGCCGGGGGCCGCAGCTGAGCGATGAGAATCGTGAGGGGTCGCGAAGGAGAAGGGCCATCAATTTGCCATTCTCGCCCGTTACCCAGAGCCGATCGTGTCCGGAAAGACAATCGACCTTGGTCAAAGTGCTCTTGAGTTGCACGCCGGATTTATCGTCCCACCAAGGCACGACATTGGCTGGCGCTTCGCCACCGGCCTGAGCATCGAGCGATGCGTTCGCTTTTTCAACAGCCTTGCGAATCCTCTCTGACTCGGCATCCTGAGCCTTTTGGTCATCCGCCTTTGCGGCATCGCGCTCACGCCGCCGCGCAGCCTCAGCCGCATCCAGGCGTTTCGACTCAAAATCCAAGCGCCGTAGGTGGATCTTCTCGCGCTCAGCGTCGTCTTTGGCCGCATCTTCCGCCCTCAGCCAGCTTCCTTGCGCCTGGGCAACATGGCCGTTGACTAGCTGGGCTTGAGCGAGCATCTGCCAGTCCGCGGCCGAACGTGGATCCAATTTAACGGCTTGCTTTAGCAATTCCTCGTAATCCGCTGGATTCTCAGCTACTTGTGCCTCGCCAATAACGGGTTCAGCCCAACGCGGATTCAACGTTGCAGCCCTTTTGAGAAGAGGCATAACGTCCACCGGCATCACATTCTGCGACTCCATATAGTAGACGTTTGCACTTCTGGACCCAGCCTCAATCGCTTCCTTAAGATAGGGTTGCGGATCTTGGTTTTGAAGCTTTGCAAGCTGAGCCAAGGATTCGTAACCGAGGGCCGAACTTGCCTTCCCGGCCATGACGGCAGCCTTGGCAGCGTCCTGTGCAGCCTTCTGGTCGGTTGGCAATCGTCCGTCGGCCAAGTAGACTTCGGCAGCCACAGCATCAAGTGGATGTTGACCGAAATCGTGCTTGGGATCGAGCGGACGGCCAGAAACGGTGACGGCTTGCCAATTGTTAGCAGCCAGGTCTGTAGCGACTTCTTTTTCAATCACATCGGCACTCTTACCAAAAGCATTGGTTTCGGCGGTCCGGATGTTGGAACTGTCGGCCATGGATGTGACAAAAATGTGGAACCGGCCCGCGTATTCCGGTTTGGTTGCAAACATTTGCACTCGTGCATACGCCAAGTCCGGGTGTGGTGGGGCGCCACCCCAAGTAACATGTGAGCCTTTTGAATGTAAAGTGCTGAATAATTGGCGCAATCCCGCTTCGACATCCGGCGGTAGCGGGGGAGTATTGGCATCCAGCAGCAGTCCAGCGATCTCCCCAAGGGGGATGGGTTCGCCAGGCGTCGCGATCAAGAGATAGTTGCCGTCCTGCCAGACCAGATGATTTGTTGGGGGCGCGGATCGAGTCAACAGGATGCGGATGGGCCACAAGGACGGCACATCTCTCAATTCCAGCAAGTCACCCAGCACCCAACGCATCTGTTCGAGATCGTTGAGTGTCTGAGAGGCGGATGCCGTATCCCCTTGCGAATCAATGTAAAATGGACCGATATTTAATTCTGTCCATGAGCCATGAGCAGCTTCTATTTTGGGTAGGGTTGCCAACAGGATCAGCGCGGTCAAAGCGATGTTACAAGCGCGGCGGAGTCGTGATGACAATGGCCCTGGCAGGCGTGTCCGATTGACCGAAGTAGGAATGCGGCTCGGAGGCATCAAAGTAGACACTGTCGCCTGCATTAAGCAGGTGATCTTCCGATTGATAGTGTATCCCGAGAACGCCTTCCAGCACGTGAACCAGTTCCGAGCCTTCATGCGAGTGTTCGGCGACTTCTTGAGCTGCGTGCTTCGGGAAATCAGCCAGGTACGCGGAGATGGTCTTCTCGCTGGCTCCAAATGCCAAAACCTCAAAATAGAAGCCGGGTCCTTGGTTATCAGGACGGTCCGGGAAGCGGAGGCGTTCCTCCGCCCGAACGATGGTGAAAGTTCTACTCAAGCGTTTGTCGGCAAAGAAGTGCTCTAAACCGACGTCGAAAACCATCGCGATGCGTGCCAACGTAGATAGGGTAGGAACCAGTTTGCCGTTTTCGAGCTGGGAGAGCATTGAGGCGGAAAGGCCGGTGTGTTTGCCAAGGTCAACGAGCGAAATCTTTTTCCGCAAACGGAGATGCCGCAGCTTGGCGCCGATTTCATAGCTGGATAGGATGCGCCTTAGAGTTTTTTCACTATTTTCAGTCTCGGTCAACTTCGTTTCACTCGCGCTTACTTCTGGCTCGTTAATTTGTATGTCGCTGAAACCACTTTTGTCCGGCGTAACCGCTGCTTCCTGATCGGTACTAGAGTTGTGCATAGAGGCTTAAGTCCATGGATTCTCAACAAAAGCTACGGATTCAAAAGACGACCAGCTACCTGGACGTGGCCGACCAAAAATTAGTGGAACTTTGCCAACACGGTGACAATACGGCTTTCGCCGAACTGATGAAGCGCCACCAGACTGCCGCTTCCAAGCTCGCGTTTTCCATTTTGAGAGACAAAGCGGACGCGGAAGACGAGGTGCAGAATGCTTTTTGGAAAGCCTACGAGCATATCAACCAATTCCAACAGGACGCGAAATTTACAACTTGGCTGACGCGCATTGTGGTGAATCAGTGCCTCATGCGGCTGAGGCAAACGCGGCGGGCGCGGTTTTACTTCTTGGACGATGCGGCTGTGGGCCCCGATACGGTACCGCTGGATTTACCTGACAAGCAGCGCTCCCCTGAACAGGAATTGGGGCGGACGGAAGTCGCACAGGTGCTCCGGGAGGAGATCAAGCGGATTCCACCGCTGCTGCGCAACGTTTTCATGATGCGTGATGTCCAGCGGCGTCCAATGCCCGAGGTCGCCGAAAAATTGGGAATTTCAGTAGCTGCCGCTAAGAGCAGGTTGCTCCGGGCGCGCGCCGAATTACGGCAGCGGATGAAACGGCACTGTGGCGCAATCGGCGAGGCGGTCTTACTGTCGTAGGTCGCGAGCAGCCGGATAGTGGGGGATGGAGACGGCGGCCAGGACCGCGCGAATTACAGCTGCACTCATCACTTCGGCGGCGACGGCGCCAACCATACCTAACTGGGCTTGAACCTCGCTGGTTCCGGTGGAAACGGCGAAGATCGTATCGCCATCCCATGGCGTGTGTACGGGATTAATGACACGCGCCAGTCCGTCCTGGGACATTTGCGCGATTTTCGTCATCTCCACTTTCGTGAAGCGAACATTGGTAGCGACCACGCCCAAGGTGGTATGCGCGCCCGGCTGTGCCACGACTCCATAGCCGTTGCGTATCTGAGCTATTGAGTCGCGAAAGCCATCGCCGGCGGCATTGCGGGCGCCGGCAAGGATGCGCCCCGTCGTGGGATCGCGAACATCACCCACGCCATTCACAGCGACCATGGCGCCAACCACAACACCCGTGCCGCCGATTTTCAAACTGGCGGTTCCAAAGCCGGATTTCATGGCGTAGGCGGTTCCGAAGAGCTTGCCGACTGTGGCGCCGGCACCTGCTCCGGCATTGCCCTCCGGGAGATCTGTGGCCGAGGCGGCCTGACAGGCGCGATAACCGGCTTCGGCATCGGGCCAGACGGTCTGCCCGGATTTGCCAACTTCCAGGTCGAAGAGAATGGCGGCAGGCACAATCGGAACTGTCAAACCGCCCAAGCGAAAACCTCGGCCGTGCTCGCGCAGATAGCGCATCACGCCGGAAACGGATTCAAGCCCAAAAGCACTGCCGCCCGAAAGCACGATGGCATCGATTTGTTGGACGGTATTGACCGGATTCAGCAGATCCGTTTCGCGCGTACCCGGCGCAGAGCCGCGCACATCAACGCCCGCCGTTGCTTCCTGGTCGAATAGTGCAACGGTACATCCTGTTGGCCGACGCGGGTCGGTGTCATGGCCGACACGGATGCCGCCCACATCCAGAATCGTGCCGCGAGGAAAATTGCCGGATGCATCGGACGCGCTTGCACCGGCCAACACCGCAGCCGATTGCAAGAAATGGCGACGGAGCCAAACCGGTTGGTTAGCGGCTATTGGCATCTTCATGTTTGGGCGTTGTCATGTCCGATGATAGCGAGTGACTATGAGCCGCTCCATTTCGCTTCGTTGGCTTGCGGTGAGCGTGTTTATCGCGTCCTCGACGCTGAATTATTTGGACCGGGCGCTGTTGGGCGTGCTGATCCCGCTGATCATGGTTGACCTGCATTTCAACCAGACCGGCTACGGGTGGGTGCTGTCTATTTTTTCGATCGTGTATGCGGTTGGCTCTTTGTTTTCGGGGTGGTTCTTGGACCGCGCCGGCGTCAATCGCGGGATGACCGCGGCTGTCACATGGTGGTCAGCCGCGGCGAGTGCTAGAGGGTTGATCCGCAGCTTTCCAGGCTTGGCGCTAACAAGTGCAGCATTGGCGGTCGGCGAGTCGGCGGGTGTACCTTCCGTCGGTAAAACCAACGGCAACTATCTCAAACCGGAAGAGCGAGCACTCGGCGCAGCGGTCAATCAAATCGGCATCAGCGTTGGCTTCGCGCTCGCTCCGCTTTGGATTGCGGTGGCCGCGGCGGATTCGTGGCGCACGCCATTCGTCATTACAGGGCTGATGAGTCTTCTGTGGATTCCACTTTGGTTGATCGTCAACCGGGCTATTCCTCCGCAATTTCCAGACCGGCCGGCTTCCACAACAAACGCCGTTCGACGAAGCTCATTCTCGTTGCTGGCCGATTCGCGCCTGGTGACGCTGGTGATCGCGAACGCACTGTGGATGCCGAGCTACTCGCTGTGGACTAACTGGACAACACTCTACTTGATCCATGTGGACGGCGTCTCATTGACTCAGGCGGCACGCTACGTCTGGATCCCTCCATTGATTTCTAATTTGGGCGGATTTTTTGGCGGATGGCTATCGCTGCGATGGATGCGGCGCGGGTCCGAAGCCGTGAGCGCGCGGTGCAAAGCGGTTGGCATCAGTGCGGCCGGGATGTTGATTACCTTGCTGCTGCCAATGACAAAGAGTCCGGCGGCTGCGACGGTCATCATTTCGCTCAGTTTCTTTTTCGCGCTGGCGGGCAGCGTGAACATCTATGCGCTGCCCATCGATCTATACGGTCCGGAGCGCAGCGGTCTCTCCATTGCGGCTCTTGGGTTTGGATATGGCTTAATGCAGATGATGCTTTCACCCATCGTAGGTGCACTCTCTGACCGTCATCTGTATACGCAAATTGTTTGGATCGTGGCCATTCCTCCGCTGCTGAGCGCCGTGCTGCTGATCAAAGGCTTTCGCACTCTGCGATCTCGGCCGCTACGAAGTTCTTCACCTCGCGCGTGAGTTCCCTTCCGCTCTTGCTTCCGGTGGAAATATTCAGCCTCTGCATGGCTTCGCGGAGGCTATCGCCTCGGGCAGTCGACCGAAACCGCGGCCCGGGTCGAAGTAGAACGAAGACGCGCGAAGGAATTTGCTTTCGTCAGGTATTAGGTGGAATGTAAGAGGCTTAGGCGGCAGCGGCACCTCGATAAAAAGTGGAACTGTTGGTTGGGCCGTATCAACAGCAGCCAAGATTTCGGATAATGTTCCTTCACATACGGCCAGCGGTTGGAGCCTGGACTATGAGTCGAGTTTGCGCTCCGAAAGGCTATGCTGATATTCGAGGTTCTGGTCTCACTTCGAAGCCAGCATTTTCCACAGCCAGACAGCTTGCCATTTTCCAGTCGTTCCCAACGTTGATTGCGCGCCGTTGCGGCTTGATGGTGTCTAAGATACCGCCTGAGGCCGGCCCGAGCGCTGTTATTGAAAAGTACGCGCATGCGACTGGCGGGCCGTTCGGCGTGCGTCAGGATAGTGCGTATATCCTTGAGCAAGAGGCTAAATTGATGGGCGATCTCGTCATCGGGTAAGCCGTCATCGTGATTTTCCACCACAGTATCGGGAGAGACCGCGAAAATCGCGAACGGTAGAACACCACCAAGCTTCTTGGGGTTGCGCTGCACGATGGGGCAGCCGGACCACTCGATATCGGTCGCGATCGAATCTCCTTGCAATTTGATCCCGTAACATAAGCGCCTTTAAGGCGAGTTCCAGCGCTTGATAAGCCGACCAGATGCGGCAGCGATTCCTACAACGTAAGGAGGTTTATGCTGTGGTCAACGCATTGAGAAGTTCTGGTCCCTTTGCAACCTGATCTGAAGCGCCGAGTTCCTGATACGCTTTCCTTGCTCGGCCCAAACTACGCTCCAAATGTGCATCTCCGAGCTTTCCTAGATCCAAGGCAGCGAGTGTCTTGATTCCTGGGTGTGGATTTGGAGAGAGCGACATCGCAGCGAGCATTGCAACGTAAAAGCGCAGGTTCGTTTGGTCTTTCCTATCGACGTCGGGCTGGGCTGAAAGAAATGCGTCAACGCGTTTCATCAGCATCGCGCAGAAAATGTAGAGCTGAAGAGGGTGTTGTTCGCTGAACACTTTCTCATACTGGTCGTTGCTTTTTAGAAGAGAAGAAGGGCGTGCGCGGGCCGTGTCAGGACGTCGTAATGCGGTCGCCATCACGGCCTGGGCTAGATACGGAATACTAATAATCTTGTCGATTGGCTTTCCCTCATTTTTATAAAAGTTTTTGCGGCGATCATAGAATAGTCCGTGAGAGCGAAAGAATTGTTCGATGTCGCGATGAAGCTTCTCAGTTGCCCTTAGTGATGCAGGAGCGATGGGAGTCTGGCTGTTTGTCGCCTTAATAATCCGGTCTTGACTCTCTTCGCCCTTAGGAACGATCACTCGCACAAGCACAGATCGATCGTCGTTTGAGCCGTTCCCGATGACACTTAAGTAGTTATAAATCTCGTTCGATGTCTGCAGGCCGTTTACGATCTGGGGATCTACAATCGTGATCTCGTCGCCGCTGAGCCTGGCGTCTTTGGCGAGAATAGTCACCCCATTGTTAAGCCACCAAAATTCTTCCTTTGCGTTCGCGTCCTGCAGCGTCTGCTGAATCTCGTTGTTAACCTCCGTTTTGCGTTGGTGATCGCGAACATTGGAGTCGAAAATATGTCGGGCTAGCTTTTCCCCATCAGTAATAAATGCAAATAGATTTCGAATGGCAACAAGACATATGAATGCGCCCTTTGACGAGATTGGATTCTGTGAAACAGCCAGAGTGCGGGTTGTGCGCGGCTGACGCCTATAGAGAGCGATCAGTTTGCCGGCGGTTATGAATTCAAAGAAGAAGCGGACCTCAGAAAACGTGTTTCTAATTGTCCTCTCTAGCGCCTCGGCTTTGCGATCCACATTGGGATGAACGTCGATTCCTTTTGAGGCATAGTAGTAGCTGATTGTGAGGCTGGGCAACCGCGAGGCTAGTTGACCATAGCTGTCTCTGAATCTCTGCATGATTGTGAGGAGCGCACTGTTATAAACGGATGCTACGGGGTCCAGAGGCTTGGTCAGATCAAATAAAGCTTCGGCTGAACTCCGCATTTTGTCCATTGCGTCCTCACTGAATCCCGAAGTGTTTTTGGCCTGAATACAAATGAGCTCAATTGAAATGTTTCGGCGCAAGCCCTCCAGGTCCGAGTCATCATCGATCAACTGACCGTTGATCAAGACGTAGGCGGCATCGATCCCCCCATCATGACTTCCATCCACTATTCCGGCTTCAATTTCATCAGAGGGCAGATCATAATCTTTAAGAATCTGGTCGGCCGAAAAGAACTGGAAGTAATCTTCGGCTGACAAGTTAGGGGCTTGTTCCGCCTTCCGCTGTTCCAGGATTTTCTCAAGCAGTACCCTATCGTTTGGGCCCAGCAGATTGCGTTTTTCGGATGGCTCTTTCATAACTTATGGATTCCGGATGCTCTGAGGATTTCGACGAAGGCAAAGGTATTTCACCAACACGGGGATGGACGATATGGCTTCCAGGAATCCTGTATTAGCTCGTCGAACCATTCGTCGTACAGGACCTTGGCTTCCGGCGAAGTTTTCGACGGACTCCGGTTAACATCATGGTCATTTAATGGTCCCAAATCGTTCCTCCTGCCAGCTGAATTCTCCAGCCGACATTCGGCCGCTCCACGCCCAACGACTGATAGGGCGTATTTTAGGTCGGCTCGGATTGGTATAACGCCTGAATCGTTTCCGTATGATGTGCTCATAATGAACGCCCATTCGGAACCGGCCAAATATTTTCGCCAATCCGCGCGCTTTCCGGTTAATACGCATGATAACGTCCTAATGAAAGGCAAACATGATCTTAAGCCATGATCACCGATCCTACGGACTCGAAGACTTCGAACCGCGCTCCGCGAAAGAACGAGGAAAAAACGCGTAGAGCACTTTATTCGATAGGATCACTCGCCGTAAGAGGCCGTCGCGAAGCCGCCGGTAAGTGAGAACGCAGTGAATGTTCATTGGCCATGTATCACGCTGGAGCGCGATCATCGCCGACCAGTAAAAGGGGCTATGCGAGCAGCGTCCGGAACAGCCGTGAAATACTCGCGCGATACAGTCATCTCCGGTTGTCAGATTGTCATTGGTTCGAATTCTTCTCAATCAGAAACGCATGTGTGGCGCAGTCAAGGCGCATTTGTGGTCGACATGTCCGTTGGTATCCCAGACCACTAAGCCAGACTTCGTTGCGCTTACAATCCTTCCGCTTCGGCGACGGTCCAGACGGGCGTTGCCCCGGCGCGGCTGGCCATTAGCGCACCGACGCGGTTTGCAAAGTCGCAAACGCGTTCGAGCGGCCAATTCAAATTTAAGCCATGCAGAAAAGCTGCCGCGAAGGCGTCACCCGCACCAATGGTGTCAGCGACCTGAATGGAATAACCGGCGGATTGGATGGACGCCAATGGATGCGCCCTAAAAACCTCGCACCCTTCCTCCGCATTGGTCATGCACACGCAATTGAGGGGATATTGTTCCATCAGTCCGCGAGCGAAGCCGGGGAAACGGATGTCCATAGCGAGCGAGTGCATAGCGGCTAACTCCGGCATCTCCTCCCGGTTCAACTTAACGATGGTCGAAAGCGCGAGCAGTTGGCGAATGACTGGCTCGGTAAAGTTATGCGGGCGAAGATTGACGTCGTAGAACCGTTGCGCGCGCGGATTCTCTTCGATCAGCGAGCGTGTCAACGCAAGGGTGCTTGGCGTCAATTGAGCTAGCGTCCCAAAGTAGATCCAATCGGGCTGCCAGGCCGCGATCGCAGCTGTTTGAGACGCGGTCAGATTACAGTAGTCGAAAGCAGCGGGACGCAGGAGTTGATGCTTACCGTGGCCAGTTTCGTTTGAAACCACGGAAACACCGGTCGGCGCTAGTTCGGTCTCGCCCAACAGTTCGATGTCGATACCAAATCCCTGGGCCTCCTGGCGGGCACGATCCCCACGAGCGTCCTTTCCAACCGCGCTTAGAAATTTGACCTCATGGCCAAGCCGAACGGCATGTACGGAGAAGTTGAAGGGCGCTCCGCCCAGATATTCTTTGCCGCCGATTACATCCCATAGAATTTCCCCGATGCTCAAAATTCGCATAATGGATGGTCTGTGAAAGTCTATCTCTACTACATCGGCAAAGCGCGCGACGAACACGCCAATGCGATTGCAGCCGAGTTTATGAAGCGCAGCGGGCGATATGCAAAATGCGAGATGCGCGAGATCGATCCACGCCGGTTCGACATCTTTGCCCAGCACGCCGCCGCGCGGAAGGTCTTCCTGGACCCCACCGGCCGAACGTACGATTCTTCTGCATTCATCCAACTTGTCGAGCGAGCTGCCGACGAGGCGCAAGACCTCGTCTTCTTAATCGGAGGACATGACGGTTTACCTGCAGCTTGGAAGCCGCGCGCGGATCTCCTGTTGTCGCTTTCACCGATGACATTTCCACATGAATTAGCGCGCGCAATGCTGGCGGAACAGATTTACCGTGCATTCACGACACTCAACGGCCATCCCTATCCGAGATGATATCGGCGAAGCCGCGAGTCAATCGTCTATTGCTGAATACGCCGTGGTAGCGAAGTCTAGTGAAGCTTTCGGCGGTACCGGCGACGTCCATGCGCGCTGGGTTAGAAGAAGGCCCGTCAGGCCTTCGTTAGGATCGGCGAACCAAGATGTGCCTAATCCCCCGTTCCAGCCAAACTGACCGACGGAACTTGCCACGTCATCGCGCTGGGTGACCACCGAAACTCCGAAGCCCCACCCGCGGTTGTCGAAGTCTCCCGGCGTCAAGCCTGAGACGATCTTCTGCGCGGAGGTTAGATGATCCGCGGTCATGAGTTCAACTGACGCGCGCGACAGAATGCGGCCGCCCTTGCATTTGCCCTTATCGAGCAACAACTGGCTGAAGGCCAAGTAGTCGTCGACGGTAGAGACCAGACCGCCGGCGCCTGATTCGAAGGCCGGCTGGCGATTCCATTGGCCGCCTTCGCTTTCATCGAATACTTCCAGCTTCCCCGCCCCGCCCCAATAACTTGTGGTGAACCGGCTAGTCTTTTCTTGAGGCACAAAGAAAGCTGTGTCCCGCATCCCAAGAGGATTGAAAATACGTTCACGAAGAAACGTGCCCAGAGTCTGCCCGGCAACCCGCCCGACCAGCACTCCCAACACGTCGGAGCCGGTATCGTACATCCAGCGCTCCCCCGGTTGATGCATCAGAGGCAACGCGCCCATACCGCGCATCCATTCGTCCGGGCCCGGTTGTTCCTGCGGCCGGGGA
Source organism: Bryobacteraceae bacterium (assembly GCA_049802535.1). Classification (GTDB taxonomy): domain Bacteria; phylum Acidobacteriota; class Terriglobia; order Bryobacterales; family Bryobacteraceae; genus Bog-105. The sequence continues at coordinate 7,497 of JBARMQ010000308.1, read as the reverse complement.
ATGCCTACACGAATGCCATTCTTGATTGCCGCCTCATAGATGGGATAGGAACCTGGGGGCGCCATAACCATCCCAAAGCCCCACCGGAACGTCAGCAGATCGCGCAACGTGATGGGACGATTTGCAGGCACAGTCTGGTCCAGACTGCCATCCATCTGCTTCAGAACCCTGCGATTTGCAAGTTCGGGCAGATGCTCGTCCACCGGATCGTCCAACCGCAGTTTGCATTCTTCGACTAAAATCATCGCCGCCACCGAAACAACCGGCTTGCTCATCGATGCGATACGAAAAATGGTGTCACGCTTCATCGTTTGGGTGCGATCAAGCGAGGTGTAGCCAACTGTCTCCACATGCACGTCGCCGCCCTTGCTGACTAACCCAACCATGCCGGGTACTTCCGCTCGATCGACGAAGCCTTCCAAGACGTCATGCATTCGCACGAGCCCAGTCTTTGAAAATTTGCCTAGATGCATAGCTCTCTGTTGTTGACTATTTACTATTGGCGTGCTGCCCAGCTACAACTTCGTAGTGCGGCAAACCGGCGACCTCAATCACTGGGCGCACTTCAACTGTTCCGATGCGCGCGCCCGGAAGACGGCCCGCAATGTCGAGCGCCTCGTCCAGATCTTTTGCCTCCACCAGAAAATAACCGCCCAGCTGTTCCCGCGTCTCTGCAAACGGACCATCGGTCAAGATTCGGCGCCCGTTGCGCACCTTCACGCTAGTGGCGGTTGATGTCGGATGCAGCGGCGCAGCGGCGATAAACTGTCCTTTGGCATAAAGATCTCGGCCGAGTTGTGCGGATTCCTGGTAGCACTTCTCGCGTGCATCCTGTGTCGAGTCTTGCTCGTTGCCATAAATCAGCAGCATGTATTTCATTTGTTTTGCTCCCGTTCAATATCGGACTCACCGTTGGACATCAAGAATCTGTTCGCTATTAAGTCGAATGGCGAATCCGCAAATCGACGTCTCCCGGAAAATTTTTCTTAGATGAAATCATATCGGGAAGCCGACCAGATTATCGAAGACGTTTACCGGTCCGATTGGGGCCGCATCTTGGCTACCCTGATCGGCCTATTCAATGACTTCGCGCTGGCGGAGGAAGTGGCGCAGGAAGCTTTCGCGGCAGCGGTGGATCAATGGCGCGAATCGGGAATTCCGGAGCTGCCGCGCGCCTGGATTATTCAAACGGCGCGCAACAAAGGCATCGATCGACTCCGCAAGAAAACTCGATTCCAAGAGACAGTGCAGTCCCCGGCCGTGTGGGGCGAAAGTTCGCACGAACCAGATTACGATTTCACTCAGATTCCGGACCACCGCCTGAAGTTGATCTTCACCTGCTGCCATCCGGCGATTGCCCTTGAGGCGCAGGTGGCGTTGACTCTGCGAACTCTCGGCGGCCTTGGAACGGACGAAATCGCGCGGGCCTTTCTGGTGTCTAACACCACAATGGCTCAGCGGCTGGTTCGCGCTAAGCAGAAGATTCGGGATGCCGGCATTCCGTATCGCGTCCCCGCTCTGAACGAAATGGCGGAGCGAATCGATGCCGTCTTGGCGGTCATTTACCTCATCTTCAATGAAGGCTACGCGCCCACACGCGGCGAGCCGCTCATTCGTACCGATCTTTGCGCGGAGGCGATTCGGCTGGCTCGTCTTGTTCGCGCACTGATGCTGCCGGCGCCCACCGAAGCAACAGCATTATTGGCGTTGATGCTCTTTCACGACGCGCGGCGCTATGCGCGCACTGACGCGGCAGGCGATCTTGTGCTTCTGGAAGAACAGGATCGAAGCCTGTGGGATTGCGGGCAAATTGAGGAAGCGATGCCGCTGGTGGAGGAAGCTCTCAAAAATGGCCCCGCCCCCTATGCGGTGCAGGCGGCGATCGCGGCGTTGCATTGTGGAGCGAAACGGCCGCAGGATACCGATTGGCCACAGATTTCGAACCTTTACGACGTGCTGGAGCGGCTGCAACCTTCACCGATCGTCTCTTTAAACCGTGCGGTGGCCTCGGCAATGGCCAACGGCATCGAGCCGGCGCTTCCCGAAATCGACAAACTGGCGAGCGAACCCGCGTTGAGCGATCATCATCTGCTGCATGCGGCGCGTGCCGATTTGCTGCGCCGCCTGGGATCCTTCGATCAAGCCGCCGTCAGCTATAAACGAGCGCTAGACTTGGTCGCGAACGAGGCTGAACGGCGCTTCCTTCAGCGGAGATTGCGAGAGGTTCAGCCGCGGAAGACATGAGGGCGGCCTGTCTTTGCGCCTATGTTACCGTTGAGACGAAATGCGATTTTTCCCTGCATACATTGCCACGTCGTTATGCATGGCCGTCTCTTTGTGTGCACAAACCCAGAGCGCCCCAAAGAAGGATCTTGAAGCCACCGAACTGACTGGTATGCCGCCTCGGGCCACTCCAGGCGACTATCCATCGCAAATGCACGTTGGCGACATTGTCATCGCCGCTGAGTTTACGGGCCATTCGGTACCCAAGCCGGAAGGTCCGCTTTCAACGGAAGATTATGTTGTCGTGGAGGCTGGATTCTTCGGCGCAGCGGGCGCACGTATCCGGCTGTCGGACGACGATTTCTCGCTTCGCATCAACGGAAAGAAGCCGGTTCCTCGCCAACATTATGGTTTGGTGCTCGCGTCTCTGAAAGATCCCGAATGGTCGCCGCCAACGCCACCGGAATCGAAATCGAAAACCGGTATCAGCGCCGGAGGGGGCGGTGACTCTGCGCCACCGATCGTCCACGTGCCTTTCGAATTGCGGCGGGCAATGCAGTTATATGTTCAGAAAGTCTCCCTTCTAGAAGGAGACCGTCCGCTGCCTCAGGCCGGACTCATTTTTTTCCAATTCCGCGGCAAGATGCAATCTATCCATTCGTTGGAGCTGGTTTATTCCGGCAGCGCCGGCAAGGGTACGCTAAAGCTTCAGCCGTAGAGATCTATTGTCAACCAAGCGAGTACGCAGAGCGTGGTGGGCAGTTCTCTCCATCTTCCTGATTCACGGCCTGGTAGTCGCCACGTGGGTATCGCGCATACCGGCCATTCAATCGTCACTGCGCCTCAGCAATGGCGTGCTAGGGTTGACCTTGCTCAGCTCGGCTGCGGGCGCGGTTTGCTCCATTCCGGCTACTGGATGGCTTGTAAGCCGCTACGGCAGCAAACAGCTCACCATTACGACCAGCGTCTTCTTCTGTCTGTTTCTAATCCTGCCGGGTGTCGCTAACAATCGCGCAGGTCTTGCGGCTGCACTGTTCCTCTTCGGATCCGCGGCTGCCGCTATGGACGTCAGCATGAACGCCCAGGGCGTGGAGGTGGAAAAGGCGCTGGGACAGCCTACTATGTCGCGTTTCCATGCGCTGTTCAGCCTAGGCGGCATGTTGGGCGCAGGCGCCGGAGGACTGGTTGCAGGCGCGCAGATTGGTCCGCTACCGCATTTCACCGGCGCCGCGATTATCTTTTTGTTCGCCACACTCGCCACTTCGCCTCTGTTCTTGCATAGCGCGCCCACCATCCGCGGCGCCGCTCATCGTTTACCTCTTAGGCAGATCCCGCCCATTTTGCTGGCCCTGAGTGCGATTGGCTTTTTTATACTGCTGACTGAAGGCGCAATGGCCGATTGGACCGGACTCTATTTGCGCCAGATACTCGGCGCTGGACCGGCGTTGGCTGCGGCCGGTTACGCCGTTTTCTCATCCGCCATGGCGTTGTTTCGACTGATGGGCGACTTTATTACGGCCCGCTTGGGACCGGCAAAGACTGTGCGTGCGGGAAGTCTGACTGCGGGACTCGGTCTGATTTGGGCGATTTGCATGCCTACCGCCATTTGGGCGTTGCCTGGATTTTTTGCCGCCGGCGCAGGGCTGTCGGTCATCATTCCACTGGTCTTCGGTTCAGGTGGACGGGTTGAAAACGTCTCGCCCGGCGCAGGCATCGCGACCGTCACCGGCATCGGGTATCTAGGCTTCATCGTAGGTCCGCCAACCATTGGGTTCGTTTCCCAGATCGTTACCTTGCGCTATGCTTTGCTGGTCGTTGTCTTTTGCTGTCTGACTTCGGCATATCTGGCCGGCTTCATGCGCTCTTTGGGAACGGTCCCCCGCGTGGAGCCTGTGCTGCCGTAAATCAGAACGGCGCGCGCCCGTCATATCCTGTCATTTCCAAGTAACCGACACCCTTGACCGGCTTCTGATGCATAGTCCCCGCATATTCGACCGCGCCTTCCCAGTAAGTGGGAGTAAATCGATTCTGGCTCGCTAATTCCTGGTCATTTAACCGAGTATGTTCGTCTAAGTGAAGCGCTAGTCCCGGTACTGAAATAGTCCAACTCACTGGATATTTCGCGCCAGTCGACGGGCTGGTCCAGTACTTTGCCGGTCGTAACGCAAAGTCCGAAAGGAAATTTCCCTTGCCGGACGCGTCGACATGAGTTCCCGATGAATACGGATCGGCCGCCCCCGATTTCGTCCGCAAGCGGTACAACATTACTTCCTGGCCATCGTCAAGCTGGATGGCAAACCAATCCCAGCCGGCTATGTTTTCACCTAATTGCTCACTGAAAAATTCATGATCCATCCATGCCAGGCCGTCGACGGAATAGGCGGTCCCGTTATAGTTAAGCGTGCCATTCGCCTCTAAGCGAGTGAACGAGATGTAGTGCGAAGCTTCTCCCGGCAGCGGGCCCTTCTGGCTCACGCCATTTTTGCCGTTGATCACGAAGGGTTTTTTCGGATCCAAGTTCAGCTGCAGCGCAAAATTATCGGCAACGGCCCGTAACTGTTGCTCTCCCGTAGTAAGTGAAGTCCAATGCACCTGCCAATTTCCATTCCAATACGTCTGTTGGGCCAAACTTACACCAGCCAATCCGGGCCCGGCGCGGTTTAGGCGCTCGACATGATAGAACTTCCCCCCTTCCAGGTCGCTAAGCGCAAGGTGGGCAAAGTAAATCTGCGAAGGATCCCAAATGTCTCTTGGGGGCGCTTTCACGTCGACGCCTTCCCGAAAAAATGTCAGCTCAAAACCAAACTTTCGGCCATCGGCTGTATGCAAATTCCCTGTGTAATACCACCATTCCCTCTGGTAATCGGGATGATCGAAATGGTCGCGCGGAAAATCGTATTGATATCCCGGCAACGCAAGTTTCCATAACGACAACAGCAGCGCGCCCAGGCGCGGAATCATTCGTTACTCCTCATGGATGGCCTTAATTGGATCCATGCGCGTCGCGGTGCGCGCGGGATATAGTCCCGCCAGCACGGTTGCCACATAGACACAGCACACCGCCAGTGCCAGCAAGCCAATCGGCAGGTGAAATTGAATGGTCCAGCCGAACGATTGCTTGTTGATCACGAAGATCAACAACAAAGACAGCAATAAACCCAGCGCAACGCCGATGCCTATCGCTAGCAGGCCCAGAAATCCGGCCTCCCATAAAATGATGCTTCTCACCTGTTCGCGGGCCGCGCCGAGAAAGCGAAGCAACGCAAATTCTCGCCGTCGATCGATAATCAGCGCCAGCAGCGAACCCGCAATCCCAATCACGGCAACAAACACTGCGACGGCTTCTAACGCGTAAGTGATGCGGAAGGAGCGGTCAAAAATTTTGATAGCTTCCGCGCGTAGTTTGCTGTTGGTGAAGACCATGACGCGGCGGCCGCCGATGATCGAGTCGATGTCGCGCCGGGCGGATTGGATATTAGCGGACGGCTTCAGATAGACGCCGATATTGGACGCGGCGGGGTCGGGCAGATATTTCAACAACGTCGAGCGATCGAGCACCACATAGCCCCGCTCTGTTGAGTAATCGTAGTAAATACCAAGCACTTGAAAGCTGCGCATCTTACCGGCTAATCCCAGCTCAACGGAATCGCCGGCATGTACATGGTGCTTATTCGCGAAAGGCTCACTGACGATCGCGTAGTCACCGGTAGACAGCTTCTTCAGAATCGCGTGGCCATCCTCGCCGGGCAAAAACTGCGTCCGGGATGACATCTCGGCGGCATCGGTTTGGCCGCCGCCCAACGATGCCGGCAGACCCTGATAGTCGATTGCGTAGACGCGAAACCTGTCAACAGCGGCAACTTCGGGCAACTTCGCAATGCGGTCTGGAATATCGGGATCGATTGTCGGATGCTGATCCGCGCCTCCCGATCCCGCCGGGCGCATGTATAAATCCGCCTGCAGTTGGGAATTCATCCAAACCCAAACCGTCTTGCGAAAGCTGCCCACCATGATCCCGACGCTTGCCGTCATGGCCACGGCGATTGCAAGCGCTCCGGCCATTACCGATGTTCGGCCCAGCGACGCACGTAGCGATCGCAACGCCAGCAGCCCTTCAACCGCCAGAAAGCGCGAGACGATGCGGTTGGCCATGGCATCCGCGAACAGAACGATGTTCGGAATGGCGGCCGACGTTCCAGCCACCAGTAAGGCAGCCGCTATATAGGCGAAGATGGGTTGGCGATCAACTGGAGGCAGTTGCGAACAAACCGCGGCGATCGCCAAGGCCGCAATGGCCCACCACAAGCCTCGGCGCGACCTGAGTCGCATCGTATATTCTTCCCGCCCTCGCGCCATCGCTTCCACCGGCGCGACCTGCGAAGCCTCAATGGCAGGCGCCAGGGCGGCAAGCACCGATACGCCGATGCCTATGGCAAGACCGGCCATTACGCCGCCGAACGTGAACACAACCGGCGCCGCTGAGCCGGTCACGTAGAGAGACTGCACGGTATTACCGACTAACTGCACAGCTCCGACCGCCATCAAGCGGCCCAAGGCAAGCCCGGCCGCGCTGCCGATTGCGCCGAAGAACAAAGCCTCGGCCAGGAAACCGTTCCGCACCATCAGGCGAGTCCCGCCCAGCGCACGCAGCACGCCAATTTCGTTGCGCCGCCGTACCACCGAAATGGCGATGGTGTTGTAGATCAAAAATGCGGCGACCACTAAGGCGATATAGCTGAGGACGTGAAGATTCCAGCGAAACGCCGCCAGCATCTTCCGGTTGTTATCCGTCTCTGAACCCTCCGGCGCAATGGTGGCCGACTGCGGTAAGGCCGCTCGCAGCACGCTCTGCCAGTGATTCCTTGTGCCATATGGCGGCAACGTCACGCCAATGCTGTCCAATTTGCCGACCTTGCCGGTCACTGCTTGCGCCAACCCGATATCGGCCACAATCACGTTTTCGCGGCCCAGGTCGCCTTTACGATCTGTCAAAATTCCGGCCACGGTAAATTCGTGCATGCGATCGCCAATCAACAACCGCACGTGCTGCCCTAAACGAAACCCAAGCCGCGGGCCGGCATAAATCGGGTCACCGCTCGCAAGCTGCAGCGCTGCTTCGCGCGGACTTTGCGTCTGTTCCAGGTCGTCGCCCTTGGATTCTCCTACCAGATCGAGTCCAATGAAGGGCAGGGATTCCCCGCGCCCATTCAGCGTGGCGAAGTCCTCGATCCTCGGGTTGAACTTAAACGGGTACGGCAGACGCACTAAGCGGCC
>JBARMQ010000307.1:0-6157 GCA_049802535.1 Bryobacteraceae bacterium | reverse complement strand
GAATAACGAGTGAAGGGCGGCAGCTCAGCCGGTCCTCCAATGCCGCCGCCGTGCCCCGGTTTGACCGTACCGCCGCGCCCCGGGTTAAATTCGCTAAGTTCGCCCTCAGGAAACTCAGCCGGATTATTGAATGAACTCGACATGATTTGCTCTACCTTTCTCGACCCAAACCGTTGAGTCTGCGGCTGAGTATATCAGAAACATACTAGTCCAACTTGCGAAGAGGGCTAGTTTGTTTGAATTAGTTAGCAGAGGCAGTTCGTCTAAGCGGAGAAGCCTGCGGCCTTCAGCGCGGCCAGCACACGGTCGTCGCGGAAAGGAACTCTTCGGATGCGGACGCCCGTAGCGTCGTAGATCGCGTTGCCGATCGCCGCAAGCATCGGTTTGAGCGCGGCCTCACCGGCGCCGTAGGGCGGCAGATCGGGACGGTCCGGATTGGGATCGCCATTCACCAGGACGATATCAACGCGTTCCGGAATGTCTTCGTGACGGAGCGTCTGGTACGAGAACCAGTCGCGGCTCGTCACCTTCTCGGTATCGAATCGGACCTCCTCGCAAATAGCGCGGCTCAGACCATGGAGCGTAGCGCATTCCACCGTGTGCCGCAGACTTTCAGGATTCACCGCAAAACCGCAGTCATGCGCGCACACCAGGCGCTTCGCCCAAACATGGCCCGTTTGGCGATTCACTTCGACCTCGGCGATCTGCGCCACAACCGTCTGGCCCCGGAACGAGTAGGCGATGCCACGCCCGGTGAGGATGTTTTCGTTGCCAATCGGTTTCGGCGAAGGCCGCGCATCCCAGCCATAGGCTTCCGCAGCAGCCTTTAAAACCGCAATGGAACGTGCCCGCCGGAAACCATTATCGTCGTGCGTGCTGGCCTTCAGCATCGTCATACGGAACTCTAGCGGATCCGTCTTCGCGGCTGCAGCCACTTCGTCGATAAACGATTCCGAAGCAAAAGTCGGTTGCGGGCCATTCGGATCGCGCAGGTTCCCGGTGCGCAGCGGCGTTTCCCACAACGTCGGCAGGCCAACGACTTCCCCAACCATTTTGCGATTCGGAATGGCATACATATCCGAAGGCATCGCGGCACTTCCGGCGCCAGGTTTTAAGGGCCTCAACCCCATGAGTTGCGCGATCAGCACCGTATCCGGTTCGTTGTATCCGACGTGGTTGTAATCGCACGATCGGGCGTGGAAGTCATAGCCGGCCAAGCTGCCGTCGCGATCAAGAGCACCGCGCATCCTTACCAAAAATGCCGGGCTCTTTGTATCCCACGCCGTCTCCTCCTCCCTCATCCACTGCACACGCACGGGCCGGCCGATCTCGCGGGCAATCCACGCCGCTTCGAAAGCTGCGTCTTCTGCTGCCGAACGGCCGAAGCCCTGCGGACCCATCATCCAGATCACGCGCACGCTGTCGTGCGGCATGCCGAGAAATGTAGCCAAGCCTCTCCGCATGCCGTAGGACTTCATGTCATTCGTATAAACGGTCATCTGATCGTTCGACGGATCGGCTAAGGCATTAGCGCCCGCGAAGGCCACATGCCCCTGAAACGGTATCTCGTATTCCGCCTCGACGATCTTTGCCGCGCCCGAAAAGGCCGCATCGGGATTTCCCACCACCATGGGGCCGCTTACCGGACCGCGCATGGCGGGATCTCCCGCCGCAGGTGGTCTGGATCGAGCAACGTGTATTCCCGCATCTCCCGGCGGAGCGGGGTGCGATCTTTGATTGCGTAATTCGGAATCTCCCTCGGCGCCGGGCCGGGATCCCGGAGTGGGTTCGGACGCCCGACCGGACCTGAACCCCGAGGTCGGCATGGGCGCGGGCGTCGCCGCGCGCATGTAGTTAAAAAGATCTTCCGATGCGGGAAACGGAGCAGTGGGCGGTTTTTCCCACGTGGTCTTCAATTGCCGGGCTGCGCGAATCGCCTGCTCTTCCCGTTCGCACACCACGGCCACGTAGTTGCCTTTACTCATCACCTTGATGAAGCCCGGCAGGCTCTTCACCGAAGATTCATCAATTCCCGTCAGCTTCGCGCACGCGTAGGGCGGTTTCACGTTTCGTGCGTGAACCATGCCCGGCAGCTTGACGTCGACGGCCCATTTCAGAGAACCGTCCACTTTCGGCGGAATGTCATCGCGCTGAATGGAATGGCCTGCGTATTTGAGCTCAGGGTTCGATTTGGTTTTGGCTTCACCGGTGACCGAGTAGATATTGTTCCCGGTCAATGTGACATTGAACTTCTTCCCTGCGATCAGTTCGCCGTAGCTGACGTGCTTTGATTGATCGGCCTTGACCATAATGACGGCGTCGCTGACAGCCAATTGATCTACCGGAACTCCCAGATGCTGGGACCCCATTTCCAGCAGCACACGGCGCGCTTCCGCCGCCACGCGGCGCATCGGCCAAGAATCTCTTTCCATGGCTGTCGATCCGCCCGATCCCACCTGGTCGACAGTAATGTCGGTGCTCCCCATGATGCAGGTAGTCTTGTCGAAACCGATATCCAACTCATCCGACATCAACTGGCGGAAGCATGTCCCCGTACCTTGCCCCGGGTCCGTTTTGCCGACGTAAAACGTGGCCGTGTTGTTCTCATGGATCACAATCCATGAATCGATTTGATGGAAATCGGGATCGTGATAGGGACCCGCCCCGCCGGCCGTCCCGTTGCTCTGCGCATCCGCTTCCCTTTGTGCGGCCCCAAAGGCGCCAAAGCTCACTGCAAGCAGTCCCGCGCTTTTCAGAAAGCTCCGGCGATGCGTCACCCCGTAATGCTGAACAAGCACGTCTTCGATACGTTTGGGAATGCCCTGTGACGCGCTCATGCCACCACCTTCTTCCCTGCCTCGGACGAAGCATCGGCCATCGTTTTAACTGCGCGTTTGATGGCGCTCTGCACTCGGAAGTAACTCATGCAGCGGCACAACGTTCCGTTCATGGTCTCGCGGATCTGCGCATCCGTCGGATGCGGGTTCTTGTCCAGCATCGCCTTCGCCGTCATGATTTGTCCGTTTTGACAGAATCCACACTGTGGCGCCTGCTCATCGATCCAAGCCTGCTGCACGGGATCCAGCCTGCCATTCGAAGAAAGTCCTTCGAGTGTGGTGATCTCACTCTTCACGGAAGAGACAGGCGTGATGCAGGAGAAAACCGCCGTTCCGTTGATGATTACTTTGCATGCGCCGCATTGTCCGAGTCCGCACCCAAACCGGGGCCCTCGCAGGTCCAGGTCATTGCGAAGGATATACAGCAGTGGTGTGGACGGTTCCACATCCACAGTGTGTGAACGGCCATTCACCTTCAATTCGATCTGGCTCACGATCTGTACTCCTTGCTCAGGCGGAACTGATCCTGTTTGTGACCATCTTATCGGCCCTTATTGCTTCCGCGGCGGCACAGCCGATTGCCGCGCAACCAATCTGGTTCCCACCCGGAACTCACGCCCCGCCAATTCCGGATCCGCAATCATCTTCCACAAAGCCTGAAAAGCCACCTTGCCAATCTCGCTGCGCGGCACGGCGACTGTTGTCAAAGCCGGTTGGGTGTATTCGGCAAACAGGATATCGTCAAATCCCACCACCGAAAGATCTTCCGGCACGCGCAGGCCGCCGTCATAAGCGCGGTGCAGCACGCCAATTGCGGTAAGGTCATTACCGGCCACAACGGCCGTCGGCATCTGACCGTTCAGCAGTTTCGAACACGCAAAGTAACCGCCCTTCACCGAGAAATCCGAATCGATAATCTGACTCGCCTCCAGGCCCAACTTCCTCGCGCTCTCCATAAATGCGCGCTTCCGCCTTTGCGCCGAGTGCATGTGCACAGGGCCGCCGATATAGGCTACTTTTTGATGTCCTAACTTCAGCAGGTATTCCAGAGCCTCCGCTATGCCGTGCTCGTAATCGATAAGGATGTTGCTGATCCCGCGATCGACTCGTCCCAGATCCATATATACTGCGGCAACGTGTTTCGCAGCCAGCATGTCGATTACGGATGGATCGATTTGCGATGTCAGAATTGCCACTCCGGGGACCTGTAGCGACAGCACGCGTTTCACCGAATTCAATGTTCTTTGCGAATCGTAGTTCGTATTTAAGACCAGCGCGTCCATGTCGTGCGCCAACGCCTGGTCCTGAAATGCCGCTGTGATATCCGGAAAGAAGGGATTCCGCACATCTGAGATGATCAGCGCCAACAACGAGCTCTTTCCGCGCGCCAGATCGCGGGCGGCTGTGTTCTGCGAGTATCCCAGTTCTTGAATTGCCGCCAACACTCTTTGCCGCGTTTCGGGCGTGGCCGACATCGTCCCATTCAAGACTCTGGAAACCGTTGCTGTCGAAACACCAGCATGGGCCGCTACATCGCGTATGCTCGTGGCTGAGCGGGAGCCGGATGCGCCCTGTTTAGGCATATGCTCCCGCAATCATTCCCGTTCAGTGTACCGCTTCACCAAACTTTCCAATTAGGCCGCAGCTGCAAGGGCCGCTAGCGGTTAACCGGTTGCACCCCGGCCTCTTGATCTGCACAACTCGCTTATAATCGGATGCGTCCATGCATCGACTTGCCTTTTGCCCGATTGCGCTATTGGCCCTCGCGCTCCCGTTGAAGGCGCAAACGATTCGCTACTCGGAGGCCACGCGCATTTGGCTGATTGCGACGCCCCAGAGTTCCTATGCCCTCGGAATTGGTCCGAACGGGCAAGTCGAGCACGTTTATTGGGGTGCTCCCATTACACATGCCGGCGACTTCTCAGCAATCCCGGTTCACCATGACATTTCCTCGTTCGATCCTTCTCAAATGCTCGATGCCGAGGAATATCCCGGTTGGGGCGGCCCTCGCTACTACGAACCAGCACTCAAGATTTCCCGCGCGGACGGCGACCGTGACCTGGTGCTCCACTATGTCTCCTATAAGATCGCGGAGAACGATCTAGACATACAACTGAAAGACATTCGCGACGATATCGAAGTCGCTTTGCATTACCATGTGTTTCCCGACACCGGCATCGTGCGCCGCTCGTCGACCATCCTGAACCACACTTCACAAGTCGTAACGCTCGAAAGCGCGCAATCCGCCGTTTGGAACCTGCCCTTAGGCACCGGGTACCGGCTCAGCTATCTCAGCGGGCGATGGGCCGCCGAAACGCAACTGAATCGCGAGCCGATTCACGAAGGAATGAAGGTCATTGAAAGCCGAGAAGGGCACACCAGCCACAATTTCAATCCATGGTTCGCGATCGACGACGGCAGCGCGAGCGAAGAACATCGACCGGTCTGGTTTGGCGCAATCGCCTGGAGCGGCAACTGGCGTATCTCTGTCGAACAGACGCCCTATCGGCAGGTTCGCGTCATCGGTGGCCTGAATACATTCGATTTCTCTTATCCGCTGAAGCCGGGCGAATCCTTCAACACTCCTGAGTTCTATGGCGGATTTTCGAATCATGGCTGGGGCGAGGCGTCCCGCCTGCTTCATCATCTTGAATTGAACAACATCCAACCGGGCGGAGCGAAGGCTCGCGTGCGGCCCGTTCTTTATAACTCTTGGGAAGCTACCGAATTCAACGTAGATGAGCCCGGGCAGACCGCCTTGGCGCGTAAGGCCGCTAAGTTGGGCGTCGAGCTCTTTGTCATGGACGACGGATGGTTCGGCCAGCGCAACAATGACCACGCCGGTTTGGGCGATTGGACCGTGAATCCGCAAAAATTCCCGCACGGCCTCGCCCCGCTCATCAAGGAAGTGAACAGCTTGGGAATGGACTTCGGCTTGTGGGTGGAACCTGAAATGGTCAATCCGAATAGCGACCTTTACCGCGCTCACCCGGATTGGGTGATGAACTTTCCCGGGCGGCCTCGCAGCGAATTGCGCAACCAACTGGTGCTGAACCTGGCTCGGGATGACGTGAAAAATTACGTTTTCGGGTTTCTGGACAAGCTGGCGGCCGAGTACAACATTCGCTATTTCAAATGGGACATGAATCGTACTTTTAGCGAACCGGGTTGGCCGGAAATGCCGCCTGCCGAGCAGCGCGAGCTCTGGGTAAAGTACGTCGATAACTTATACGCGATTTTCGACCAGCTTCGAGCAAAGCATCCGAATCTCGATATTGAATCTTGTTCGGGCGGCGGCGGCCGTATTGACTTGGGCATCC
>JBARMQ010000306.1:0-2719 GCA_049802535.1 Bryobacteraceae bacterium | reverse complement strand
GGTCTGTTCTGGGCAACAATCCGGATATCCGGATTTACAGCGAGCATCTGGATACTTCTCTCTTCCCGGATCAGAAGTTCCAGGCGGCACAGTTGGCTTCGCTTAGAAGCAAGTACCGGAATCGAAGAATCGATCTCGTCATCGCGGCTGCTTTACCATCGCAAACCCTTCTTCCGGACACACCGACTGTTTTTTGCGGAATGGAACGCAACGGGCTGTCTCACGCGACTTTACCTCCCAATTCGACGGCCGTCTGGTTGTCGCCCGATTTCAAGGGGACCCTGGCCGCCGCAGCTCGATTGCAGCCGAGAGCACACCAAGTCGTAGTTCTCAGCGGGACAAGCCCCTGGGATCGCCATGTCGAGCTGGGCCTCCGAAACACACCGCCGCCCCCGGGGACTAATTGGGATATCAGCTATTGGGACAATATCTCTGTTGACGAGATGCGTTTACGACTGGCCGCTCTTCCCAAAAATACGATCGTTCTCTATCTCAACATCCAGCGCGATGGAGCGGGCCACCCATATGTTTCACGGGACTTGATTCCCTCTTTTTCCGCCGTTTCTTCGGCCCCAATCTACGGTATGTCGGATGGCTTCATCGGCTTCGGAATTGTTGGGGGTTCCGTCGTAAGCTTCGAGACACAGGGCAAACAGGCCGCAGAATTAGGGCAAAGAATTCTCCGAGGAGAACGACCGGCAGACATTCCTCCTGTCGCGGCTGCCTCCTCTTTTATCTTCGACTGGCGCCAGCTTCGTCGCTTTGGCTTGAGCGAAAGCGCGCTGCCTCCGGGCAGCATCGTCAGATTCGCAGTCCGCTCCCCTTGGGACCTCTACAAACGATGGATTGTCACCGGCGTGGCCTTTATCCTGCTGCAAACTATCCTCATAGGTTATCTCCTGGTGCAAAGGAGACGGCGGAGACGCGCGGAAAACCTTCTGAGCTATGAGCTCCGCTTCGAGTCTTTGCTCTCCAGTTTGTCTGCCACATTCGCGAACGTGCAGGCCGACCGAACCAATGCTGAGATTGAAACGGCGTTGGAGAAACTCAGGGGCTTTCTTGACTTGGATCGAGTCAGTCTATTCGAGACCATGGAGCCTGGTAGTCCATTTGAACTAACCCATTCAGCAAGCGGCGCGGCAATCACCCCGGGCCCGCGGGCTTTCAGCCGAGACGAGTTTCCCTGGCTTGTGGCGAATTTGCTACAAGGAAATGATTGCGTAATACGATCCCGGGGCGATTTACCCCCCGATGCGCAGAAAGAACAAGACTTTCTTCTAGAAAAGGACTATAAATTCGTCGCAATCGTGCCTCTGCGCGCCGCGTGTCAGACCGTGGGAAGTCTGGCGTTTATCTCCTATCACGAGGGCACCTGGCCCGATGAAGTAATCCGGCAATTCCGGGCCGTGGCAGAGGTATTTGCCAACACCTTAGCGCGCAAACGGATCGAAGACGGACTGCAAGAGAGCCAGCAGCGCTTCCAAACCATGGCAGACACGACGCCAGTCATGATCTGGATTTCAGGGAACGATAAGCTCCGCACTTTCTTTAACAGACAGTGGTTAGACTTCACAGGACGGACCCTGGATCAGGAACTAGGAAACGGCTGGTCAAGAAACGTGCACCCGGACGACTTGGAGCAATGCCTGCGAACCTATATCTCCAGTTTCGAAGCCCGCCGATCCTTTACTATGGAATTCCGCCTGAGACGGCCCAATGGAGCGTATGGCTGGGTCTTCGACACCGGCGTGCCGAGATATACGCCGGCGGGAGAATTCACCGGTTTTATCGGATCCTGCATGGACATCACAGACCGGAAATCCGCCGAGCAGAGCCTTCTCGACCTTAGTGGCCGGTTGATCAGCGCACAAGAGGACGAACGCGCCAGGATTGCCAGAGAATTGCACGACGACTTCAGCCAGCGCCTGGCGCTGCTCGCCATGCAACTCGGGCAAGTGAGCAAGAGCATCCCCAGCTCCAACATAGCGGTTGGCAAGAACCTTCACACCATGTGGGAAGGGATTAGCGAACTCTCGTCCGACATTCACAGGCTGTCGCACCAGCTGCACTCCTCCAAACTACGCCACGTGGGCCTTATGGTTGCGGCAAAGAGCCTCTGCGATGAAATCGGAGAAAAACATCGCATTCAGATCGAGTTTGTCCACCGGGAACTGCCGGAAGAGATCTCGTCGGACGTAGAACTGTGCTTCTTCCGCATCGTTCAAGAGGCTCTCAACAACATTGTTAAGCACAGCGGCGCGAAGCAGGCACATGTCGAGTTCGTTGGGACAGCTTCCCACATTCGTTTGAGAATCGTCGACAACGGCGTGGGTTTTGATCCCAACGCCAATTCAGTTCGGGAAGGCTTAGGGCTTGCGAGCATGCGCGAGCGGTTGCGCCTGTCGGGTGGTAGCTTGGCGCTCCATTCCCGTCACATGGAAGGCACTGAAATTGTCGCCGAAGTACCCCTAACCCGAACTACCGCGCAGGGGCCACCTCCCGCGGCGACAAGGATTTGAAAGAAAGGACGGCCCATGAAAAAGGCACGCATTTTGCTGGCAGACGACCACGTTCTAGTTGCCGAGGGGCTCAGGGCCATGCTGGCACCCGCTTACGATGTCGTTGCGACGGTGAATAACGGCAGGTCTTTGCTCGAAGCGGCCGGGACCTTGAAGCCCGATTTGATTATCGTTGACATCGGCATGCCCCAGCTCAATGG
>JBARMQ010000305.1:0-6446 GCA_049802535.1 Bryobacteraceae bacterium | reverse complement strand
TTACTCTGGAGAAGGCTCGGAAGGAGAATTCGCTGATAGATATTGCGGCTTAATACAGACTTACATTCGGGACAATAACATTACAAGTGTCGTTGATCTAGGTTGTGGCGATTTTACCATCGGCTCACGTCTGTCCGAAGGTGTCTTGAGCTATCGCGGCATCGATATTGTGCCGGAGTTGATCGAGTACAACACCAAGACATTTGGCAGTGAGCGCATTACTTTCGAATGTATCGATATTGTTGAGGGTTCTTTGCCTGCTGCCCAGTTATGCCTTGTTCGGCAAGTGCTTCAGCATCTAAGTAACGCTGAGATAGTAACTGCACTGAAGAAGCTGAGCATGTATCCTCATGTCATTGTCACCGAACACGTTCCCGTCGGGTATGTAGCGGTTCCGAATAAAGATAAGGCGCACGGGCCTGACCAAAGACTCTACGACGGCTCGGGCGTCTTCCTTAGTGAACCGCCATTCTCTCGCGCAATTGAGAAGACTTGGGAGCTGCCTTACAAGGAGAAGGAAAAGTTTCTCTTGGTCCTGATGAAGAACCCTACAGCACTTCAAACAGAAGGCACTTCAAATAGTGCGTCTCGGGCACAGTCAGCAGGATAGGATGATCCTGCGCTTGGGTTCGCCGTTCCAAGACCCGCAACTGTTTGCCGCAGTCTAAGGCAGCAGCAGCGATCAGCTCAAGAAGTTGAGCTTCGCTCATGTGATGGGAACACGAGCAGCTGACTAATATGCCGCCCGGCCCCAACAGGCGTATGGCTCGTAAGTTGATTTCTTTGTAACCGCGTGCGGCGCCTTCTAAGCCGGACCGCGTTTTCGTAAAGGCAGGAGGATCGATCACGATTAAATCAAAAGTCCGGCGCGCCGCTAGCTGAGCGGGAAGGTAGTCCAAGACATCAGCCTCCCGGAAGGCTACGTTGGTGATGCCGTTGGACGCCGCGTTAGCCCGGGCAAGCTCCAACGTATTCGCGGAGCTATCGACTGCTTCAACATGCTCGCAACGTGGTGCGCAGTGCAGCGCGAAACCGCCGGTTGCTGTAAAGCAATCCAGTGCGCGCCCGTGCGCATAGCGGCGCACGGCCAGGTAGTTCTCACGCTGGTCAAGGAAGATGCCGGTCTTCTGCCCACCAAGCAGATCGGCCGTCCACTGCATGTCATGCATCCGGATGGATACCCGCTCAGGGATCTCGCCGAACAGGATCTTCGTCTCCTGTGGCAGTTGCTCTTTCGCTCGAACAGCAACGTCGTTGCGAGCGACGATGCCGCGCGGCAGAAAGATGTCAGTTAGGATTCGCACCAGTTCTGGGGCCATCCGGTCCATGCCCTGGTCCAGCAGTTGCACAACCAGGCAGTCGGCATAACGGTCGACAATCAGCCCTGGCATAAGATCGCCTTCGGCGTGTACCACGCGATAGGCGTCGGTATTCTCCACCACGCGGCGTCGATGTGCAATGGCGGCCTCGATACGGGCGCGCAGAAAGGCCTCGTCAATCGGTTCGATTCGCCGGCTCAGCAGCCGAAGCGAAATCTGCGAGGAGGAGCTGTAATGGGCTGATCCCAGTGCTCGTCCCTTCGGATCGACGACACGGACCGTGTCGCCAGGCTGCGCGTCGCCTCGATCGACGAGGTCGCTCGCAAAGATCCAGGGATGGCCTGATTCAATACGGTCCGATGCCTTGCGATTAACCCGAACCGTAGGGAGTGGAGTCATCATTCAGAACGGGCAGTCGCTAAGTTCGTTGTCCGGGTCGAGCGCTTTGATAACTCGACCACATAGCGAGTCGCCAACCAGTAACTAACCAGTGCGGTCGCTGAGTTACTAATAACCGTGCTCCAGGCTGTGCCATAAACGCCAAAGAGCTTAGTCGCTGGCGCTGTCAGAATCAGCACGCAAAGTAGCCCGGCGCCCGCAACTAACATGGTTGCTGCCGAACGGCGCATGGCTCGAATGACTAACGAATAAGCGCCAAGGCCCTGCATAACGGCAAGTATGCCAAAGATAGGAATCAGTAAAGAATATCCGGGGTACTTATTCCCATACGCAATAGTAGAAAGGTTGTTTCGAAAGACAAAGACAAAGAGCTCAAAAACGAGTGTGCCAGCAGTTAGTCCCAAGGCCACAATGTGTCCTGCCCGCTGAAAGTCCTTGTAGTTGCCTGAATCGTACTTGCGTGACATAGTCGGCAGCGCAAGTATTGAAACTGCCTGCACGACTTGCATCGGCGGCAAGGTGAAGTTCATCATTGCCCGGAGCACGCCGGCGGACTTTAGATCCAGAAACGCCGCCGACAGAAAATACTGCGCTTGTGTCGCCAACGTTCCCATAAAGCTTGAAATGACAAGCCATTTCCCAAAATGCCAGTGCTGCCGGAAGAGGCTTGGTACAGGCGCGCCTGTGTCCTCAGACGTTCCCGACTTATGGCTCAGCGTTACAGCAAGACCGGGCACGGACGCAACGATCGCGGCGAAGGCCATGCATGCGAACAGAGCCGCGGCGCTCAGTTGGCCCCTCATCTTCAATACCTCCATGCTGCCTAACAAGCACACGCAATAGACCGTACTACAGATGCAAGCGGCCATCGGCTTGCTATAGACATAGGCCAGCCTTCGAATGGCCCAGATCAGCAGCGCGAAGGGGAACGTTAGTGCCGTCATCTTCAGGACTGGCCCAAGTTTCCCGCCGAACAGAGAACTCACATACAGACCAACCGTCAGAGGCACAGTGAGCACTAAATGAAACACGCCTAAGCGGTATAAGTACCTAAGTGTTCCCAGACCGGAGGACAGGTTCCAGCCCAACACGCTGATCGGCTCAAGCACCAGGGATGTGTAGAACGAAGTAAAGATCAGGTAAATGCCGAACCCAATCGAATAGGCTCCGTATTCGTCCGGCGACACCGCTTTTGCGAGTATGATCGCGCTCAGGAAGTTAGCGCCTGAAAAGAGTCCTTGGTCAGCGGTACTGAGAACCACGTTTAGGCTCCAGCGTCTGCTCTTTGCGGATTTGGCCTTCCCTACCGCAGCCCGTATCTTTTCGGTTATGTTGCTAGGCAAGGCTGAAGTTATTTACGAGGATAGCATCGTTTACAATCGTCCAAGCCTTCCGAAGAATCGTGCTTATGGGTAAGCCGTTCAGTTCTGCCAGAGATACCCATTGGCACATGGCGATGTCATCTGGCGGCTTACATCTCATGATCGTAAACCGGTAGTCATGAACCGTGATTCCATGCCGAAACGCACCCGCCACTTCGCCGGTTTCGAGTAAGGGTAGTTGTTCTCGCTCCGGTAGTTCCCAAAACCCTGCCATCAGCCGGGCGTCTGCAGGTCTTTGCCAAAGCAGTAACTCGCCTTCACGCTCGATCCAGTAAACGACACGTTGTTCGGGTGCGCCCTTTTGCGCGGCCATCCGGACCGGCAGATCCATTTGCGTCTGTGCCGCCCTTGCTTGACACATCGCGCTAATCGGGCAGAGCAAACATTGAGGCGCTTTGGGAAGGCAAACCGTTGCGCCCAGTTCCATCAGCGCTTGGTTAAAGTCGCCTGGCCGCTGCTGGTCCAGCAACCCGCCAGCAAGGCTTCCAAAATGGGCCCGGGCCTTCGGAGACCTGATATCGGTTCGATCGTTGAACAGCCGGCTTAGGACGCGAAATACATTCCCATCCAGTACGGCGTGCGGCAGGTCGAAGGCAATGCTCGCGACCGCGGCTGCGGTGTAGTCGCCGACTCCGGCAAGTTCCCGTAAAGCGTCATGCGTGTCAGGAAATCCTCCCGCCGCTGCGATACTCTGGGCGGCCTTTTGAAGGTTCCGCGCTCGGGAGTAATAGCCGAGTCCCGCCCAATGCGCCAGCAGGTCACTTTCCGGCGCGCCGGCAAGAGCCTCCACATTCGGGAAGCGCGCCAAGAACCGTTCGTAGTACGGGATCACTGCCGCAACGCGCGTCTGCTGCAGCATGATCTCGGAAATCCAGATGCGGTAAGCGTCTTTGGTCCGCCGCCACGGCAAGTCGCGCTTCGATTGGCTGAACCAGTCGAGCAGCCGCGATCGAAGTTCGACGATATCCTTCTCCTTCATGCACATTGCTGGCACTCCAGGCATCCTATAATAGAGAGCAGTACGTCCGTTCCCGGCCTCTCCCGTTAGACACTCCGCCCGTGATAACAGAAGCTCCTAGCTCAGCCTCTACTGCGCCCGTGCTCGCCATCCGTGGTGCGCGTGTCCATAACCTCAAAAACATTGATGTCGACATCCCTCACAACATGTTGACAGTTGTCACCGGCGTCTCCGGTTCCGGCAAGTCATCGCTGGTCTTCGACACCATCTATGCCGAGGGACAGCGGCGCTACGTCGAGTCGCTTTCGGCCTACGCCCGCCAGTTCCTAGAGCGGATGGAAAAGCCGGATGTCGACGAGATTTTGGGCATCGCGCCGCCCGTCGCGATCCGCCAGAAGAATCAGACTCGCAACCCGCGCTCCACCGTAGCCACAGCCACAGAGCTATATGACTTCATGCGGCTGCTCTATGCCCGCGCGGGCCGCACGTATTGCCCGAACGACGGCACTCGCATTGAGCGAGACACAGTCGACCAGGTTGCGATGGCGATGCTGCAGCAACCGGAGGGTTCGCGCTGGTACGCTTTGTTCCCGGTGCAGCCTCAAGTTAAAGAGCCCGATGCCGCGGCACTGCGCGACCACCTGTTTGACCTGCGGAAAAAGGGATTCAACCGATTGTTCCAGGGCGGAAAGACCTTCGAGTTTTCGACGCCTGAATCGCTGCTCGACATTGATTTTTCAAAACCGCTGTTTATCCTCGCCGACCGGATTGTGATTAGCGGCGATCTCCATCAACGCATCGTCGATACGGTCGAAGTTTGCTACCGCGAGGCTGGTGAGATCTTTTTCGAGGAGGCCGGGGTCCCGAACCCTCGAACCTTGCATTTCAGTGAGTGCTTTGCCTGCAAACAATGCGGCCAAGCCGCTGCCATTCCGGAACCGACGCTATTCAGTTTCAATAACCCGATCGGCGCCTGTCCCGTATGCCAAGGCTTCGGCAACACCATCGACTATGATTTCGACCTGATCATTCCCGATCCCACCTTGTCGCTTGAACAGGGCGCGGTCGATCCGTGGACCAAGCCGCAATATTCCTGGTATTACGAAGAGGAACTAAAGCCCAAAGCCCGTTCCAAGATTCGTCTCACTGTTCCTTACCTCGATCTGAATAAAGGTGAGAAAGAGTTCCTCCGCGGGCATATCCTTCAGTTCTTCCGTGAAGTCGAACGCAAGAAGTACAAAGTGCATGTGCGCGTCTTTATGAGCCGCTATCGCGCTTACACCGAATGTCCCGCTTGCCGGGGCGCTCGTCTCCGGCCGGAGGCGCTTTGGGTTCGGCTGGGCGATCTGAACATAGCCGAGGTTTCGAGCCTGAACATCGCTCGCGCCGGCGCTTTCTTCGACAGCCTGGAACTGAGCCCCGAAGAATCCGAGATTGCCGAAAAGGTGCTACTCGAGATTCGCCAACGGAGCCGCTTTCTGCTCGACGTGGGCCTCGAATATTTGACTCTCAATCGGCTGGCGGCAACTCTGTCCGGCGGCGAGGCGCAGCGCATACAACTTGCAACCTGTCTTGGTTCGCGGCTGGTGGGCGCTACCTATGTACTCGACGAGCCTTCGATTGGTTTGCACAGCCGCGACACGGCGCGGCTTCTGCGGATTCTCAAAGACCTGCGCGATCTCGGCAATACCATTATCGTGGTCGAGCACGATCCGGAAGTAATGACCGAGGCCGACTACATTCTCGATCTCGGTCCGGGCGCAGGCGAAACAGGCGGTCGCGTTATCTTCGCCGGCACCTATCCTCAACTTTTGCAAGTTCCCGGTACGCGCGAGAACCAATCTCTTACGGGCCGCTACCTCCGTGGCGAATTGGCCGTCTCGCGGCCGCGCGAACGGCGAAAGGTCAACTCAAAACGGACTGTACGCTTCTTTGGCGCTCGCGCGAATAACCTCAAGAATATCGACGTTGAAGTGCCGCTTGGCATGCTGGTTGCCGTCACCGGTGTTTCCGGTTCAGGCAAGTCCAGCTTGGTCCATGACGTGATCTATCGCGCGCTCGACTCGCAGGTGAACAAAGACCGTCAACCGGTGAAGGAAAGCTCTTCGGAGACGGATCCGGGCAGAAAGGTTGCTCTGAAGCGGGTGGATCGATCGGACCTTCTCACAAGCGTCGTCATGGTCGATCAGTCGCCCATCGGGCGCACGCCGCGCTCCAATCCGGTTACCTATATCAAGGCGTTTGACATCATCCGCGACTTATTTGCCTCGACGCCCGAAGCGGAGCGCCGCGGTTACACGGGCGGTCACTTCTCGTTCAATATTCCGGGGGGCCGCTGCGAAACCTGTCAAGGTGACGGCACTGTCACGGTCGAAATGCAGTTCTTGG
>JBARMQ010000304.1:0-13939 GCA_049802535.1 Bryobacteraceae bacterium | reverse complement strand
AAGGCGCACAGCAGAATGACAGTCTGAAGAGTTTTACGGGTTGGCATATGTTTAGAACGGAAGCAGCCCCAGGAAAAGCCGGTAAAGGAAATTCGGTCTCCGAATGGCATCGTTGACTACGCCCTTTCCATTGATTCGGACCTCAAGGTTCTCAACTTGATTGGAATTGACACTGTTCCCATTCGAGAGATCGACTTGCCGGATGATGCCACGGAAAGAAACGGTCTGAAATTCAGAATTGATCGCGATTAGCTTTGCCCCTTCCACAATCAAATCTCCGTTGGGAAGCACCTTGAGAACGCGCCCCGAAACCGTGGTCGAAACAGTCGTTTGGCGGCTCGTCGTACCCTGCCCATTCAGTTGTTGCGAGCCGCTGATATTGGCGAGATTGTTCAGGGCATTGTGAGCGCTCTTCGCTCCGAACAGTGACGAGATGCTCGAATTAGCCGAACTGGTTCTCTGCTCCGTCGTTACGCCTTGTGATGTGGCAGAGGCTTGATCAAGCACCACGATGGTCACTAGATCGCCCACGTTCTTTGCGTGCAGGTCCGCGGCTAGATCCGTTAAATATCCTCCGCCGGCATAGGTCGAGCCAGGGAAGGCAGAGCTATTCACGGCGCTAGAGGCCGGCGCTGCCCCAAGGAGGCGATCTATAAGGGACGGTTGAGGAGGAGAATGATCTTCCTTTTGTGACGATTTCTCCTTTGCCGGCAGCGGAGAAAGGAGTAGCAATAGAATCAGCAAGCGTTTTGAGGCCATGGCCTAAGAAGTCCCTTTCGTCGCAAATCTCTGAACAGTGACGCGATGGCTCGATTCATCCATCGATTCGTTCAAAACGATCTCGGCTTGACCGGCTCCTGTAATGAGAGCCCGGAAATGCCTTGAGCCTGAGGCACTACTAAAGGCGACTACATCCCCAACGTATCCGGGCGCGTCAGCGAATGCTTCTAGTTCGATATGAGCTGGTCCGCTCACGACGGCAACACGTACCTTTTCGCCCCGTTGAACCGTTGGAGGTTCCTGAACCATGGAGGGGTCGAGCCGAGATGCTCCGGCAACAGACCGCGTGAGGCTCTTACCTATGTAAAACGAGAGCGGCTCGAAAGCAGTTACTCGTAACGGATTACATTGCGCCGGCGAAGAAGTAAGTTGCTCGGCCTCAAGGGTCGTGCCTGCAGGAAGATTGCGAACCGTCTTCACGAGGTCTCGTTTCGCCGACACGCGTACCCTAGCCCAAACAGGATAGGAGCCGCCATCGGTCGCGATGAGCTGTCCCCGCCACAGAAATGCTGTTTCAGGGTGATCACTCGGCGGTAGTGCTGCTCCCGAAAGGGGCAATTCAAGATGCCCTGGCGGCAAGACACGAGAATAAAAATCAAACAACTCGATCTCAGCGGCCCCTTCATTAGGCTTCAACTGATCTCGAATTGCTTTTCGATAATCATCGGCAGTCAATTGGATACCGGCACGTTCAAGACAGGCGCCTCTTCGCGCGTTTACCTTCACAGCATGGGTGTTGCCCCACCCCTCAATCTCTGTCGCCGAGACAATTCTTCGGCTGCCGGGCGCGGGCGCATAAGAGAGGGTGGTGTCGTCAGCCAACACGCTGAACTCGGGATATGCCGGGGAAATGTCCTTGGCAGCGACGTACGCGCCATTAATTACGAGACAATTGGACGTGATGTCCCCAGCCTTCAAAGAGAGCGTCAAAACGAAGGCGACGAGAAAGTACCGGAGCATAGTAACCAATTTGGGCCAGAAAAGAGGGTGACCTAAAAGCCGCCTGCACTACGTGGCGATCTGGTTGACCTGCTGATACATTTCATCGGCCGCTTTGACGACCTTCGAATTTGCCTCATATGCCCGTTGGCTTGTGATCAGATTGATAAATTCCGTCACAACACTTACGTTAGAACCTTCCAAATAGCCCTGCTGTAAGGTCCCCAATCCATCTTGCCCGCCTGGAACCCCAATCGTTGGGTCGCCCGACGCATCCGTCGGCAAGAATAGATTTTGCCCCACGCTGTTCAGACCTCCGGGATTCGCAAAGTTGGCGAGTTGGATTTGGCCGGCTGTCTGTGCCGCAGTCTGATTCGGCATGGTGTAACTGACTGTACCGTCGGTCGCGACGGTGATCGCCTGGGCTTGAGGCGGAATAGTAATTTGGGGCTGCAGCAGGTTGCCGTTCTGATCGACGATATTGCCGTTGTGGTCTAACTGAAAAGCACCCGCACGAGTAAAAGCAAGTTGGCCTGTTCCGGCCTGCTGGATCTGGAAGAAACCCCGTCCTTGAATCACAAGATCTAAAGGATTGTTAGTTTGCTGAAAGTCGCCTTGTGAAAAGATCACTTCATTCGCGGAAGGTTTCGCACCTAAACCCAGTTGCAATCCTGTAGCAACAGTCGTCGACGAACCAGCCGCGGTGCCTGGCTGCACTACGGTTTGATAGAGCAAGTCCTGGAACTGGGTGCGTCGTGTCTTGAAACCAGTCGTGTTCGCGTTCGCAAGGTTATTTGAGATATTATCAACGTTCATCTCTTGCGCGCTCATTCCGCTTCCAGCGCTAAATAATGCTCGGATCATTTCAATGGCTCCTACAACAACGTTCGGAACATTGTCTAAATTTCTTTATAGCTTTCACGAAGTTACTTTCGCGACTTGTTCCACCGATTGCTTCTCCATGTCCGCCGCCATACGAACGGCCTTTTGAAGCATCTCGAATTGACGCATCACTCCCACTAACTTGACAGCCGCTTGGGGAGCCGGCACATTGGATCCCTCGACTTTACCTTGTACAAGGCCGGGGTCGGCAACAGGCGACATCGTGTTGCCTGGCACCGAGGCAAAGTAAGTCCCGCCGCGCTTCACGAGGCCACCCTTGGAATTCGTCGTCACAATTTGAATTGTCCCGACAGCAGCTCCGCTTTGCGTTACGGTGCCGTTCCGGGAGACGGTCCACGGTTGCTCCGGATCCAATGGAATTGGCCGGCCACCAACCCCAAGCAGTGGATATCCTTCGGGAGTCGTTAATTGGTGCTTTTTGGAAACCCGAAAGCTCCCGGTTCGTGTGTACAGTGTGCCGCTCGAGGTCTGAACCTCGAAAAATCCCGGTCCCGCCAACGCAACGTCCGACATATTTGCAGTGTCGATCAGAGTTCCCTGAGACATGTCGATCCACTCGCGACCAAGAGCAGGCATACTCGAAGTCTGTGAGGATGTGTCGCCCCAACCATCGTTCGAATCGGGCCCGAAATATAACTGATACGCTTCCTCGTCGGCCTTGTATCCGGAGGTATTGGAGTTCGCGAGGTTATTAGCCAGCATGTCGAGCGACTCAAGTCTCGATCTCATTCCACTGGCGGCGGTTGCAGTAAGTGTGTCCATCTTATTAATTGGTACTTCTAACTACGGTCAGAATTCAATTGTTCAGAAACCCTCTGGCAGCTTTCTGATCGCATATCCTTCGGACAGACTTAAGCATGTGAGTGGCCAAGGAACTGTTCAGAACAGATTTAATTCGAAGCATCTCTTTGTTGCATGAGAAGTAGAAGAACCCTCATATGTGGTTCAACTCAGACAAACGCACGTCGCGCGGCGAAATAATGGCGGTCTTGTCGCCCACGAATCGTTGAAATCTACACAGATAAAGGTGCAACGTTGTGGCACGTGAAGTGCTGTGACCAGTGCGTGACTTTGCGGCTACATGCGCTGGCGAATCAAACTAGCTTGGGGTTGACGTCCTCCATAAATGGGGGCAGCCCCACCGCATCGGCAATTACCCGCGCGGCTGTTTCGAATCAGAACGGTGTGCCCGATTCAAAACGGGAGAGCGTGTCAAGTGAGGATTTCGGAACCATCCTATCCGACGCGACCAGTCAGAGCGATGCCGATTTCGAGCCTGGCGATGAGGAGTCGAAATCCAATAGGCCGGTAAATGTAGCGAGGAGCCCCGCGGATCAGCGTATCGTTCCTGTCTCGGAACTGGCTTCGCAAAAAAGCATTGTAGATCTCTTGCCGTTGGCCACTCATAACCAACCAACTAAGGATCGGAGCGTCTTGGCACTCCGCCCCAACTCGAGTAACGCGGCCGATAGTAGTCCTGAACTGCCGCCTTTAAGCTGGCTTTCAGACACGCCGAGCACATCTGCGATCACCAACATGAGCGAGCGATCCGCTGAAGTTTCAGGAGGGGTCAATCCTGACAACTCGGCCGGAACCGTCGCCGGCGTTCGTCAGAACTACGGAACGGGTGAAGTCTGGGCTCCAGAATTCACGGGCGTCAGCATCGTTCGGATCGGACAAGCACAAGTCAGAGACGATGCGGGGAGTGTAGAAGCATTCTCACTAATGCTCTACCCAGTCGACAGCAAACAGACGCCCCTTGGCAGCTCCGCTACGGCCTCTTTAGACTCACTGTCTAAGCTCGCGACGGAATCTGCAAGTCAAGAAGCCTCCGCTGTTTCAAGCTTTCAATCATCTCATGCTCCTGAAGCCGGTTTCAGTCAGCCGACGGTCGAGAATATGGCAGATTTTGGCAAGACGAGCCTTACCACAAAGGTGGCCGCTGACTCTGCGTCTTCAAACGCTCCTCAGGTAACGGAGGCTACCGCCGCTCTGATTGCCGGCGATCAACCGATCTCGGGCAAAGAACAATCTAATTTCTCATCGGGTTCATCCTTCGGGCCCATCGGATCTTCCTCAGCCGTTGCATCGCTCCCGACCGTTGATTCTAATTCCAAAGGAGAATCCGGTCCACAGACTGCCCGGCTATCCGCATCGTCCGATCTACGAAGATTCGTTTCGCCCGTCGACGCCAGTGATTTCGGCTCTTCCGCATCTAAGGTGGATGAAACCCAAAGCCCGGCTCACCGGCAATCGCTCTCAAGCGCTCCACTGTATTCTGTCCACACGCGACAATCAGGCATTGGATCCGTCATCGACGCGCCATCGAGAGCCGCGGGGGCGCCAGAATTGAGAGCGTCGGCCAGCGGCGGTCCAACAACCTCGTCGCGAACCAATCAGTTTACACAGAATGATGCGAATGTGCCGGAGTTGAGTGAGAACGATACCAACAAGTCTTTTCGAGACTGGTTGGCGACAGATTCCCTTGAGAGCGGGACACCAGGGCAAGGCCAAGTCCTCGCAGACGCCAACGACGCTGAACATTCAGACAAATCGGAGTCATCGCCTTCAACGGAGAGTTCTTCCGACCTCTTGGTTAAGGGAGTGACACCCTCAAAGCCATTAGCTAGCGAATCATCATCTTCAGTAATAGCCGCTCCTCAGTCGCATCAGATCTCTGCGAGCCAGGCCGGAGGTGCTGCGGAGTCAGCTCCCCTCTCAGTCGCAACAATTTCTCTGCCGAAAAACTCACAATCGGCGGGAGAGGCCCAAAGTTCCCGCCGCGAACTACCGATAGATCAAGCGGAGTCCGGAAAGGCTGGCCCTTCCGCAGCCGCGCCGGTAAAGGAGATCTCAATTCGCGTGCAAAGTTCGTCTGGCGAGACTGTACATTTAAAAGTGGTTGACCAGAGCAGTCAAGTAGAGATTGGCGTCCGCAGCAGTAATGCCGCCTTGGCCTCCACACTTCGTCAGGATCTCTCCTCATTGACCGCGACACTCGATCGCCTAGGTTGGAGATCGGAATTAGCCTCCGCCTCAATTCCCGTTAGCGCCAGCACACTTCCGTCTGATGGTGGCTCGGGAACACGTGATCAACAGGACACATCACAACCGCAATCGGCGGCGGAGTGGTGGAATAACTCGGAACAGAAGAGACGCTCGGCGAGCGACATCTGGGAAGAGGTTTTGAACCGCCAGGCGCCGTAACACCTGAATTAAGAACCAACGGAGACTTACATCATGACCACAATGGCAACATCCAATCCTTCTGCGCTTGCGAGCACAGCAGCGACCTCTAATAATTCGGCCAGCTCCTCTTCGAGTTCGTCCTCGACGTCGGGAGCCAATAGCTTGGTTAACGAGAGCACGTTCCTGCAGTTGCTCGTGGCTCAATTACAAAATCAGGATCCGTTAAATCCCGATCAACAGAGCGGCACGCAAATGGTGTCCGAGCTGGCTCAATTCAGCGAATTGGAACAGGTCATGGGCATCAATCAAAATGTTCAGACAATTACGACAGACATAGGCACTCAGGCGGCAGCTGCCGGACAGAGTTCGTCAACCGGATCCAGTACAAGCACGGACGGCACCGCGGCAACCGGAACTCCGGCAACGTCAGACCCCGCGTCGACGGCCTCTACTGCGGCGCAGCTGTCCTAACGCTTGAGTCGCTTATCTATAACAACGAAAGGAACAATCAGTCATGTTAACAGCTCTCAACACCGCACTTACAGCGCTTGACGCCGAAACGACGGCAATCGATGTAACTGGCAATAACCTCGCCAACCTAAATACGACCGGCTTCAAGTCGTCCTCTGTTTCCTTTTACGATCTGATGTCCCAGACTCTTGGCTCTGGAGCATCCTCGCAGGTCGGTACGGGAGTCGAAACGCCCATCACCAACACGGCTTTCACACAGGGAACAGTCGTCTCGAGCAGTAGCCCGACCGATGTGGCAATTCAAGGCAACGGCTTTTTGGTCGTCACAACCCCTGCGGGTCAGACAGAATATACCCGCGACGGGAACCTGCAGGTAAACGGAAGCGGCAACCTAATTACCGCAACAGGAGACTTGGTCCAGGGATACACTGGCACTTCTACTACTGGCTCGCCCACGGCGATAACTGTACCCACAGGCACACTGAAGCCTGCGATTGCAACGGCCAATCTAGCGCTGAATGCGAATCTTGACTCCACGACGGCCGTTGTCACCACTCCGGATGCCAGCAACGTTAGCTATTCAACTTCGGTGCAAGTTTACGATTCGCTAGGGACTTCTCACCAGGTCACTGTGGATTTCTGGAATACGGGATCTGGAAATTGGACGTATGATGCAGTCTTAGATGGCGCGGCTCCCGACCTAACCAACGACACTAATCAAGGCACCCTTACCTTTGGCACCGACGGAACCTTGACCGGCGTTACTCAAGGCGCATCTTCGACGACTAACCTGGTTACAACATCTTCTGGCGCCATCACTGGAGTGACGGAGCCGCAATTGACATTCAGCCCAACGGGCGCATCAGCCATGACGGTGAACTTCAATCTTTTCACAACCAGCACTTCGAATAGCGGAACCACTGTTTATACTCCAAATGTCACACAGTACGCTCAGACCTCTGGTGTTTCGTCCAATTCTCAGGACGGCAATGCTGCCGTGAACCTCAGCCAAGTGAGCATTGCTAATGGTGGCGCTATCATGGCAACCTATTCCAATGGCCAACAACTGCAAGTAGGCACATTAGCAATGGCAAACTTCGTCAATCCTCAGTCCTTGATCGCTGTCGGGGATAACAATTTCCAAGTGAGCGGATCAAGCTCGACACCGGCCATCGGTGTTCCAAACTCCGAGGGGAGAGGGCAGATCGTCGGGAGCGCGCTCGAAGCGTCAACCGTCGACATCGCGACTGAATTTTCGAACTTAATCTCCTATCAGAACAGCTACGAAGCCGCTTCGCGCGTCATCTCAACGGCAAGCACAGTTCTTCAGCAAACGATAGATCTAATTCAGGCCTAACTGTTGTTGAGCAGCCGCCCCAAGACCAATAAGCATGACACCGTTACAGACAATTGAGAGCTTCGCCGACCTCGATATGGATATCGAGGTCCAGGTCGATCGCAAAGCCTTGACCTTGCGACACATTTTGGAACTCGGCGTGAACAGCGTTGTTAAGTTGACGCGTTCGGCGGGAGAGAACATGGACGTGTTGATTGGCGGAGCGCTGGTCTGTCACGGGGAAATCGTCGTCATCGAGGACACGGTAGGCATTCGCATTACGGACTTTCGAGAGGAAGACTGAAACACAGACACTTTACTTGAGATGGATGTCCTCCGGTTGGGGAGTGCCTTTGCTCTTGTTTTTGGTCTACTCGGAATTTTCTGGGCATATGCCAAGTCGCGAAACCGCTCGCTGAGGCGAAATTGGCCAGTACATTTGTGGAGTAGGAAACCAGAAACAAGTAGAAGCGATACTTCCCTAAATGTCACGCTTTCTGTTATTCGACAAGTGAGGCTTTCGCCGACACATCAACTTCACCTCATCTGCAGCGGTCGAGAGCGATTCCTGCTCTGCACACATCCTCAGGGATGCACACCGCTTCCACTAGCCGCGGACTTGTTGCATAGTTTATCGCCGGAGCGGCGGGAAAAGGACCTCACGGATGCGGCTTAAGCGGCTCTCGGTCCTCCTAGTCGCCCTCGGCGTTGCCCACCAGGCTCGCGCCGCGCAAGATTCTCTGCTCGGTATCTCCTTCTCGACAGATCCAGCGTCCAAAGCGGCGAGTGTACCCATGCAGATTGTCATTCTGCTGAGCGTATTAACGCTGCTGCCGGCGATCGTGATGTGCCTGACTCCGTTCCTGAGAATTTCGATCGTTCTACATTTTCTAAGACAAGCGTTGGCGACCCAGAGCACGCCTTCGAATCAGGTGCTCATCGGATTAGCTCTCTTTCTCACACTCCTGTTGATGCACCCTGTACTGGAGGATATTTATACCAAGAGCTGGGAACCCATGGAAAAAGGGCAAATCACCATGGAGCAGGCCATCGACTCGGGCTCAAAGCCTCTCAAGCAATACCTTCTCCGCTACGCAAGAGAGAAAGACATACGGCTGTTTGTCGAGCTATCACACGATCCGGCGCCCACGGGTCCCGCCGACTTGACACTAAAAGTAATAATTCCTGCATATATCATTTCCGAACTCCGGACGGGTTTTCAAATTGGCGCCGTCCTCTACTTACCCTTCCTGGTAATCGATCTGACAGTAGCCTCCATCACTTTGTCCATCGGAATGATGCAACTTCCGCCAGTAATGATCTCAGCACCTTTCAAAATCTTACTTTTTGTATTAGTTGATGGCTGGAATTTGGTGATCGGCTCACTCGTAAAGAGCTTCGGGTAAAGTCATGTCTCAAGATCTTGCGATCGAGGTCATCCGGCAGGCACTCTTGACCACCTTATGGACGGTGTTCCCCCTTCTGGTCGTGCTGTTCGTCGCCGGGATCTTTATCAGTCTTCTACAAATCGTGACCTCAATTCAGGACCCGAGCTTTGGAGCAGTTCCACGGCTGGCAATATTTTTTGTCACCCTGCTAGTCGTTCTTCCTTGGATCGTAATTCGCATGGTGGACTATACCGCCCGTCTTTTTGGCGACCTGGGTAAGTATGCCCATTAAGGTCCATTTTGGACTCGATGCGCTATTCGGGTTTCTGCTTACGCTCACCCGAGTGGGGAGCGCGCTGGTCCTGTTTCCCATTCCCGGGTTCCGAGAGTCGCCGCAAACCGCCAGGATCGTGCTGATCGCCGCTACAACCATTTGCTTATTCCCTGTTTGGCCGGCGGTCCATCTCCAGGAAATGGCTGGGGGCCAATTTCTATGGGCCATCTTAGGCGAGACAGCGACCGGCGTGATCCTCGGGTTAGCGATGTCATTGCTGGCCGAAAGCTTTCAGGTTGCCGCCCAGACCATCTCCATGCAAACCGGCTTTGGATTCGCATCGACAGTCGATCCCTCAAGCCAGGCAGACTCCACAGTGTTCCAAGCATTGACGCAATTGGCGACGGGCTTGATGTTTTTTGCCTTTGGCATTCATCACTATCTCCTGAAGCTCTTTGCCGCCTCTTTCGATCTGTTCAATCCGTCCAAAGTTGGAATCGCTGATGCAACAGCGGGGACGATCGCGTCGTTGGGCGCGTCTATGTTGGTCACCGGTTTGA
Organism: Bryobacteraceae bacterium; assembly: GCA_049802535.1. GTDB lineage: Bacteria > Acidobacteriota > Terriglobia > Bryobacterales > Bryobacteraceae > Bog-105. The sequence goes on along the minus strand of JBARMQ010000304.1, from coordinate 4,099 downwards.
AGATGGGACTTCCGGTCATGACCTTGCTTCTGTTGATCGACCTGGCACTCGCAATGTTGAGTAGAATGCAGTCGCACTTGCAACTGCTGAGCTTGGCTTTTCCCGTAAAGATCGGGCTCTCCTATTTATTCATTGCAGCTTTGATGGTGCGATGGCCAGGGATTTACGAACGAGCTGCGATCGGAATGCTCAATGAGCTTACGCGCCTCTTTTCCCCCTAATCATACGTTCAGGGAGCCGTGAGTCGAGGGAGTTTCACTTGGCCGTCGCCACTCCGCCAAAGCGAACCTCGCCGATCGCTCCTAAAACAACGAAGCCATGGCAGATCAAAAAACAGAACAGCCAACTCAGCAGCGCCTGCAAAAGGCGCGCCGGGAAGGCAAATTTGCCAGCAGCCGCGATCTCTACTCAACGGTCCAGTTCGTTTTGGCGTTTTCGATCGCCCTTCGCGCCGGCGAGCAGCTTTATCGCCAGATGCGAGTTCTTTTCACCAGTTTGATCGAGCGCGCATTTTCTCCCGCAGAACTCACCTCTTCTGAGGCCCGGATCCTTTATAGCGCGAGCATTTGGCCGGTACTTAAGGCGCTTATAGAGGATGGCGCCTTAGTTGCCGGCGCTGCATTGTTCGTCCATCTGGCAAGTACGGGATTTTCTTTTGCAGGTAAGCAGGTTCTTCCTGACCCGACAAGAATAAACCCCGGCAGCCGCTTAAAACAGATGCCTCAGCAAAATTGGTCGGCGCTCATAAAGTCGGCTCTCCTGCTACCGATCATCGCGGCAATCGTCTACGCCGAGGTCTCCTACCGCTTGCCGGAGCTCGCCAATCTCGAGCTGACCAGTCTCGGCACGGGACTAATCAAAGCGCGGGAGATGATGGTTCACCTCCTGTGGCGCATTAGTCTTGCGTTGCTCGTTCTCGCCGGGGTTGATTACGCAAAGCAGAGGCGCAGGTTTACAAGCGGCATGCGTATGACCAAGCACGAGATTAAGGACGAGGTCAAGGAGAACGAAGGCAATCCGCAGATGAAAATGCGTATTCGGCGGCTGCAAAGAGAGGCAGCTCGCAAGAGCATGATGAAGGCCATACCCAAGGCCACTGCGGTCGTCGTAAATCCGACTCACTATGCCGTTGCCTTGCAGTACGAAATGAACTCCAAGTCCATTCCGATGGTGGTGGCTAAGGGTAAGAATTATCTGGCGCTGCTCATTCGGCAGCGCGCAATCGAGCACGAGGTTCCCATCATTGAAAATCAACCATTGGCACAAGCTCTTTATCAAGCTGCCGACGTCGGGCAGGAAATTCCCGCGCATTTATATCGTGCAGTGGCTGAAGTTTTGGCCTACATATACCGAACACTTAGTAGGCGTTAAAAACACGCCTTGCGGCAAGACTGAATGAGCACAGCAAGAGCAGCAACGGTTACTCCAGGGTGGCAAGCAGCCCTCCAAAAAGTGAATTGGGCGGAGTTGGCTGTGCCCATCGGCGTACTGGGCATCGTAATGGCGATGGTTACGCCTCTGCCTTCCGGTTTGCTGGACGTATTGATTTCGGCCAACATCACCATGTCTGTGGTTGTCCTCCTGGCCGCGATGTATATCAATCGGCCTTCAGACTTTAGCGTGTTTCCCACCATGCTCTTACTTTTGACGCTAGTTCGCTTAGCGTTAAATATTTCGTCGTCGCGGTTAATTTTGTTGCAAGGAAACACCGGGACACGAGCCGCGGGAGAAGTGATCGAGGCTTTCGGCAACTTTGTCGTGGGTGGCAATTACATCGTCGGCGTCGTGATTTTCCTGGTTCTGATCGCAATCCAATATGTGGTTATCAACCACGGTGCGGTTCGCATATCGGAAGTTACAGCTCGCTTTACTTTAGACGCGATGCCAGGCAAACAGATGTCGATTGACTCCGATTTGAACGCAGGCTTAATCAACGACACTGAGGCACGAAGCCGCCGAAAAGCGTTGGCTGCCGAGGCGGAGTTTTACGGTGCGATGGACGGAGCGTCGCGTTTCACACAGCGAGATGCCATCGCGAGTATCATCATTACCTCCATCAACATCGTTGCAGGCTTTCTAATCGGAGTCTTTCAACATGGCGTCGAGTTCCAGCGGGCGCTTCAGACATACACGATTCTCACCATAGGTGACGGATTAGTAACTGTCATTCCGGCACTGATGATTTCCGTTTCCGGCGGCCTGATTGTAACCCGGGCAAGCTCGGATTCGCGACTCGGCGCCGATGTGCAAAAGCAGATATTTAGCCAGTCGCAGCCCCTGTTGATGGCGGCGGGCGTTTTGGCCGTTATGGCGGCCTTTCCTGGTCTGCCCAAAGTGCCATTTGCACTTCTTGCACTGGGCACCGGCGCATTAGGCTGGCGGCTTCGCACCAAGAGCGCAAAGGCAAAGACCGCGACGGCCAAAGAGAGCGCGGCAAAGCCCAAAGAAGATGTTGAATCGCTGCTGAAGATTGAGCCGCTCGCGATCGAAGTTGGTCTCGGTCTGGTAAGAATGGTCGAGGGCGGCATGAATTCCATGCTGTTGAAGCGCATTGCCGTCATACGTCGCCAATTCGCAGCGGAACAGGGATACTTGCTGCCGCCGGTGCGGGTTACCGACAATCTTCAACTGAAGGCGCGCGAATACGTCATCCTTGTCAAGGGCGTGGAGGTGGCACGATACGAGTTGCAGGCGGGTTGTGAGCTTGCCATTCAGCCACCTCAAACCAACGTCACCATTCCCGGAACGCCCACCAAGGAACCGGCGTTCAATATTCCTGCCGTTTGGATCGCGCCGGATCAGATCGACGCCGCCCGAAACCTTGGCTACACATTAGTAGACCCGGTTGGAGTTCTAGGGACTCACCTAACCGAAATAGTTCGCAAATATGGTTGCGAATTGTTTTCGCGGCAAGATGCCAAACGCCTCCTGGATCGCATTGGGCAAGATCAGCCGAAGTTGATTGAAGACGTCGTACCGAAGCAGCTGTCGCTCGCAATGTTCCAGAAGATTCTGCAGAATCTGTTGCGCGAGAGGGTCTCCATAAAGGATGCCGGCACAATCCTTGAAGCGATGGGCGAAGGTTCCGCGATGACTCGTAACCCGGTGCTGTTGACTGAATATGTGCGCCAGACCTTGCGTCGAGCCATCGTTAAGCCTTATTTGAACGTTGCAGGCGACCTGCCCGCGTTTTTCATCGACCCGGAATGGGAGCGGGCTTTAGAAGGAGCGGCCGAACATGGCGAACACAGCAGTCACCTTAACCTGCCCCCGCAACAGCTGCGCTCCATAGTGGAACGCTTCGTACACGCGTTCCCGATTTCAGATTCCAATCTCGTTGTGATCACTAGCTCTGGATCCCGGCATTTCGTCAAGCAGATCACCGAGAATGCATTACCTGCGCTTGCAGTTATCGCTCACAACGAGGTGCCGTCGGGGGTCCGTGTCATTTGTCTAGGAACGATCAAGTAAAGAGGTATTAATGACCGCGCGTCCAGAAATAGAGAATTACGCAGCCGCGCCGATGACGGCCGACACTCGTGAACAGCTCATACTCGAGCATCTCCCCCAAGTGAAGCTTATTGCAAGACGCATCCACGAGCGGCTTCCTGTCTCGGTGAGTTTGGATGACTTGATTTCAACCGGAGTTCTCGGCCTGATTGCCGCAATCGATCGCTACGACGAGGCACACGAAGTCAAGTTAAAGACTTACGCCGAATATAAAATTCGAGGCGCGATTCTCGACAGCCTGCGCGGCCTGGATTGGGCTCCGCGCCAGCAGCGTAAACGCGCCAAGCTGATCGAGTCCGCGATTGCGGCTCTCGAGCAGGAGCATCAAAGGATGCCGGTCGAAGAAGAGATTGCCGCTTACCTGAACGTGTCCGTCGCCGAATACCAGGAGTGGCTTTCGGACGTCCGCGGTCTCACTCTCGGAAGTCTTGAAAATGCCGGAACCGAGGAGGATGGGCGTGACTTGCTGCGCTATTTGGCCGACTCCAATGAGCATTGGCCGTCCCAAATCCTGGAACGTTCTGAATTGGAACGCTTGCTCGCTGAAGCGATCGGAAAAATGCCGAATATCGAGAGGACTGTTCTCAGC
>JBARMQ010000303.1:0-3850 GCA_049802535.1 Bryobacteraceae bacterium | reverse complement strand
CGAATCCACCATAAAGTTTAAGTTGAATCGAGCGGTATGGCGGTCCACCTTCACCACTGCGGCTTCTTCTCTGGCAAGTGGCGCGATCACTGCCGTCGAAAGTAACTGCGGCCTTTCAAACGCCGGGATCGTCACCAGATTTTGATACCCAACGATGCACGCCAGAGCCAACGCTGCAAGAGAAGGCGCAAGCATCGCCAGATTCAGCCGCGGAAACCACTTCCATCGGAGTGACCATTCTCGGCTTCGCGATAAGTCATCTACCTTCTCACCGCGCAGCACTGCTCGGGCGTTGTCGATGAAGATCGCCCCCGTCCTTACCTTCTCTGAGCAAATCGGGCATTCGAAGAAGTGCGCCTCAAATTCGGTCCGCTCCTCCCCGGAGATTTCGTTTAGCAGATAACGATCGGCTAGTTCAGTTGTTTCGGCCAATTTGTGGTCCATAATTGTCCCTGCCTAACCCGCGGCTCTCCGTGCGCGGGTATTTTGTTGCGCATCTTCAAAGATCGATCGGAAGCGGGCCAGAGCCCGGTGAACACGGACACGCAAGTAGTCCCGGTTGATGTGTAGTTCCTTGCAAATTTGATCTTTATCTCTCTCTTCAAGGAAAACGGCCCGCAATAGGTCCCGATCCTGTGGCGGCAATGCGGATAAGACGTTCTTTACTAACTGCGTCCGTTCATCCGTAATTAATTCCGATTCGACCGACCGCGACGGGTCCATCGGCTCCGCGGTGCTTTCATTAGTCTGTGACGTTGCCTTCCCGGACCGGAAAAATTCAAAGAGCACGTTGTCGCATACCCGGTTCACAAAGCTGCCGAGGCTCTCTGGCTTATTCAGCGAATCTTTCTTTTTTAACGCTCCTAAAACGCGCAGGAACGTCTCCTGCCGGACGTCGGCAACCGATTGTGGCGAGCGTAGGCGGCCACGCAACTTGATCAGTAGCAATTCGCCAAAGTACGCGGAAAAGTGCCGCTGCACCTCGGCATCCCCTCCGGCTAGGCGGTCTACATAATCGCGATCAAACGGGTAACGCTCCACGGATCTTCGTCGCTGCGGCTGCTGCGCGTAGTGTAGCGTTGGCTGTCCGATATTGCAAGCCATCGAATGTGCCGGCGAAGACAAGTTGATCCTTTTAGCAAAGCGGAGTTGAAACTCTTTGCTCAATCAGAGTGGGCTCGCTTAGTAGTGACAGAACGCGACGCGGCGTTACACGGTTAGGCAAAATGTTTGAGTACGTCTAAGAGAATTGATCCTCGCTGAAACGATTTGCTTCGTGAGATCACTTAATTCCGAACGCCTACACGGTAGACAAGCTTCTCATTTCGCCGGTCTGGCGTGTGCTCATTTAAGGAGTTTCGTAATGCCCTGGTCCAGTGAACCTTCTCTCGCTTTTGCCAGTCAATTCGTTGCCACGCAAGCATTAGCGGCAGCCGTTGGCGGCGATTGCGCAAAGGGCGGTCGCAGTTATAGCTCGCCCGCGCCCGCTCAAGTACGGGGTTTCAACACGCCTCCAACGACTCTTGCGCCCAATCCCTACATCGGCAATGGCACCTTTCAAACGCCCGACATCATTGTTTTAGATTCCAGCGGCAACCCGGTCCCTATCGCCGGAGCTCCCGGTAATGCGTGGAACACTCTTCTGCTGCCCCACACCTGCTACGGCATCCAAGCCGTTGTTCACAATGATTCCCCGGTGGCCGCAGAGAATACCGTCGTCCGCTTCTGGCATTTCCCGGAAGGTGTCGAGACAACTGGAGTGCAGATCGACATGCAAACCGTAACTGTGCCGGCCAACGGCTCCATCGTCGTAACGTCTGCGAATCCCTTCCGAAGCGGGCCCTCCGGCCAGCATGAATGCGTCGCCGCCAGCATCGCCAATCCTCAATCACGCTACTTCAATGTCGACCCCACAACTGCTGCAGAGGTGATGGAGCCAACCGTTGCATGCCCTGCCGGTTCCGGGCACTTCGGCTCGGCTTGGCGAAACACGAATTCGATGGTGCTCGGCGCCGGCGCGTGGAAGCTTCCGCTTCAAACCAGCATCGCTCTCGCCCAGCCGGCGCGTGTGAAGATCTCAGTTGCCGTCAGCAAGGTGCCCACCGGCTGGCAGAGCGCCGAAGAGGTCACCAAAGTTCGCCGGCTGCAAGGCGCGGGAGGGGATGTCCGCCTTCCGTTGTTGCTTATCCCGACGATCCGCTCACAACTGCCCAAAGCCAATCTCAATCTGAAAGTTCAAGTTGCTAACATGCATGCCGACGACAAGCTGGTGTGCTTCCCGACCAGAATCGAACATCACACCATCATCAATCCGGGCCAAAAGGCGCTGGTCACGGTATCCGGAAACGTCCCCGCTGACGCGACCACCGGCGATCTCTTTCTGCTGGATGTTTCCGCGCATTATCCCGGCAAAGCCGGCGCCAGAGAAATTGTCGTCAACTACCTCGAGGTCATCTACGTGAAGCGCTAAGCAGCGCTAAAGCCACGCCTCTACAAACCCGTATCTGTGAGACCGGCCATATCTCCGGCTGGCGCTCCCACCGCCGCCGGAGCGAACGACTCGTCACGCACCACCACCTCGCGCACACGCATTGTCAACAGCGCTGCGATCACGAAACAAACACCCGCCATAACAATAGCCATCATGCGATTATTCCCGAAGAGGCCGCTCATCACCCGGCCAAAAAACAGCGCCGACAGTATCTCGGGAATCACGATGAAGAAATTGAATATACCCATGTAGATGCCCATACGGCTGGACGGAATGGCCGCCGACAAAATCGAATACGGCATTGACAAGATGCTGGCCCATGCGATTCCCACCCCGATCATTGGCACAAACAGCAACCACTTGTCCTGAATCAACGGGACCGATAGCAACCCCAGCGCTCCGATCAGCAAACACATCGCGTGCGTGCCGCGCTTGCCCACACGGGCCGCAATACTCGGCAGAATGGGCGAAAACAAGAAGCAAACCGCGTTATACACACCCGAACAGTAGCCCGCCCAAATCACGCCTTGGGTATACGCGCTTTCAGCCGTCGTCTTTGCGCCGAACACATTGTGCGCTACCGCCACGGCGAAGTAGAGAAAAATACAAAATAATCCCAACCACGTTACCAACTGCACCAATGCAAGCTGTCGCATCGTGGCAGGCATTCGAATCAGCGCATGGAAAATCTCGCCTGTGTCGAAGCGTTTGGCGTTCTTCAACCGCGCCGCCTCCTGCGCGCTGGGTGGATACTCGCGCGTCGTAAACACCGTCACCAACACGGCCGCCAAGAATGCCACAGCGCCAATCCAGAAAGACACCCGCACAATCTGCGGTATCGCTCGCGTGGTTCCCGACGTCGGCAGCCAATAACTCAGTAACAGCGGTAAATAGGACGCCGCCACGCTGCCAATCCCGATAAAGAAGCTCTGCATCGTAAACCCGCGCGCCCGCTGCTCGTCCGGCAGCATATCGGCCACAAATGCACGAAACGGCTCCATGCTGACGTTGATCGACGCGTCTAGTATCCACAGCAAACCGGCCGCCATCCAAATCGTGCCGGCGTTCGGCATCAATATCAGGGCCGTGGAACTTAATAGAGCGCCCGCGAGGAAGAACGGTCTCCGCCGTCCAAGCGGGCCCCACGTGTTATCGCTCCACAGCCCAATCACCGGCTGTACTAGCAAGCCCGTCAACGGCGCCGCCAACCACAACAGTGGCAGTTGATCCGGCCGAGCGCCCAAATATTCATAGATCGCGCTCATATTGTTCATCTGCAGCGTCCAGCCGAGCTGAATGCCCAGGAACCCGAAGCTCATATTCCAGATCTGCCAAAAATTCAGACGGGGTTTATTCATT
>JBARMQ010000302.1:0-6757 GCA_049802535.1 Bryobacteraceae bacterium | reverse complement strand
GCTCTAACCGCTGAGCTAAGGGCCCCTTCGAGGAATGATACCAGGATCCTCAATCTTCAAGCGGCAGCGGCGACTACGCCGATTGCCGACAACATACGGCCTGGGTCCGCAGGCTCGCGGCGAAATGAGAAGAAGAGGCCGGGTTCACAATACGTGCAGAGCCCGCAGTCGTAGATGTGTCCTTCGGGAACGCCTGCGCTGAGGAGATGACGCCGATTCGCCTCCGGCAAATCCACCTTCCGGCGCTCTGGAGGCGCTGTCCATTCCGGGAACAACTGGCTAAAGCGCGAGGCGACGTCGGACCCAACTTCGTAGCAACAAGCTTGAATGGCTGGCCCGATGGCAGCATGAACGGATGCCGGATTGGTGTTGAAGTTTGCCTGCATAGCTTCGAGCGCGCGAAGCGCAATGGCGTTTACAGTACCTCGCCAGCCGGCATGGATGGCCGCTACGGCGCGGTGTTCGGGATCGAGAAAAAGCATAGGCACACAATCCGCCGTCCGTACGCCAATTGCCTCGCCCACCACATTACTGACGAGCGCATCGCCCTCACAACAGCGATCGGTCAAGCCACGCGCGTTGAATACATGATTGGAATGCACTTGGCGAAGGGTAATTTGTGCGGAGGGATTCGAATGCCGCGTGCCGAAGCCATGAGACTGCCATGCAAACTTGTCCCATGCCGTGCAGCGCAGAATGTTGTCTGCTCCTAAAGCGAAATCGGCATTCATCCTCAGCGGCCGCCGGCTTTGAGGATCCTCGGGCTATCCGCCTTCTGCCGCAGATCGGCACGATACCAGTCAAGGGTCAAGCGCAAGCCTTGCTCGAAGGTGAATTGGGGAGCATGCCCCAGGTCCCGAATCGCGGCAGTTGTGTCCGCCTGGGAATCACGCACATCGCCAGCGCGTGGGGGCGCATAGCTTGGAGGAAGATTCACGCCCTCCATTCGTTGGAGTAGTTGCCAAGTTTCGTTCAACGTATAGCGATTCCCGTTTCCCGCGTTGTATACCTTGCCAGACACACCCGGCGCTTCCGACGCCTTGAGTAAGAGGCCGGCTACATCTTCCACATACGTGAAATCTCGCGATTGCTCGCCGTCACCGTAGATGACCGGACTACGCCCCTCAATCAGGCAAGTCAGGAAGATAGAAAGAACGCCGGAGTAAGTGCTGGTGGGGTCTTGACGCGGGCCAAAAACATTGAAGAAGCGCAGCGCGACCGTTTCCAGCCCGTAACAAGCAGTAAATGCGCTGGCGTAATACTCGCCCAGTAGCTTCTGAACCGCATAGGGAGATTTGGGCCGGGGCGCCATCGTCTCCACTTTGGGCAAAACGTCGGTGTCGCCATACGCGGAAGATGAGGCAGCATAGATAACGCGTCCCACTTGGCCTTCGACAGCCGCCAGTAAGACATTGAATGTGCCGTCGATGTTGCTCTCGTGGCTCGGGACCGGCTCGGCAATCGACTTTGGCACGGAGGGTAATGCCCCCAGATGGAAAACCCGGTGGGCGCCCTTGATCACGCCCGCAATCTTGTCGTAGTGGCGAAGATCGTATTCGTAAACATTGATCCGATCCGCCAACTCTTCCAGATTATCGAGACTACCGGTGGAGAGATTGTCGATGACATCGACTTTCGAACCAGCGCTTAACAGGCTTCGAACCAGGCATGAACCGATAAAACCGGCTCCTCCCGTGACGACACAACGAGTCATGGTTCCATTATGATTGGGCAGCCGAGGCGGCCTGTAAATGCTCGATAGCACGGCGGGCGATTTCTACTGGATCACGGCTAAAATCGAACGCCTCAAGCGATATCCAGCCCGAATAATTCAATTCCGATAACGTTGAAAGGATCGCGCCAAAATCGTAGTCGCCCATGCCCGGCTCACGCCCGTCGGTCTCATTCACGTGAACGTGAGCGATGTACGGGAAGTATTTGCGGATGAGCGCCGGATGAGGATCGGTTTCATCGACCGCGTTGTGCGTGTCGAACATCGTCTTGATCGCAGGACTACCAATTTGCCGTACAATGGCGACGGCCTCGGCCAGACTATTGACCACATCGCTCTGATTTTTGGGAAGGGCCTCCACCAGGATCTTCACTCGCCGATCTTCGGCATGGGGGGCCAGATGAGCCAACTCATTCGTGAAGACATCCATAGCCTCTTTTCGGCTCATACCGTCGACTGTTGAACGTTGCTTAGGCGAACCAAAAACTAATACGCCGCCATTGTCGGGATCGCAGGCAATATCGGAGCATAGATCGATCAAGTGATGAACGTGTTCCCAACTGCGGCGGCGCAAATCGATATCGGGCGTGGTTACGTGAAGGCCGGGCGGAGACATCATGATCCAATGCAGACCAACAAAAGAAAGACCCTCGTCGTGGAGGGTCTTAGCAATCTCACTTCGTTGGAGGGCGGAAACATCAAGCGGATTTATCGCTAGGGTGAAGGGCGCTAGCTCCAACCCCGTGTAACCGAGCTTAGAAACTTCGCGGCAGGCGTCATCGAAGGGAATCCCTTTAAACAATTCGTTGCAAAGGGCGAATCGAAAGGTGGACGCCATGTCACCAGTTTACTGGTGGCGAACGGATTCGAATCAGTACTTACCGGCAGCCGCGGCTCTCTCGCGGTCTGTTTCAATGGCCGCTTGGCGCGCGAACTCATCGGCTTCCTTTTGAGCCTCTTCCCGGGTGATCCCGTAGCGTTCTTGAATTCGTCCGATCAATTGGTCTTTCTTGCCAGCGACATAAGTCCAATCATCGTCGGTCAATTTGGCCCAACGAGTCTTAGCGGCTCCCACGAACTGCTTCCACTTCCCTTCGAAAATATCTGAGTTCATTAGTTCGTTTCTCCTTGCCTGATTTGAAGGCAATCGGGGGCCCAAAGCGCAAACTGCTGATTTTACATAATCGCTGTCCCCAACTAGTGGAAATTTATGCGCGGGCCACTGGCGTTTTTGCCGGTCCGTGTCTTCACAGGCCGTGAGGACGTTACAGACCTTTGGCATACTCAGGAGAGTGAATATGGGCCGTTGCGAAAATGAGGTCATACTGGAAACGGACCTCTCGCCCTTGCCTCTGCACATGCGGGGAAAGGTTCGGGATGTTTACGATTTAGGCGATTGCTTTCTCTTCATTGCGACGGACCGGATTTCTGCCTTCGACTGCGTCCTGGCCAGCGGAATTCCTTGCAAAGGGCGCGTTCTGACGCAGATGTCCCTATTCTGGTTTAATTTTTTGAAGGATTTAATACCGTCGCACGTATTGGAATCGAACGTCGCGGCGTTTCCGCGCGTATTACAGGAAAGCGAGGGTTTGTTAGAAGGCCGATCGATGCTGGTTTCAAAGGCGAAGATGATTCCGGTGGAATGTGTGGCGCGCGGCTATCTCGCTGGCTCAGGTACCAAGGAATACCGGGCGGTTAGCTCGGTATGCGGCATTCCATTGCCCGCAGGTCTGCAAGAGGGCGACCGTCTTCCCGAGCCTATTTTTACGCCTGCATCGAAATCCAGCAGCGGTCACGATGAGAATGTATCCTTTCAACACGTCGAGCAACAAATTGGGCCGGCTCTAGCGGCACGGGTGCGGGATTTGACGCTTGAAATCTATCAACGTGCTGCAACCTATGCGGCGAAGCGCGGCATTCTCCTCGCCGATACAAAATTAGAATTTGGGTTTGTGGGAGAGCAACTTGTCCTGGCTGATGAAGTACTAACTCCCGATTCTTCGCGCTATTGGCCGGCGGATTCATATCGCCCTGGCGGTCCACAAATATCCTTCGATAAGCAGTACGTGCGTGATTTTCTGGAGACCCTGGCTTGGGACAAGCGGCCGCCGGCGCCCGCACTGCCGGATGAGGTAGTCAAAAAGACCACTGGAAAGTATTTAGACGCCTATGCTCGTCTTACGGGGCAATCGCTATGAGCATACACATTAATTGGTTCGACATATTCTTGATGTTGGTCATCTTCGTGTCGTTTGTTTCGGGATTGCGGTCGGGCTTTGCGCGAGTGGTGGTGGGGCTCATCGCGACCTTTTTCGGCCTGCTCGCCGGATTTTGGTTTTACCGGATGCTGGCGCCCAAACTGTTGCCATATCTGAAAACTGAGACCGCCGCAAACATGCTCAGTTTCCTACTGATCTTCATCGGTGTGCTGCTTTTGGGCTCGTTGATAGCCGCCATATTGTCTAAGCTTTTTTCGTGGATTGGCCTTTCCTGGTTTAATCACCTGATGGGCGGAGCAGTTGGAGTCTTGCGCGGCGCGTTGATGGCGGCGGCATTAGTCGCGGTCGTCATCGCATTCTCACCCAAACCCCCGCCATCTTTCCTGAACGATTCGCAGGTGGCGCCGCGCGCCAAGCAGGTCGCAAGCTGGCTGGCCGACTTAGCGCCACGCGAACTGAAGGACGCCTTCAACCAGCAGATGGAAGATCTGAAACAATTCTGGGCGCCCGTGCCCCCAACGCCACCGGCTAACAGCGGCAGCAGCATCGCCTAACGGGAACAATTCTTGCTCATCATCTTCGACCTGGACGGAACTCTCATCGATTCGAGTAGAGATCTTGCGATTTCGGTGAACGCGACGCGCGAATACCTCGACAAGCCGCCCCTTGATCCGCTGCTGATTCATTCGTACGTCGGGAATGGCGCGGCTATGTTGGTGAGGCGATCTCTAGGTCCCGGGGTGACGGATGAAATGGCCGATCGCGGGTTGGCATATTTTCTCAAGTATTACCGCGCGCATGCCTTGCAGCACACCCGTTGCTATGATGGCGTTCCCGAATTGTTGAGGGAATTGGCTGACGCTGGTCATCGTCTTGCCATTTTGACGAACAAGCCGGCAAAAATCAGCGTCGACATCGTTGCAGGACTCGGCCTTAGCGGATATTTCTTTCGTGTATATGGCGGCGACAGCTTGTTCGCAAAGAAGCCCGATCCGGAAGGCATTCGTCTTCTAATGGAAGAGGCATGTGAACCCAGCGGCGCGACATTGATGGTGGGCGACAGCGCGGTTGACGTGCAAACGGCCCGTAATGCGGGGGTCCGCTGTTGCGGAGTGAGTTGGGGCATCCAGCCCGAATCGTTTGAACTCAACCCACCTGATTTTCTGATCCAATCGCCACGCGAGCTGCTGATGGAACTCGAAGCAAACGCTCAGTGACATGCTTGATTGGACACCACTTCGCGACGCCATCGCTGCCGGTTCGCCGAATTTTGGCATGCTCGCAACGCTCAGAAAAGTGTCAGGCTGGCTGGAACTCTCCCTTGACGCCGCGAAGGCCGCATTGATCGAAGAGAAAAAGACATGCTCTCCGGCCGACCTGTACCGAAGCCTCATCACCCTCAATTTCAGCATTCAGCGCCAGGCAGGCATTCCAGGCGGCGCCGATGCGGGGCCGGAATTGCAGAAGTTGTGGCAGGAGTATCAACAAGGGACTGCGTCCGGCGAGAGGAAGCGCGCGGCGGCGAAGCTGGCGATCGTGTGGGAATTGGCCGGCATGCTCCTCAAAGAAGATCCGGGCTTGAGTCAAGGCCCATCTCAGGAGGACATCGAGAAAAGCAAACTACAATCCGCTGCCACAGCGATCTTCAATCGCATGAACGGCGTCGCGAACCAGACCGCGCCCGGTACCGTCACGGATTTTTCCATCCAGACGCTGGAAAACGTGCGCCGCGATGCGGATGCTTTGATTGCCGGAGCCGGGCCGGAGAATACCGCGCTACCTTTCGTCTTTTACATGAGCGGAAGCGCAGCACGGCTGCTCGCAGGCTGCTACGCAATCGTGGGACGCAACGACGATGCCATGGAGGCGTATGCGGTAGCGGCTGAATACTTTAAAAAGGCCGGTGAGCCGCAGCAAGCTGACGACTGCCAGAGCCGCGCCAGCAATTTGCAACAACATCTCTTGGGCAGTTTGGACGCGGCAGCGGAACGGCCGCTCACGGTTCTCAGCCAGGGCGCCCGATCTGAAACCCCGTTGGCTCGTGTGAAGGCGCGGATGGAACTTTCGGGCATCGCCGGAAGCGCGGCTGACACATTCGAAGCGCTAGAACACGCGGAGGCGGCTGCAAAAGAGCTTTCGGGCGAAGGCTATCTAGACCCGGGAACAGACGATCCGGAAAGCGCTGTCGCCTCGTGGATCAAAGTAGCCGCGGCGGAGTTGAAAGGTACGCCACTACTGGGCCGCCTGAGTCAGATCGGGACCTGGTACGACAGCATACTAGGCGCTCGCTTTGCAGTTCTCGTACGAACCGAGGCGGCCGCCGCGGAAAGTTTGCTATCGCGGCAAGTGGCCGTTCAAAAGCTCAACCTGCGCCTGATCCGAGAAGCAAAAAGCGCCGAAAGGGAGATCAAGAACGAATTTCAAAAGTACTTCCCGCCTCCGCCCGGGGCAGTGAGTGATGAGGAGACTTCGTCTGACGGCGAATTCGACGAACTGCTTGATCGAATGCGCGCCGTTGATTCGGAACTCGCGGGAATACGGCAGATTTGCAACCAACGCGCCGAGGCCAAGCAAGACATGGACGACCTGTTAGCGGCAGTAGGCAAACTCGAGACCGAATCCGATAGCTTGAACAGCCCGGAATATGAAGCAAAGACGCGCCTGGAACGCGCCTATATCCTGTTGCAACTCGGACGCGGAGCAGATTTAGCATCCGTGTCGCGCGACGCGCGCGCTCGGCTTCTTGCCGGACGAGTAGCCAGCTTGTCATCGTTCGCCCAATCGCACCAGCGAGAGCTGTATCTGG
>JBARMQ010000301.1:0-5396 GCA_049802535.1 Bryobacteraceae bacterium | reverse complement strand
AGGCTCGCTCGTCTTCTATCGTGCCTTTGGGTCCGCCGTCGCCAGCGATGAAATGATCCTTGGCCACGAAAATCGAGGCGAAAAGCTGGGCGATATCGATGCCATCGATCTCTATCTGACAGCGAACGGACACTACCTCGTTTTTGACATCGGTCGTGGTGTCCCTGCCAAGCGGGAGGACATCCTGTTGAAAGATCTTCGCGTACCCCGCTCACCCATCGTGCCTCTGGTGTACGGGATCGACAACCGGTTTAACTTTCTGGATGTCGGTGATTCCTTTTACGTCGAGACGGACTATCACGCTCCGAATCATCGCATTCTCAAGGCAGAGTTAGGCAAGTCGCCGGACCAGTGGGCGACCATCGTGCCGGAAGGCAAAGACGTTATCGACGACGTCAGCATCGTCGATCGAAAGCTCTACGTGCTGCGGCTCAAAGATGTTAAGAGCGAAACCACCATCTACACGCTCGACGGCAAGGAGACGGGAAAAATCGCCTATGCAGGGATTGGGACCGCTTCGTCCATGGACGGTCGACCGGAGATGACTGGCGGCTTTTACAGCTTTCAATCCCTTGTCCAACCATGGGTCATCTATCACTACGACACCACGACCGGTCGCTCTGAAGTCTTCGCTTCCCTCAAGGAGCCTTTCGATTCGAAGGCATACGAGTTGAAGCAGGTCTTCTACACTTCGAAAGATGGCACGCGAGTGCCCATGTTTATCGCGGGTCGCAGGGGATTGAAGCGCGACGGCAGCGAACGCCTCTTGATGACCGGTTATGGCGGGTTCGCTGTTGGTATGACGCCTCGATGGAACGCCAGCTGTGCCTGGTGGACGGAAAAGGGCGGATGGTTTGCCCTGCCAAACTTGCGCGGCGGTAATGAATACGGTGAGACTTGGCACAAGGCGGCCATGTTTGAGAAAAAGCAGAACGTGTTCGATGACTGGTATGCCGCCGCCGAATACCTCATCCACGAAGGCTACACCTCACCCGGGCATTTCGCGATTTCCGGCGTCTCGAATGGGGGACTGTTGATGGGTGCGGCGATGACCCAACGGCCCGACCTCTTTGGTGCTATCTTGTGC
Organism: Bryobacteraceae bacterium; assembly: GCA_049802535.1. Lineage (GTDB taxonomy): Bacteria > Acidobacteriota > Terriglobia > Bryobacterales > Bryobacteraceae > Bog-105. The sequence goes on along the minus strand of JBARMQ010000301.1, from coordinate 4,309 downwards.
GGTTACCCGCTGCTCGATATGCTGCGCTATCAGCGTTTCTTGGTCGGTCGAACCTGGACCACCGAGTACGGCTCGGCGGAGAACGCGTCTGACTTCCCGTACATCTATAAATACTCGCCCTATCAACACGTCGTCCCAGGCAAGAAGTATCCTGCCATCATGTTTTTCACCGGCGACGGCGATACCCGCGTCGATCCCATGAATGCTCGCAAGATGGCCGCGTTGATGCAGGCCCAAAGCGGCAGCGCCCGCCCAATTTTGCTGCACTATAGCGTAAAGGGCGGCCACAGCGCCGGCATTTCTCAAATCCAATACGTCCAAGACTCCGCCGATGAGATGGATTTCTTGTGGACCGAAACCGGCAGTTAAGTGAATTTCCCTGGCTTCGTCACCAGACGCGCATGTGCTCACGAAGACGCCTGTCAACGATAGTGAGCGAATGAAAATCGTCGTTGCGGAGATGGCGAAACGCGAGCCCGATAGAGCATACTCGATTGCGCCGATCATCTGGTAGTTAACCCCTACAGTAATAGGACTCAAAAACCTCAACGCTTTGCGGTTCTTGCGCAAAACCTAGTAACCTGTGAAAGAAGAACGTCTTACGGCCTACAATGGACCTGCTGAAAATGATCAATGATCTCCAAGCGGAAAAGCAGCGTCTCGATGAAGCAATTCAAGCTCTCGAACGCCTTTCGGCTGGAAACAAGCTGCGCCGCCGAGGCCGTCCTCCCCGCTGGCTCAAGGACGCTTTGCGCGATAACGACGACTCGAGTACTGAGTCGGATAACGGAACAGAAGAAGAAGCTTGACCGCTGCTGAAGCAGCTTCCCTTCATACTCGTTCAGCTGATCGAGACGCAGTGCAAGCCGGCTCGTCCCAGCTTCTCATCTTCCAGTACGTTACGGCCATCCAGCATCAACGGCTTGCGCATTGTCGGAGCAATGCGGTCCCACTCCAACTCCCGATACTCCGACCACTCCGTCACTAGTACTAGCGCGTCGCAACCCTCAGCCACTTCTTGCGGAGTACGGCACAACACGACACCCATGTGTCCATGCTCCCGCTGAAAACGATCCATCGCGATCGGATCATGCGCCTTTACTCGCACGCCGCGGTCGATTAGATTTTGAGCGATCTCGATGGCCGGCGCCTCGCGCAAATCATCGGTGTTCGGTTTAAACGCCAAGCCCAACAATCCGATGGTTCGTCCTTTCAGAATCTTCAACTCGCCCAAAAGCTTCTCTACAATGCGGTCGCGCTGCCGTCGATTCACGGTCCGCGCGGCCTCGACGATTGGCATCTGCAAGCCGTATTCACTGGCAGTTGCAATCAGCGCCGCCGTGTCCTTGCCAAAGCAGGAACCACCCCAACCCAAACCGGCACTCAGGAATCGCGACCCAATTCTGGAATCTAATCCTATTCCGCGCGCGACTTCATTGATGTTCGCGCCCACGCGCTCCGCAAGATTGCCGATTTCGTTTATGAAGCTGATCTTTAGCGCTAGAAACGCGTTTGCCGCATATTTGATCAACTCTGCTGAAGCTAGATCTGTCGACAGCAATGGTATGGCACTCACGCGATCGGGCCGCGGCAGGTTCACAGGCGGGCTGAACGTTTGGTCCAAGATCGGCCGGTACAACGAGTACAGCACCTCCAGCGCCCGCGGTTCGTCCGCGCCGATCACGATACGGTCGGGATACAAACTGTCAAGGAGAGCCGAGCCCTCGCGCAGAAATTCGGGATTCGAAGCCACTGCAAACTCATGAGGAACCTTCCCGTTGCGCGGGTCATAGGCCTCTCGCAGAAGCGATTCCACCCAATTTCCGCTCCCAATGGGTACCGTCGATTTGTTAACCACAACGGTGAATTCACGGTCTAAGTGCTGGGCGATGCAACGCGCAGCTTGGGAAAGATACTCCAGATTCGGCGCCCCGGAGGCCGTCGGTGGAGTCCCAACCGCGATGAAAACGACCTCAGCGCCCGGTATGCCTTCCTGATAGCTGGTTGTGAAATGTAGATTCGGCTGCGCCTCTTCCATCAGTTCGGCCAGATTTGGCTCGTAAATCGGGATTTTTCCCGCCTTCAAATCCTCGATTTTCGATGCATCCGAATCGATACACCAAACTTCGTGGCCGACGAACCCAAGACAAACGCCCGTCGTTAGCCCGACATAACCGGTTCCAATTATGGCTACGCGCATGGATATCCTCACATTCTATCGCGACATCAGCCGTTAACATTTTAACTAGGTCACCGTCGGTAGCAAATGGGGAAGTAGCGATTCGCATACGGTATCCCCAATGCCTGTGGCACAATAGAGCCGGGAACTTTCGAAGTTATATGAAAAAGATCGCAATCGGTGCACTTCTTGCTTGCTGTGCCCTCTCCGTTGGAGCGTACGCATCCTCCGTCATGGATGAAGACTCCGGAAAAAAAGTCGTCGACGAACTCGTGAAGCATTGGACTTCCTCTAAGGAACTCTCGCTTGCAGTCGCCAATGCAATGCCCGAGAGCGATTATACATTTAAGGCGACTAGCGCCGAAATGAGTTTTGGACAACAAATAAACCACATCGCGTCGGGTGATGCGTACTATTGCTCCGCAGCCTCGGGTACTAAAGGTCCCTTCTCCGGAAAGCTCACCGACGACACTAAGGCAGCCGCCATTAAGAACCTCACCGCCGCGTATGACTTCTGCATAGACAACCTGAAAGAGCAGACTGACGCCTCCCTGCAAAAGGTGATAACTCATAAGGATGGTTCGACATCCACGCCATTTGAGCTTTACTGGGGCGGCTTCACTCACGCGGCGCATCACCGCGGCCAAGTTGAGGTCTATCTACGGCTAAAAGGGATTACCCCACCGGAATATAAGTTCTAGAACTGTTCAATATTTCTTTACCTGCGTTATATTTCGTGGTCCCTGTGTAAAATCCCTGTGCAATACAATCAGTAAAACGCGTCACATCGCACAGAAGAGGATAACCTTGACACCAGTAGCAGTTCTGAATGCTCCGCAATCCAATCCGAAAGTGCTTGTTGTCGATGACCATCATTTGGTCCTTGACGCTCTGCGGGTCATGATGAAGCCTCAGTTTGAGGTAATGGCTGTAGATAACTGCCAAGCCTTCGTCAACGCTGTGGAATTTTTCCGCCCCGACGTTGCCATTTTAGACGTCAGTATGCCGGACGGCGACGGATTTGCAACTGCTAAAAAGGCGCTCGAACGGCAACCGTCTCTCTCCTTGATGTTTTTGTCGACATATCAGTCTGCGGAATATGTCAATCGGGCTGCGGAATTAGGCGCTAAAGCCTATCTGTCAAAACGCATTCCCGGTCAGGAGTTGATCGGGGCGATTACCTCCGTCCTAGAGGGCAAGACCCTCTTCAATACAAGCGGCGGCGCCTCTACCGCTCCCCCCTCACCGGAAGCTATTAGTTTTCCAGCTGGCGCGGATGAAGCCTTTGAAGCCCGCGAGAGTGGTCCTCCGCTCACGGCGCGTCAATGTCAAGTTCTCACGCTGATTGCTCGCGGTGGTAGCGCCAAAGACATCGCAAACAGACTGAACATCTCCGTTCGCACGGCGGAATTTCACCGCGCAGCCATCATGCAGCGTCTCGGGCTGCATTCAACTGCCCAGATGACTCGCTACGCTTTATCTCACAATCTCGGCTAATGGCTTCAGGCTGAACGCAGCGGAGAGACGGTGAAATACAAAGTTGTTTTTCGAGATCGATCCACGCCCCAGGGCGAACAGGCCGATCAACCGGCCGCCGTTCTCGATACCCAACTGGATGATAGTACCGTTGTTGATGCAACCTTCGTTGGACGCAACGAACCGGAATCGATTCACTCATCTGACGAGATAGAGGAAGACGATGACTTCCTCAGCTATGGGTCCGAGATCTGGGAGTACGATGTGGCAGAGGGGCGCGACGCAGACTTTATCGCCGCACTCCAGAACTCGCAAGTAGTAATGGAATATGAGGCTCTCGAATCACCCGATGAATTGGGCGTTTCGTAATTCCATCAAGCTGTCTAATTTCCATTTAGAGGGGAATATATGCTTCGCATAATCTTGATTATCTTTCTGTTTCTGCTGCTTCTGGGCGCGTTGCCGACTTGGCCATATAGCACGGGTTGGGGATACTATCCTAGCGGCGGCTTGGGTCTCCTCCTCGTTATCGTGATTGTGTTGCTATTGGTCGGTAACCGGCGCACTTTGCCTTAAGGGGAAGTTCCGGCTCTTGTTAAATAAAAAACGCTCCGAAGACTCGACCTTTGTCTTCGGAGCGTTTTGTATTAGAGG
>JBARMQ010000300.1:0-8459 GCA_049802535.1 Bryobacteraceae bacterium | reverse complement strand
GCAGAAGCATCAGTCAGAGCTGGCCGATTGGTTCATCGTCTCGCAGGTGTCGCTCACCGAAATTGGCTCCGGCGAACTTCACGCAACGGTCGACCGTGCCCGTGGCGATAAGTGCGAGCGCTGCTGGAAATACAAACTCGACGTCGGCAGCGATTCAAACTTCCCAACCGTTTGTGCATCGTGCGCGTCTGTCATCCCGGAGTTCCTGAACTAAGTGGATCGTCCGGGTTTTAAAGATCGTTGGCTGCCGCTGGTCATTGTCGCATCGGTCATCGTGCTCGACCGGTTGACCAAAATCTATATCCAACACGCGCTAAATTCCTGGAACTCCATCTCGGTCATACCCGGCCTCTTCCGAATCGTTCACACAGAAAATCCCGGCGCCGCTTTCGGCATCCTGGCGCAAGCCAACACCATGGTCCGAACTGCAGTTCTCATTGGAATATCGGCGATGGTGATGGTCTTTGTGGCATCCGCTTTGTGGAGCCGCACCAGCTCCTTTACCGGCGCTTGGACTCGTGTCGGCCTCGCTCTCATATTAGGCGGCGCCATCGGCAATCTCATGGATCGGATCATCCGCGGCCAAGTCACCGATTTTCTGGAGGTCTATAGCGGATCGTGGTCTTTTCCCGCTTTTAACGTCGCGGACAGTGCCATTACCGTCGGTTCCATCGTCCTGTTAATAGAGTTGCTGCGGCCCCGGCGCAGGCACGTTCACCCTCATGTACCCGAAACTCATTAGCATCGGTTCGTTTTCGATACCCACATACGGCGTCTTAGTCGCGCTCGGCTTCTTAGCCGGCCTGTGGATTGCAACCAAGCTCGCCAAGCGCATTGGCTTGCCCTCCGAAAAGGTGATGAACTTAGCCGTCTACTGTGCGATGGGCGGCATCCTGGGCGCCAAGCTGTTCATGTTCCTCTTCGATTTCGGCTACTACTGGAACAATCCGGGACAAATTTTCACCATGGAAACACTGCAGGCGGCAGGAGTGTTCCATGGCGGCTTTCTGGTTGCCTTTATCGTAGCGGCCTTGTATATACGGCGTCAGAAACTCCCGCTTGCGAATACCATGGACGCGTTTGCGCCCGGTATTGCGCTGGGCCACTCCATCGGGCGCATTGGATGCTTCGCGGCCGGCTGCTGTTGGGGCAAGCAATGCAGCCTCCCATGGGGTGTGCGCTTTCATAGCGACGCGGCGGCCCCCGTCCCGCTGAATGTCACCTTGCATCCGGCTCAACTGTACGAATCGGCCGCCAATCTAATCATCTTCGCCATCCTCTACCGCTTGTTTAACCGCCAGCATCGCAGCGGCGATGTCATCGGCCTCTATCTTGTCCTCTACTCGACCGCCCGCTTCATCATCGAGTTCTACCGTGAACACGAGCAGCCTTTGGTCGGACCGTTCTCTTTGACTCAGTGGATCGCGCTCGCCTTCCTTGCACTCGGCGCGGCCATTCTCATCAAAGTTCATTCCACCCACGCCGCTCCGCTAAAGCCGGTTTCGTTATAGCACTGCGCCCGCGCATCACAACTCGTCAATCGCTTTGGCCGCTGCATTGATCGCTTCAGCCATTTTGCGAATTTGATCTGGTCGAACCGCGTCTCGCGATAGCCGCGCCTTGATCGCGCCGCGTAGATTGTGAAACGCCTTCATTAACTCCGGCGACCGGCCGCGCTCAAAGCCTCTGCCCCTCTGTTCCAGCCGTTCGAATAACTCCTCCACCCGTCGATTGTTGACCCGAAGGTACTCCAGGCCTTCCGCAGTTATTGAATAAATCTTCTTGTTGTTGTCGACAGAAGCAGTGGCCAACCCCTCTTCCTCCAGCAGTGTCAATGTCGGGTAAATCACCCCCGCACTCGGCGAGTATCCGCCCGCGAGCCGATCCTCCATGGTCTTGATGATTTGGTATCCGTAGCTAGGCTCCTCCGACAGCAATTTCAGGATGACGAGCTTGATATCACCGGCGTCGAATAAACGTTCTCGCGCCTCCTTGAAACCTCCTCTTGGGCCACCGTGCCGCCCGAAACCGCGCCCCCAACCGGGGAACTCCCCGCCAAAATCGCCGCGCATCGCAAAACCGTGCTCGCCCTGACAAGCCCGTTCGGCATGCATTCGAAAAATATGTTCAAACATCTCTATATCGACTCCTTACGATATGTCTAAAGTTATAGCATAAGATATATCTTGATAGCGAGGAAAATCGTATAAAACAAAAACTCTCACCCTGAGTACTTCACAGAAACGCCGACGGGAAACTTGTTAAAAGTCTCCCGCGACACACCAGGCGAGCCGCTAACAGTGATCTCGCGAAGCTTCGGTAGTGCGGCCAATCCTAAAACCCCTTCATCCGTAATGCCTTGGCATGCCCAGAATTCAAGCCGTTCCAACGAGTTCATTTGACTCAAAATCTGCAGGCTGCGATCGGTGATTTGGGTCATCCCGGCGTAATACGACTTCAAGCGCGCCAACGGCTCAATGTACTTGGTGGCATCATCGTCAGTGTCGCGGCAATACATACACCAAAGCCGCTCCAGATTTTGGCAACGGCCAACATGACGGAATCCGGCATCGGGCACATCCATCGGCATGATTTCGCGCAGGGCGAGGAAACGGGGCAGCACAGCGAGCTCATCATCGGTCACGTGCTTGCAGCTAATCCCAATCCCGCGCAATGCCGGTATAGCCGCCAGCGCGGCCAATCCCCGGCCCGTGAAATTAGGGCACCCGCGTCCCCAAATGTACTCCAGGCTCTGCGACTGGCTCAATGCCTCCCAACCGGCATCATCGGCTACGGCTCCTTGCGCCAGCAGCATTCGTAAATTGCCGAATGAGGCGACCTGACGCATTGCCTCGTTATCGCACTGCATACCCGGGCAGCCGAAGAAACTAAGTCGCGGAAGTTGTCTCAACCATCGCAAGCCTTTCGAGGTGAACGATGGACTATGCCAGAAAAAGGAAAGCCCGCAGAGTCCGTCGAGTCCTGCAAGCTCCGCTAGTCCGGAATCGGTGAATGGACCGTCAATCTGCAAATGATTGGGTCTCATTTCGGCGCTCATCAGGCCATATCGCATCTCTTCACTCGGCCAGACCGTGAAGGCGGGAATCTGATGCAGGAGTTCGATTCCCGCATCCGTGACGCTTCGCCCTGTCTTGAGCCGGCGCAACTTTGCTTTCCCAGCCATCGCTCGAATCAATCCATCGCTCGCCGCCGTGCCCGTCACATCGACGCTCTCGAGCAAGTCGCAGAAAGCTAGATTCGCCAAGCCAATATCTGAGATGCCCTGCGTCCAACACGATTTGAACCGGCGCAGTTCCCTCAGGTGACGGAGCATTTCGAATCCCTTGTCGGTCAGTTGCGGCCCACTAATCTCCAACTCGCGAAGCTGCGGCATGGCCGCCAGGGATCCCAGCCCGTCGTCCGTCAAGGCCTTAGAACTTACCCGCAGGTGAGTAATTTGACCGTGCTGCGCCAGACGCTTCATCATCGCGTCGTTTATACCGGGCGACGCCAGTTTTGTGATGTGGTGCTCATCGATCGCGGCCAGGATCAATTCCCACCCTGCCTCGGAATGCGGTCCGTTTGCGGTGAGTCTCTTTTCATTCCAGTCGATTTGATGGAACGGCTCGCTAGAATCTGGGAAAGCGCCGCCATAAGCGTGCGCGACCATCTGTCTTGCATCTGCTAACGCGAGACCGGAAGTTCGCGAATCAGATGCAAACCACGTCGTCAGGCGTTGCTGCAACGTCGTTTTGTCGTGGAAGTCCGCAATGAACGCAGTTCCATAGTTCGCATTGATTTCGCGCAAGGCGTTCGCATCTCCGCTCACATGCGCTGCGGCCAAGTCGCGCGCGAGCTGCTCGTACTGCTCGGTGCCAAGCGCCGGCAGGGCCTCGATATAGTGCTTCATCTTGGCCCAACTCTCAAAACCGTACTCACGGGCGATGATGAACTGGGCGTCGGACAGAGTGAACTTTTGGGGTGGCCCTGCGAGCCGCGGTTTGCCCAGCCGTACCCTCTCGAGCGCAGCTAAGTCGCCCGCGCGAAGCTGATGAAGCAGTTCCTTCGCTCGTTTATGCAGCTGTTCCAGTGACGGATGCGCGGGAAGGCGTGATACGAAGTCGGACATGACGATCTCCTTTCAATTGCCCGTGTTCGCGCGACGAGCTGGAAAGAAGATCGAAATTCAAAGGATGTGACGACTCGGTGGGCTCGGCCCTTCCCCGCGAACTGGCAGCGCCCTTAACGCTGAAATTCGAGATTATCACGGCCCAGCGGCGGCAGGCTTGCTCGTGATAACTTACTTACACGTGCCCAGTCGCAGATCACTCCTCCAGTCGCTGTGCGCCCTGCCGCTCGCGGCCCAACGGCGCTTTCCCTTTGGACATGGCTGGAGCGACGAGTTCAACGGCCCTGCTGGCTCGGCACCCGACAGCGCCAACTGGACCTACGACTTGGGCAACAGTGGTTGGGGCAACAACGAACTCGAGAACTACACCAATTCACCCGCCAACGTTTTCCAGGATGGCCAAGGTCATCTGGTGATCCGAGCCCTCGCAGCCAATGGCACATACTCCTCGGCGCGCATTAAGTCGCAGGGTCTCTATTCATTCGAGTACGGCGGGGTCGAAGCGAGCATCAAGATCCCTTATGGCCAAGGCATCTGGCCGGCATTCTGGATGCTCGGCTCAAGTATAGATACAGTTGGCTGGCCGCAATGCGGCGAGATAGACATCATGGAGAATTTCGGCGCCCAGGCGAACGACGCATCGACCAACCGGGGCACGGTCCACGGGCCAGGCTATTCGGGAGGCCAGGGCATTACCGCGCAGTACGACCTCCCCAACGGCCAGGTGTTCTCAGACAGTTTTCATCGCTTCTCAATGGATTGGACTCCCGACTCGATCAAATTGTCCGTCGATGGAAATCTCTATTCAACCGTCACCCCTGCCTCCATTCCCGCTGGAACGCACTGGGTCTTTAACGGCGCCAGCTTCTTCTTCATCTTGAACGTCGCGGTTGGCGGCGATCCCGCCGGCTCCCCAAACTCCTCCACCGCTTTTCCGCAAGACATGCTTGTCGATTACGTCCGCGTCTACCAAGGCACTCCACCCTGGCCTCGCCGCGCGTAATCGGCGGACTTCCATCAATTCAGCACCGTTCTGCGCGCACGCGAAATGCATTGGCCCGGCACTTCTGATAGATTTGATCTGCAAATATGAATCAGCGCCGCGACCTGCTGAAGCTGTCCTCGCTAGCTCTCACCGCTTGTGCCTCCGAACTTGTTTCTGCACAGCCTGCGGCCTCACAAAGCCCGTCGTCTCCAATGCTCTTCGATGTGCGCAGCTATGGCGCGGCTGGCACAGGCAAGCAACTGGACACACCCGGGGTGAACGCCGCCATCGAAGCCGCTAGTGCCGCTGGAGGCGGTACCGTCTTCTTTCCCGCCGGCACGTATCTCTGTTTCTCGATCCACCTCAAAAGCAACGTTCACCTGTATCTCTCGCAAGGCGCTACCATCCTTGCGGCGGCCTCTCCCTTACCCGGCCAAACCACCGGAGAACTCGGCGGCACCTATGACGCCGCTGAACCTAAAACTGCGTATGACGCCTATCAGGACTACGGCCACAACCACTGGCACAACAGTCTGATCTGGGGTGAAAACATCCAGAATACCGGCATCAGTGGACCAGGCGTGATCTACGGTAAGGGTTTGTCCTTTGGCTCTTGGCGCGACAGTGACACTCGCGGAGGCTATCCGCCATACCGGGCTGAGCAGTCGGGCGCGGGCAACAAGGCCATCGCACTCAAAAACTGCCGCAACGTCGTTTTTCGCGACTTTCGCATTTTAAAGGGCGGCCACTTCGGCCTGCTCCTCACCGGCGTAGATAACCTGACGATCGACAACTTGCTGATCGACACCGACCGTGACGGCATGGACCTCGACTGCTGTAAGAACGCCCACGTCTCCAACTGCACCGTCAATTCTCCCTGGGATGATGCCATCTGCCCCAAGTCGAGCTTTGCCCTCGGTTATGCTCGCGCAACGGAAAACGTGACCATCACCGGCTGCACGGTCACCGGATATTTCCAGTTAGGCACGGTTCTTGACGGCACCTACAAGATCTTTCCCGAAGACGCGCGCGTGCCCCGCACTGGCCGCATCAAGTGCGGCACCGAGTCGAATGGCGGCTTCAAGAACATTGCCATCAGCAACTGCATCTTCGAGGGATGCAATAGCCTGTCGCTTGAAAGCGAGGACGGTGCACTCTGCGAAGACATCACTATCTCCAATATAACCATGCGGAACCTCACCTTTGGTCCTTTGTTCTTCCGCTTGGGCGCGCGCCTGCGTGGACCCAAAGAATCCACCAAAGTCGGTACGTTGCGCCGCATTCTGGTTTCAAACATTGTGTCCTACAATTCCGGCGCAAGCATCGGCAATATACTCTCCGGCATACCTGGATTTCCCATCGAAGACGTTAAAGTCGCGAACTTCTTTATGCAGCACAAAGGTGGCATCGATGCGGCGCAGGCCAAGCTCGTTCCGCCAGAGGACATCGCGAAGTATCCGGATCCCGGCATGTTCGGCCCTATGCCCGCGCAGGGTTTCTTTCTGCGTCACGTGCGAAATCTCGAGATGAGTCACGTCGAGATCGCCTCCATGACGAACGATGCCCGTCCTTCCTTCGTGCTGGAAGACGTGAACCGCGCCGACTTCCTCGCCATAACGGCGCCCACCGGCCCGGCAGCCTTCGATCTCCGCCACGCGAGCGATGTTCGCATTCTCCTCAGCCGTGCGGCGAAGGACACCATCATCAACACTGCGGAAGGTAAAATGCTTTAGTACATTCGTTCTGCGTGCTGGGTTGCCGCGTACCTCTTACTGCATTGCTTTGTGTTTCGGCAGGGCATCCAGAATTTCAGCGGCCGTCGTCCGTCCGCCATGCTCTTTCACAATCTTGATGAAGTAGACGAGGCCTTGACCATTGAGAAGAAACGTTGAAGGATAAGCTGTCTCGTGCGCAGCATCCCATCGCAGCCCGTACTGGTTTGTAAATTCGTAGCCGGGGTCTAACACCAGTTCGAAGTTGCCGGGCAACGTCTTATCAGCAAGGAATTCATTTGCCCGTGCGCCGAGATCTTGAGGAGGCCCGGGATAAACCAGCACAACCTGGGTGCCCGCGTCGGCAAAGGCTTGCGCGTTCTTGATGAAATCCTGCACTTGGCGATTGCAATAAGGGCACTGATAGCCGGGATATCCGCGGAGTACGACCAGCACAACCGGACCTTTCGCCACCACTTGCGATAACTCCACCTTCTTGCCTTGCGGCGTGGAAAGAGTGAAGTCGGGAGCTTTCTCGCCAATCATGGGAGGAACAGCCGCGCGCAAGGGCAGCGCAGCGGCGATAACAGACAAACACATCAGTGCACGGATCAAAGAGTATTCCTCGTTTCGAAACGACGACTATAGGGTCGCAATGTAGCTCTATTCGCCGCTCAATCTTGTACAGTTACGCGTAAACTTTGAGGGAAGCTCCGCGATCCTAAAGTTTGACAGGAGATTCGATGGTAAAGCCAGTGTTTACTCCACTCCCCCTGTACCGGGAGTATTCGCACGATGACATGAAGCGGCGTGCAGCCGAGTTTCAAGCGGATATGCAACGCCGCCGTACGGTGCGGGAGTTTGCCGACCGAGCAGTGCCGCGGGAAGTCATTGAGAACTGCCTGCGTGCGGCTGGTACTGCCCCCAGCGGCGCAAATCAGCAGCCTTGGCACTTCGTTGTCGTCAGCGACCCTGCGCTGAAGCGAGACATTCGCATCGGCGCAGAAAAGGAAGAGCAAGAGTTCTATCGGAGCAAGGGCCCTCAGGAGTGGCTTGACGCCTTGGCCCCCCTCGGCACGAATGAGCACAAGCCATTCCTCGAGGCCGCGCCGTACTTAATTGTGATCTTCGCCCGAACCTACGGCATTCTTCCCGACGGGAGCAAGGTCAAGCACTACTATGTGCAGGAATCGGTCGGCATCGCCACCGGAATCCTGATTACCGCTATCCATCACGCCGGCTTGGTGTCACTGACCCATACCCCCAGCCCGATGCGCTTCTTAAACGAGATCCTGAAACGCCCCGCCCAGGAGCGGCCCTTCCTCATCTTGGTTGTCGGCCATCCCGCTGAAAACGCGACCGTACCTACGCTGACCAAGCGATCCTTAGAGCAAATCGCGACGTTCATCTAAATCCCAGCTTGAAACTCGACCTCGCCGACAAACTTCCTTCCTGAGTTGTTTGTGATGGTCCAGGTGTCCAAACCTCGATCATCCTTTCCGGCCCGCTGAATCGATCCTAGTACATCGTCCAAATAGTTCTTTATATTAATAGGAATTTCCCGTACACTGGAGACATGGCTCGTGTAGCTGTTCCTGTGCAACTCGATTCTGAGACCCGAAACACGCTGAAG
>JBARMQ010000299.1:0-3618 GCA_049802535.1 Bryobacteraceae bacterium | reverse complement strand
TCAAGAAGATGCGGGTCGCTTATGCGGAACGACTCGGAACCTTACGCAGTGAAGCTGAAAAACACCTCTCGGAACTCGTAGAGGTCCAAATGCCGGCATCCGGAATGATAGCTGTGGCGTGGCTGTGCAATGGTATGTCCGACAAGCGGGCAGCGCAATTGGCGCAGGCAGAAGGAATCGAAACTTTTCCTATTTCGCTGTTCAGTTCCGAGTATCGTCACCCGCCGGGCCTCATGCTGGGTTTCGCGGGTTGTAGTCCTGCCAATATCAAGCGTGGAGTGAAAATCCTTGCGAAGGCTCTTGATCCGAATCACCGAGCTGCAACACGTCAGACTTGGAAACGTCAACGCCCAACACTGAGGTAAACGCTTGAAACGTCCCAATCATTTAGCAAGTTCCCTTGAGCAAAGCCAGGTCACTTCCGACGTCCCTGAGCTGTTGTCGCGCCGACGCTTTCTGCACGGCACTGGCATGACCGTTGCGGCCATATCTCTTGGTTCGGTCGGCGCTGAAATCAGGGCGCAAATGAAGATGCCGACCGTTCCTCCATCTGAACGCAAGAAGCTAGGGATGATCGTTTTTGATGGCTTCCAATTGTTGGATACTTTCGGACCGCTTGAGATGTTCGGTGACCTACATGGCCGTGTAGAGATTTTCATCGTCGCGCAAAAGCCTGGAACGGTAAAAAGCAGCGCTGGACCATCAGTCGTTGTGGACCACACCTTCGAGACCGTTCCACAGTTAGACATCGTCATGATTCCAGGTGGCGGTGGCACAAGACGAGAGGTCAATAACGCGGTCTTTGTGAAGTCGCTGAAAGATTTGGCGAACAAGACTCAGCATGTTGCTTCTATCTGTACCGGGGCGGCTGTGTTGGCAAAAACTGGTCTCCTGGATGGCAAGAAGGCGACGACTAATAAACGCGCCTACAAGTGGGCTACCAGTCAGGGGCCGGGCGTGAACTGGGTTTCTCAAGCGCGGTGGGTGGAGGATGGCAAGTACTTTACTTCATCGGGCATTTCAGCGGGAACTGACATGGCACTAGCGCTGATCGAACGTTTGTACGGAAAAGCTGTAGTGGCCGACGTCGCTGACGGAGCTGAATACGAGTGGAATAGTGATCCGCATCATGATCCTTTTGCAAGATTGAACGGACTCGTCGAGTAGCACCATGTCGGAGACTGAGCTAATCCATTTGAGACGCACTAATACAGAGACTGGCCATTTGCTTCTTCGCACACGCCATTTCGCCTGCTTACTCCTGCTGATCTCCACTCTGGGCATCGCACAGGCGCAGGTAGCTGCCCCGAGCCTCAGGTGCTGTGCCCATACCATCGCTCTGCTCCTGCAGCAGCGCGGTGCGGCCCGTAACCACGTTACCCAGAGCTTTAACGCGGCCCGTGTCACTGCCGCCACGGCCCAGAACCTTCCGCTGGCTTCACTCCGCACCATATGGGCCGTCCGTCCGCCTTCGGCGCACTCAATGACTGTGCATGCCGTCACCGGCCTCGCTCCTTTTGCGCTCCTCTAGCGCCCGCCGTCAGGCTCCTGCCTATTGCCCATCACGTACAAAACATTGCGGCTCTCCGCGCCCTTCTCCCGCTTTCCGGGGCGCCATCCGCCAGTAAGGACCCTTCATGTTCAATAAAGTTTTTGCCAAAGTCTTTGGCACCGCCAACGAGCGCGCTGTCAAGCGCATACTCCCTACGCTCGCGCAGATCAACGCCCTCGAGGACTCCATCAAGGTCCTCTCCGACGACGAACTCCGCGCCAAGACAACCGAGTTCCAGGCCCGCATCTCCGCCGCCCGTGACGCCGCCGGTAAGGCAGAAGACAAGGACGCGAACGAGGCCCGCGACGACGCCGAAAAGGAAACCCTCGACGCCATCCTTCCGGAGGCCTTCGCCGTCGTCCGCGAAGCCGGCCGCCGCGCCGTCGGTATGCGCCACTTTGACGTCCAGATGATCGGCGGCATGGTCCTCCACTCCGGCAAACTTTCCGAAATGAAGACTGGTGAAGGTAAGACCCTTGTCGCCACGCTCCCCTGCTATCTCAACGCGCTCGCAGGCCGCGGCGTCCACGTGGTCAGCGTCAACGACTACCTCGCCAAGCGCGACGCCGAATGGATGGGAAAGATCTACGGCTTCCTCGGCCTCACCGTCGGCGTCATCGTCCACGACCTCGACGATCAGCAGCGCCGCGAGGCCTATGCCTCTGATATTACTTACGGTACCAACAACGAGTTCGGCTTCGACTATCTGCGCGACAACATGAAGTTCGACCTGTCTGAGATGGTCCAGCGCGGCCAATACTACTGCATCGTCGACGAAGTCGATTCGATCCTCATCGACGAAGCCCGCACCCCACTCATCATCTCCGGCCCCACCGATCAGACCACCGACAACTATGCCAAGGCCCACGCCATCATCCCCCTGCTTGAGCTCGGCGAGTACACCGAAACACTCGAGACGAAGACCTACACCGGCGACTACGTCGTCGACGAAAAAGCCCGCAATATTACCGTCACCGATGACGGCTGGGAAAAGATCGAGAAGCTTCTCGGCATCGGCAACATCGCCGACCCCGAAAACTGGGACATGAAGCATCACGTCGAAGTCGCGATCAAGGCACACACGCTTTACAAGCGCGATGTCGAATACGTGGTCAAGGAAGGCGAAGTCATCATCGTCGATACCTTCACGGGTCGCCTGATGCCCGGTCGTCGCTGGTCCGATGGCCTGCACCAGGCCGTCGAAGCCAAGGAAGGAGTAGCGATACGCAAGGACGACCAGACCCTCGCCACCATCACCTTCCCGAACTACTTCCGCATGTACAAGAAGCTGTCCGGCATGACGGGCACTGCTGAAACCGAGGCCGCCGAGTTCGACAAGATCTATAAGCTCGATGTCGTCGTACTCCCCACCAACCGCCCGCTGCTCCGCATCGAAAACCCCGACGTCGTCTACCGCGCCGCGACAGAGAAGTATTTCGCCGTCGCCGACGAGATCGCCCGCCTGCATGCTGAAAAGCAGCCGGTTCTGGTCGGCACCACCAGCATCGAAAAATCTGAGTTGCTCTCCGAGATCCTCAAGCGCAAGGGCGTCCGCCACGTCGTGCTCAACGCCAAGTTCCACGAGAAAGAAGCAGAGATCGTCGCCCAAGCCGGCCGTCTCGGCATGGTCACGATCGCCACCAACATGGCGGGTCGCGGTACGGACATCCTACTTGGCGGTAACGCCGATTTCATGGCCCGCCAGGACCTTGTCAAGCGTTCGCTCGCTCGCGCCGTCTCCGCAGCCGAAGGCGCAATCTCTCCCCTCGCCGGCCCTGGCATGCTCCGCTTCTACTACCAGTCGCAGGAGTTTGAAGTTACACAGGACCAGTGGGATGATGCTGTCTCCTCCCACGAAGCCGCCGCAAAAATTGAGCATGACGCAGTGATCGCCGCCGGAGGCCTCCACATCCTCGGCACTGAACGCCATGAGTCACGCCGCGTCGATAACCAGCTTCGTGGGCGCGCCGGACGCCAGGGCGACCCCGGCTCCTCGCGCTTCTTCCTTTCGCTCGAGGACGATCTCATGCGCATCTTCGCGCGCGAGTGGGTCAGCGGCCTCCTAC
>JBARMQ010000298.1:0-2714 GCA_049802535.1 Bryobacteraceae bacterium | reverse complement strand
CCTTTAAGCGCTTCAAGATCCTCGTACGGGACGCGGGCGGCGCGGGAACCTGGGCCCCCGATCTTAACCAGCCGAATACGCCGTTCTGAAACGAGCTCATAAAACCGTGTGCGGCCAATGCTGATCGCTGCACACGCTTGCGGCACCGTTACCAAGATAGGCTTGGGAGCCTCATCGCTTACACTCACCCTCACATCTCGCATCCTCTTGTTCGAGAACGAACCCAACGAACAAGAGCGAGCGTCTCCGAGCGAAGGTGTCTATGTCATTGAAATTAGTTAGATTTTGTAAGACTGAGTAGGATTGATTTTAACCAGTGTGTCGCTCTTTTTGATAGAGGTTCCGCAGCCCTGTCGCGCAGCTTTCGGCCGAGCCCGTGCCCGGCACCCTCCCTTCGCGCGCAAGCTGCAAACACACCGCAGAAAGGGAGGACCTTTCCGTTGCCATTATACGGTCTATCTCCGGAAACAGCGCTCGACGATCGGCATCGAAGCGCCTTACGCGGCCGGGCTTCGGCCCATGGGTTCGCGCTATGCGCGGTCTCTCTGGCACCGCCGGCGGCGCCGCGTCAGCGGCGGCGAGCGCTGCAGCTCCCTTGGATTTCGCCGGCACCGCTTCCGCTTCGCCAGCCGCCAGAGCAGCCACCGCTGCCGCTCCATCAGGTTCCGACGCCGGCGCACCCGCTTCCGCCGCGCCGCGTGGCGCCGACGCGGTCACCGCGTCCTTTTCGACCTCGCAAATTTCGGCATCCTGTAAAATGGAGCCGTCGAGAAATTCGACACTACCGCGCGCGAAATCAAAGCCCCGCGCAGCGACCTCACCTGATCGCGTCACCAGCTCGCCGGTTACGCTGCGGCCAGTGATCACAAGATCGCCCGAACTAAGCCGAGCGCGCAAATCCAACTCTACGTGCTGCACCTTTTCGAGGTATTCGATCATCTCTTTAACAGGCCAAAACGTGATCCTGATGCTCCCCGGCCATCTGAACCAAAGCTTTTGCCAATGATCTATCGTCTCCCGCACAAGCCCTACCGGCCGGTTATCTGCTGCGCGCCCGTATTCGACCACCAGGTGTTCAGCGAGCACGCCGAATTCTAGCGCCTCATCCCGCAGCTCCGCGGCGATCTCCAATTGTCGCCGCACCGCCGAGCCATCAACAGCGCCAATTATCCACGCCGTCAGCTTGTTGCGGAACCTATACGCGCCAGGCGGCCCCTTCGCTGCTGCTGCCGGCGGCCCTCCATAAAGTTCCAGCCATTCCAGAAAAGTCGGCACGGGCGCACCCTTGCGATGCGTGTCCCTGCGGAAAAAAGAAGGCGGCGCGGCAGCTCGCGCAGGGTGCGAGCGATCGGCGGCCAAACCCAGCCGCGCCGAAAAGGATCATACCTTCAAGCGTTCCATCCACAGACCAAACAGCACTTGCCGGCGAATTTCTTGGGAAGGAACCTAAGCGCGGGGGGCGTCACGCGACCTCAGCCGGGCGAATCGGTGCGCCGCCGGCGGCGATGGCGCGACCCTGCATGTCGACAACCTTTGCCGGTTCCTTGCCAGCGCAGAAATCGTCCCATAGCTGGCTCAGCCGCCGGCGGAGGGCGAGGGCGTCGCCGCGGCGATAGGCTTGGTCGACCTTGTCGCCAAGCCAGTGTCCGACCGCCAGCTTGCGCGTTTCTTCGGGGATCGTCGGATGTTCCTCGGCCGCCCAGTCGGAGAATGTGCTGCGGTCCGAACCGTGCACTGTGACTTCGAAGTCGCCGGCGAGCTGGCGCATCAGCTTCAACGGCGCTTTGAGCGAGACGCCGGGGAATACGGGTGTATCCGCACCGGTATCCGCCGGCCGGCCGGCGGCCAAGATCGCCGCGGCGCGGCCATTGAGCGGGCATCGCCATATATGCCCCGATTTGTGTTTTCGCGGTCCGACGCCGGGCACCGTCCATAGTCGCGCTTCCAGGTCGATCTCAGGCCATGGCATCGGCGCCTTGCCGTGATTGTTGCCGATGACCTCGCCTGGCCGTGCGTTGGTCAAGATGCAGAACTCCAAGGCGCGTGCGACGGTGCTGTCAACGGCCCGCAGCTTTACCATAAAACCCGGCATCTCAGCCCATGGGAGCGCTTTATGATGCTCATCTTGTGTAGGTTCTGCGCGCGCGAGCAGATGTTCTAGGTGGCCTTTCCAGCGCGCCGGGTTCTCGCCGGTCCTGAGCTTCATGGCGCCGGCGCGGTCGAGCACCTTCTCGACCCGGTTGCGGATCCGCTCGGCCGTCGGGCGCTTGGTTTCCCAAATCGGCTGCAGGATGCGCAGCACATCGTCTGTTTCGATCGTATCGACCGGCATCTTGCCGAGCACCGCAAAGGCGTAATCGGCAAGCGACTGGCGCCACTGCGCCTCGCTGCCGCCGTTCGCCGACCAGCCTGAACGCATGGCGACGATGGTATCTTCGGCGATCGCCTCGAATGTGCGTCCCTTGGCTTTCGCCTTGGTAATCGTCGCACCGATGCGGGCCGCCCGCTGGGCCTCCTTCTCGCCGATCGGGTCGACCCGTTCCCGCACCCGCTTGCGCAGCTCCAGCGCTTTATCGCGGGCCTCGGCGAGGCTGTAATCGTCGACCGAGCCGAGTCCCATATCACGGGTCTTGCCGGTCGCCGGCGACACAAACCGAAAGACCCAGGACCGATGCACGGCCTTTCCGTCCTTCGCCGGGTGGACATGGATATAC
>JBARMQ010000297.1:0-17253 GCA_049802535.1 Bryobacteraceae bacterium | reverse complement strand
CGAGGAGATGGAGCCCGAAGAGAAGGGAGAAGTGGAGGAATTGCTCGATTTCCGAGACGACTCGGCCGGCGGCCTTATGGAAACTCGCTTTGTCGCTGTTGCCGAAGGCGCTACCGTCGCCGACGGCATGGAGGCCCTTCGCCCCCAGGAGAACATTGAAGAAATTCACGATCTCTATCTGTGGGATAACGAGGAGCGGTTGACCCATCGCATACCGCTCGCCCGCCTCTTCTTTGCCAGAGGCGACGAATCGCTCAAAAATTTGGCGATAGATCCGCTTTTATTCGTCTATCCGGATGAGAAGCAGGACCGCATTGCCGAGATCTTTGACAAATACAATCTGCTCAGTTTACCTGTGGTGGACGAAGAAAAACGCCTCATCGGCGTCATCTCGGTGGATGACGTAGTAACTGTGCTGCGCGAGCGTTAATTAGCACTGCAGAGGGCGCGGTTGGTTTTACGAAAGTTAGTAAGTAAAGGCAAATATGGATCGCTTAGAAGAATTAAAGAATAAATACCAGTCTGTTCTGGACGTGATCAAACAAAAGGGTGTGGTCTTATCCCACTTGCACGTGCAGGACAACAAATTGTTCATGCAGGGCGCGGCACCTTCGCAGAACATTAAGGATGAAGTTTGGAATCAGATTAAGGCGACAGATCCGCACTACGAAGATCTGACCGCCGACATCAAGGTCGATACCAGCCTGCCGCAACCGGCCCAAGCCTCCGGGGCGCCGGCGCCTTCAGCTGGCCTGGCGGAACAGACTTACACTGTTCAACCCGGCGATTCGCTTTGGAAGATCAGCCAGCACTTCTACGGCAAGGGAAATTTGTTTCAAACCATCATCGCCGCCAACCCCGGCAAATTAAAAGATCAAAACTCGATCATCCACCCTGGTGACACTTTGAAAATTCCTGCCGCATCCGCTGCTGCCGGGCAATCCTAAACCCTTCAGAGCCGGCTTTGCCATTGCAACGCCGGCCCATCCCTCTGCTTTCGAAACGTCCTGTCGGACAATGAGGCTTGCGAACGGCAGTCCACTTTGTTTGCCAACTGGGGTGTCTGGTCATTTGTTCGGCGTCCCTCGCAGCCTCCCAGCAGGTCACGTTTTCCCACGACATCGCACCCGTTGTTTTCGCGCATTGTGCGCCGTGCCATCACCCGCAAGGTCTCGGCCCCTTTTCTCTCTTGACTTACTCCGACGTTGCGCGTCACGCCAGTCAAATCGCCGTGGTCACACGCAGCCGCTATATGCCGCCCTGGCCGCCTGAACACGGGTATGGCGATTTTGCCGGAGCTCGTGCTCTAACGGACGCGCAGATTCAACTCTTCTCCGACTGGGTCGAACAAGGCAAACTGCAAGGCGATCCCGCGCAACTGCCGATAGCTCCCCAGTTCAACAGCGAATGGCAGCTCGGAAAACCGGATCTCATTCTAAAGATGGATCGCCCGTTTCGCATGCCCGCATCGGGAACTGACATTTTCCGGAACTTCGTGCTGCCCAGTGGCGTGACCCAGGTTCGATATGTCCGCGCCCTGGAACTGCGCGTGAATAACCCCCGCGTCGTGCATCATGCGAACGTCGTCCTTGATCGCACCCGTTCGCTCCGTCGTCGCGATGGCGAAGACGGCCAGCCCGGTTTTCCGGGCATGGATGTCATCACTGAGGCTGCTCCGGACACGTTCGATCCTGATTCTCATTTCCTTTTTTGGAAGCCCGCGACGGTGCTCCGCCCCGAGCCCGACGACATGAGTTGGCGTCTTGATCCCTCGACCGATCTCGTTCTCAATCTCCATCTGCAGCCCACCGGCAAAGAGGAGATGGTTCAGGTCCAAGTCGGCCTCTACTTCTCGGCGCACGCGCCCACGAAGTTCCCTATGCTCCTGCAACTGGAGCATGACGGTGCTATTCGCATCCCGCCCGGCGATCGCTCGTTTGCCGTCACCGACAGTCTCACGCTGCCCGTGGACGTCGACTTGCTTGCCATCTATCCGCACGCTCATTATCTCGGCAAGATCATAGAAGCCTGGGCGACCCTCCCCGATGGTCACCGCCGTTGGCTCATTCGCATCCCGGACTGGGACATCAATTGGCAAGCAACCTACGACTATAAAGAACCCATCCCGCTTCCCAAAGGAACGCGGGTTTCGATGCGCATCACCTACGACAATTCGGTTGACAACCCCCGCAACCCCAATCGCCCGCCGAAACTCGTCCTCACCGGTAATCGCGCCCAAGATGAAATGGGCCATGTTTGGCTGCAAGTGCTGCCGAGGGGTACCGGCACTTCGGGCGACCCGCGCCTGTTACTGCAAGAGGCCGCCATGCGCCATCGGCTCGAGAAATATCCGGCCGACTTTCTGGCGCATTACAACCTTGCAGCCCTGCTCGCTTATAGTGGCCGGCTCGACAGCGCCGTCACTGAATACCGCGACGCCTTAAAGACCAATCCCACCAGTGCTGGCGCGCACAACGCGTTGGCAGTGGCGTTCATGGCGCAAGACAAACTCGCCGATGCCGCCTCAGAACTACACGAGGCGCTCCGCCTAGACCCCACTTATGCCAATGCCCACTACAATCTTGCCCGGGTTCTCGCAGCGAATGGCGATTTCCCGGGAGCCGCCGCCGAGTACGAAGCGTTCTTGAAGGTCAGTCCCAATGACGCCGATGCCAACGCAGGCCTTGGAACTCTCGAGTTCAAGCAGCGCGACTTCGCTGATGCGTTGGTTCATTTCCGCGAAGCCGCGCGCATCAATCCGCTCGATCCCGACATTCAAACCAACCTCGGTACGTTGCTCGCCATCACCGGCGATCTCCCCGCCGCCGCCGAAGCTTTCGAAAGCGCTCTGCGTCTGAATCCCGGCCAGTCCGCTGCCCGCGCCAACCTCGAGCGTGTACGTGCTCAGTTGCAGGCTCGAAAATGATGCGGCCGCTCGCGGCCCTGCTCCTCTTATGTTGGATGATGATGCCCGGCTTGGCACAGACGCCGGAATGCGCGGCCTGTCACCCGGCGGAAGTCAAGCTGCACGCCAAAACCCGCATGGCGCACGCCATGGTACCGGCGCTATCAAGCGCATTCGTTCAGAATCTACCGTCCCAGCCTTTGCGCGAATCAGGCGATGGTTACGCATTCACCTATCGCACCGTGCCGAATGGAGTTTCTGTGACGGCCATGCGAGGCGGGAGTCAAGCCATTGGACTGATCGAATGGGTACTCGGCGCGGGCGCTCAGGGTCAAACGCCCCTGGTCAAGGCGCTCGACGGAACGATGCGCGAATCGCGCGTCAGCTATTTCCCGCAACTGCATCAATACGGGATTACCGTGGGACAAGACGCCGGAGCTTCGGCGAGCGCCGAGTCTGCACTCGGATTGAAGCAGACCGCCCATGATCTCCAAGGCTGCATCGGTTGTCACTCCTCAGCCATCACTCGCGATCTGCAACCGGTGGTGCCGGGCGTCCAGTGCGGACGCTGTCATCTTGGCGCTGAGGAACACGCGCGCGCGAACGGCAAGCTGCCGTTGAACCCCGGCAAGCTCTCCGCTCCGGAGCAGGTTCGGTTTTGTGGCAATTGCCATCGAAACACGTCGCCCGTGAATGATGCGCCGCTCGAAACTCTGCGCTTTCAGCCCTTGCGTTTAATGAAGAGCCGCTGCTTTGCGGGCGGTAAGCTGGCGTGCACAACGTGTCACGTCGCGCATGAAGATGCTCGCCGGAACGATCCTGGATTTTACAACGCCAAATGCCATGCGTGCCACGACAGTCAAGCCTTTCACACTGACGAGAGGCGCACGGGAGACTGCATTGGCTGCCATATGCCGTATGTTGAACTCCACCCCGCCCTGCACTTCACCGATCACTTCATTCGTGTGGTGAAAGCCGGCGATCTTCCCGCTTCCATACTGAAAAAGCGCGGCTCATGATCGTATCCTGCGCATCGAACGTTCTGCCGCTTACCCTCCGGTAGTATTTGCACTTTTTATATTTTTATTCACTTGCATAAAAATCCCTTGTAGGCTAAAGTCGTCGTATACGGTAGTTGTTGCAGCCTCACCGGGATGCCCAACCAAGCGTATCGTGATTATGATTCGGTTAATCCCAGTCGTTACGCTCGCCACGGTCGTTGTTACCAACACCGCTTAGTGGGGGCTCACGTGATCGGAATTGAGGCCACCAGGCGGGATACCAACCCACCAAGGTGGCCTTTTTAATTTCCGGCCGACTCTGAAATCAATCTCAAGGAGACAGTGCTAAACACCATGTCGTCGAATCTTCTGTCCGGGTCTAAGATTCTGTTGGAGTGCCTTGTTCGCGAGCAGGTCGACCTCATCTTTGGCTACCCCGGCGGTGTCACGCTCCCGCTCTACGACGCGTTGTACGACCACCCTATCCGGCACGTTCTCGTCAGGCATGAACAGAACGCCGCGTTTGCCGCCCAAGGCTACGCCCGTTCTACCGGCAAGGTCGGCGTCTGCTGCGCCACGTCCGGTCCAGGAGCAACGAATCTAGTAACCGGCTTAGTGGACGCGATGATGGATTCGATCCCCATCGTCGCTCTCACCGGACAGGTGAGCAGCAAACTTATGGGGACCGACGCGTTCCAGGAGGCCGACACATTCGGTATTACTCGCTCCGCCACGAAGCACAATTTTCTGGTTAAGAACATCGCCGACCTGCCGCAGGCCATCCACGAAGCCTTCTATATTGCGGCCAGCGGACGGCCCGGTCCAGTGCTGGTCGACGTCACGAAAGATGTCTTCCAAGGTCAGGCTCATTACGAGCCTGTCAACGAGATCCACCTGCCGGGTTACAAGGTATATAGCGAAGGCCACGGGGGCCAAATTCGCCGAGCCGCTCAGATGATGTGGGAAGCCGAGCGGCCGTTCGTCTACGCGGGAGGCGGAATTGTCGCCGCCAATGCCAGCGCGGAACTGCGCGCCTTGGTGGAGCTGCTGGATGTCCCGGCCGTATGCACTCTCATGGGTCTCGGCAGCCTGCCCAGTCAGCATCCCAACTTCATCAGCATGCCCGGCATGCATGGCAGTTACGCCGCCAACATGGGCATGTCCGGCGCAGACTTGTTAATCGCCTTAGGTACCCGTTTTGACGACCGTGTCACAGGCCGTCTATCGGCCTTTGCCCCGCATGCCAAAGTCATTCACGTCGATGTCGACCCCGCGGAGATCAGCAAGAACCGGCATGCCGACCTCCCTATCGTCGGCGACGTGAAACTTGTGCTGCCGCGCCTGGTTGAGGAACTCAATGCGCTCGCGCCCACGGCCAAGGCAAAGAACGCGGGTCCACGCCAAGCTTGGTGGAAGCAAATTCGCGAATGGAAGGCGGAACACCCGCTGGTCGCGGAACGGTCCGACACCGAAATCAAACCTCAGCACTTGATGTCGGAAATCGATCGCCTCTCCGGCGGCCAAGCCATTGTCACCAGCGATGTCGGCCAACACCAAATGTGGACTGCGCAGTTGGTCCGCTTCAATGAACCTCGCTTATGGATCAACTCCGGCGGTCTCGGTTCCATGGGTTTTGGACTGCCTGCGGCTATCGGCGCGCAGTTTGCACGGCCGGACAAGTTGGTCTTTTCCATCGTGGGTGACGGCGGCTTCCAAATGTCTATCCCGGAGCTGGCGACCATAGCCAATCACTGGCTGCCCATCAAAATCATCGTTATGAACAACGGCTATCTCGGCATGGTCCGTCAGTGGCAGGAACTGTTCTACAACAACCGCTTAAGCGAGGTGGAATTAACCTCGTTCCCCGACGTTGAGAAACTCGCGGGCGCATACGGGTTCAAGGGCCGCACGGTTGATAGAGTCGAAGAAATGCCGCAGGCGCTTGCCGATGCGGTCAATGAACCTGGGCCATTCCTCCTGAACGTCAAAGTCTCCTCGTTCGAAAACGTGTTTCCAATGGTTCCTGCCGGGGGCGCGATCAATGAAATGGTGCTGCGTCCTCCGCAGCCGGTGGGCGTCTAACTCATGCAACAAATCATTTCGCTCCTAATGGAAAATAAGCCCGGTGCACTCATGCGCGTCACCGGCCTCCTGAGTCAACGCGGCTACAACATTGAGAGCCTCACCGTCGCCCGCACGCTCGATCCCACTCTGTCCCGCATGACCATTGCGGTCGAAGCCGAGCCGCACATGCGCGCTCAGGTCATCAAGCAAATGAACAAGCTCATCAATGTTCTTCAGGCGACCGACGTCACCGACGGGCCGGCTGTCAATCGCGAATTGGTGCTCTTGCGCGTTCGTTCAACCCAGCAGAATCGCACTGCCATCCTCAAAGAAGCTGAGATCTTCCAGGCGCGTGTTGTCGACTCGACCACCGACGGCTTCGTTATCGAAGCGACCGGCGAAGCCGAGAAGCTCGACGAATTTGTTGAAGTGATGCGCAGCTATGGAGAAAGCGAAGTCACTCGGTCGGGCGCTGTCGCTGTCTCGCTGGACAATAAAAAGTTGCGTTTATCGCCGCCGGTGCCTCGCGGAGCCGCGGTCGAAGAGGCCCTTGACCTTCAAGAAGCCAACTAACCGCGAATGCATGACTGAAGCCGCACTCGAAACAGAGGAAAGCGGCTATCTAACCTCGTCGATTGGAAAAGACATATGCCAAAGCGTTTTTATGAAAAGGATGGCAGCCTCGCGCCGCTACAAGGAAAGACCATTGCAATCATCGGCTACGGCAGCCAGGGACATGCCCACGCGCTGAATTTGCGCGATTCAGGTTTGAATGTCGTCGTCGGACTGCCTGAGACCAGCAAGAGTATTGCAAAAGCGAAGGCCGCAGGATTACCCGTCGCAAGTGTCGCGAATGCCTCCAAGCAAGGCGACGTGATCATGATCCTCGTCCCCGATCACCTGCAGGGCGAGATTTATCGCAAAGACATCGAGCCTCATCTCACCAAGGGTAAAACCCTGATGTTCGCTCATGGATTCAACATCCATTTCGGCGAGATAAAGCCCTCATCCGATATCGACGTTTGGATGATTGCGCCTAAGGCGCCCGGTCATCGGGTGCGCGAGCTGTTTGTCGAAGGCGTCGGCGTGCCCGCCCTGGTGGCCATCGCTCAAGATGCCTCCGGCCACGCGCTCGAAAACGCCTTGGCTTATGCCATGGCGCTGGGTTGCCTGAAGGCCGGCGTCATCGAAACCACATTCCGCGAAGAGACCGAAAGCGATCTGTTCGGCGAACAGGCGGTGCTCTGCGGTGGCGTCAGCGAACTCATCCGCGCTGGTTTCGAGACCTTGACCGATGCCGGCTACGCTCCCGAAATTGCCTATTTCGAGTGCCTGCACGAGCTCAAGCTCATCGTCGATTTAATCTACGAAGGCGGTTTGGGCTATATGCGCTATTCCGTTTCCGATACCGCCGAATATGGCGATTACACGCGAGGGCCGCGCATCATCAACGATCAGACTCGCGCCGAAATGAAAAAAATCCTAAGCGAAATTCAGTCCGGTGAGTTTGCCCGCGCGTGGCTTAAGGAAAATCGCGACGGCCGCCATAAATTCCTGGCGATGCGTGAGGAAGCCAAGAATCAACCGGTAGAAAAGGTCGGCGCGGAACTCCGCTCAATGATGACGTTCCTGAAGAAACGCAAAGAAGCTGGCGTTCCGCAGGAAGCCGCCGTCACAGCCTAATTCGAAACATCGGCGACGGAGCGCCGTGCACAATGGCGTTCCGTTACCGCTCCGTATAAGTTCCCTTCTCCTTCGCCACGTTCAACAACGTCGGGTAAAACTGGACGAACGTTGTGTCTACAGCGCCATGCTGCTGGTGACACGAATAGCAGGATGCACTCGTCGGAATTTGCTTCGCCGGTCGCTCTCCGCTTCCATACCCGAAGAAGGCCCATTTCCCAGGAAACCGCTGGTCATCCCTGACGTGTACTTCGCGTGCAACCATCTCACTCTGAAAGTGTCCGCCGTTGTTGATAGAACCTTTCGATTGCGAGGAGCGAATCTCCAGTACGAACTCTGTCTTGTCAGGCCAATGTCCCGTCGCTAAAAATGCTTGATACGAGTCGCGGTTCACGAATACATTATCGAATTTGGGGTTATCGTCCGCTGCCGACGGAACTCCGTACGTCATGCCCAGCCCCGAAGTGAGAAATACCCATTGCCGGTATCCCTTCGGAAACTTCAATTGACCGTCACCAGTGTACTCGGGTCCATTCACCGTCGACTCCTCGGCCGCGTGCACAAACGGCAAGATTGCTAGCATCGCGATAGGGGTGATGAAAAGAACTTTGTTCCGCATTTCGATCAGATCCTTGCATGCGCGGCGCGCCTAAGGCGAAGCTGGGCTAGTAACCGCGAGTTACAATTGATGTTACTTGATCGAAGGCACGGGACTGAAACTGTTAGTAGTTTCCGGGTTTTACTCGCTTGACCCGGCAACTCAGAGGAGCGTTACAGCGTGCGACAGCATCGTTGGCCGGCAACTTTATGTTTTGGGGTGGCCGCGTTCATGGCCACCTCCCTCCGTGCTCAGAGTGGAGCAAGCGCCATCCCCAATGGGGATGTCAACTGGTGGAAAGGCGCCGTCATTTACGAGATTTACCCTCGTAGTTTCGGTGATACCAACGGTGACGGCATCGGCGATCTCAACGGCGTCACCGAACACCTCGATTACCTCAAGAGCTTAGGCATCGATGCCATCTGGCTGACGCCTTTTTACCCGTCTCCACAAGTCGACTTCGGCTACGACATTTCCGACTACCGCGCCATCGATCCGCAATATGGAACCATGGCCGATTTCGATCGGCTCGTTGCCGAGGCCAAGAAGCGCGGTATTGGCGTCATCTGTGACATGGTGCTGAATCACACGTCTGACAAGCATCCCTGGTTTATCGAATCGAGTTCGTCACGCACCAACCCGAAGGCAGATTGGTACATCTGGGATAACGCCAAGCCCAATGGAAAGCCGCCCAACAACTGGATATCCATTTTTGGTCACTCAGCGTGGCAATGGGACCCGGCCCGCAAGCAGTTTTACTACCACGACTTCTACATCGCCCAGCCGGACCTCAATTGGCGGAACACGAGCGTTCGAAAGGCTATGTACGACGTTTTGCGGTTCTGGATGGATCGTGGCGTGATGGGTTTCCGCCTGGACGCCATTACCAGCCTTTTCGAAGACCTTGCTCTGCGGGACGAGCCGGTGGATAAGCCCGGCATCAATGCCTACGGCGATCCGCTTCTAAGCGATGTTTATACCAATAACCTGCCCGAAGTCCATGATGTGCTCAAGCAATTGCGGGAGACGATCAACGCCTATCCCGGGCGCGTTCTCATCGGCGAGACGTATCTCCGCACCGCGAAAGATCTCGACGCGATGTATGGCAAACACAACGATGAGTTGCAACTGCCCATGGATACTCAGCTTGGATTTTCGAATCAGCTCTCGGCCGCCAATCTCCGCCAGAAACTACGCGATGCCGAACTGGACATCAGCGGCCACATGCCCCTGCTGGTATTCGACAACCATGACAATCCCCGCAGTTGGAATCGTTATGGCGACGGCGTTCACGATCTTGCCATTGCCAAACTGCTCGCAACGCTATTGCTGACGCCTCGCGACACGGCTTTGGTCTATTACGGCCAGGAACTCGGAATGGTCGAAAGCACGCCGGCCCGAAAAGAAGACGTGAAGGACCCCATCGGCATCATCGGCTGGCCCAAGGAAAAAGGCCGTGACGGCGAGCGCACTCCGATGCAGTGGAATGCTGATACGGACGCCGGCTTCAGCACCTCTCAGAAGACATGGCTTCGTGTAGCCTCAGACTACAAGACCATTAATGTCTCCGCGGAAGAAAAGAACTCCGGCTCGCTGCTCAACTATTACAAACAACTGATTGCCATGCGCAAGCGGGACCATATCTTTAGTAATGGCTCGTTCGCCTTGATCGATGAAAACAATTCATCTGTGCTGTCCTATTTGCGGAAAGGTCCGGACGATTCGCGAATTTTGGTGTCGCTCAACTGCACGGCTCAACATCAAAGTGTCAGCCTGAAGTTGAACAGCCGTTTGAAGCCGCTGTTGGCGTCCTTCTCGCCCAAGTCGGAGACGCTCGATTCGGAGAATCTACAATTGCCGCCCTTCGGCTCGCTAGTCGCTCAGGTGAATCGCTAGGGCATCCACCCCTCGATCGGAGCAATGGATATCTTTCCGATCGAAAGAACACTCCCGCATAGGAGTACGAAGCAAACGAGAAGTAGTTTGCCTGTAAGGCTGCCTTTTCCGGGTAAGTACTGTTCCAAACCGGTAGTTCGCCGGGTAAGTGGGCTTTCAGAACGCTTCGCATTTGCTCTCGCACGGTCCCATATCCTCTGTTACGCTCTTCAAAGATGTTGTCAGAAAGAGTGTTGCGTGGTCTCACTCGGATTCCCGGCGCGCTCAGTTTTTGGTGTCACTTCCCAGTGGGGTCGCTTGATTTGCGGGTTCGCTACGGGATCTTTTCCAGGCCACATTATGCCTATGGTGTTTATACCGCCGCAGAGCTCGCAGCGCGACTCAATATCCCCGCGATCAGTGTAGTCGAATTCGGCGTTGCCGGAGGCAGAGGGCTGGTAGCTCTGGAGAGCATCGCAACGGAAGTGAGTAGCGTTCTCGGCGTAAAGATTTCTGTTTACGGCTTCGACACTGGCGCGGGGATGCCAGCCCCGCTAGATTATCGGGACGTGCCGCACGTTTGGGGAGAGGGGTTCTACAAGATGGACGAAGAGGGACTCAAGAGGTCTCTCAAGCAGGCCTTCTTGATCTTGGGGGATGTCGCCAGTACGGTGCCGGCCTTTCTCCAGAATCGTCAGCTTCCACCGATCGGCTTCGTCGCTTTCGATCTCGACTATTACAGCTCCACAAAGAATGCCATGCGGCTTTTTGAAGGAGCACCCGAATCACGCTTGCCGCGTGTCCGCTGCTACTTCGACGACATAATCGGCGAGAACGCCTGCCACAACGAATACATCGGAGAGTTATGCGCAATCCGTGAGTTCAATATCGAGCACATGCACCTGAAGGTCTGCCCGATCCACATGTTGTCCCACGTGCGCCAGCATCCCGCGGCGTGGAACGAACAGATGTATGTGCTGCATGATTTTCAGCATCCGCTCTACTGCGTGAACATTACGCCAAAGACCGAGCTTGCTACCCAGCTCCCACGCTAAATCTTCTTTGAAGCTCGTGCTGACGTAATCGCCGCGCTGGACGTTCCGTTCACACCGGGTGTCGTAAGAGCCCGCTACTTCCCGCCACCTACTGTAACTGCCATGTCGCGCACTGGTTCTTCAACGTGCTCTTCTTCAGGCTTGCGAATTCTCCGGTAGAGATATCGTGCCAAATAGAATGAACAACCGATCGCAACGGCTAGAATCGCGTTCACCACCAGCACCGCCACGGCTGTAGTCAGAAATCCCAACGCGTCCACCGGACGCATCTTGCGAAGGCGGCGCCACGTTCCCCATTCGAGAAGGCAGATGCCAATGTAGGCGGTCACGCCGGCGAGTGCCGGTATTGGAATGTGCGAGATATACCGCGAACCCAAAACGATAAAGCCTAGGATGAACACCGCGTGCAATATGTTCGACAAACGGGTCGTCCCGCCGCAACGAACGCTAGCTAGGCTGCGGGCCGGAATGCCAACGCTCATGGGGGCGGCAAACACGCCGGCTACCATGTTCGCGATTCCGTAAGCTCCTAACTCGCCATCCGCGTCGGAAGCCTTCAGATGTTTGTGCCGCCCGCGAAAGTGCTCCACGATGCGCGATGTGATTAGGATATTGACGGAAGACACAAACGCCAGGCCAAATGCGGAAGGAAGCACGTTTAACACATCCTCGGGCGTCCACGAAAAGCCCGCAAACGGCGGTATTTGGAGCGGTAATTGTCCCACTTCCTTCTGGTGCAGGCGAAAGATGGCGACTACCGTGACCGAGGCAATGATCCCCAACAGCGGAGCCGGCGCCCGTGGAATAAAGCGTTGAGCTGCGAAAGCGCCAATGATCACAACTCCGCTAATAATCACCGCGCTCCACTGTGTTTCCATAGCGTGCGACAGAACCTGCCAGCTCTGATACAGCATGTTGTTCGAAGTGCGGTCAACCACGGCCTTTACTCCCAACATCACCCCGAGTTGCGAGAGGACCATCATCGCGCCGATGCCGCAGGAAAACCCCGTCACAACCGGTTGGGGAATGGTCTGAATGTATCGTCCGAGCCGCAGCAGGGAGAAGACCATCATGAAGACCGATGCCGCCATGCACACCTTAGCCGCTCCGCCAATGCCTTGTGCGTGGACCGCTTGCGCGATAAAAGGCACCGTGGCGCTGGCTGTGCCACCGATCAACACTGGATTACGGCCCAATAGCGCGGTGATCGGCGCGGTCGCGATTGACGTCACCAGCCCCAAAACTGGTGGCAGGCCCATCATGCTCGCGAGCGCTAGCCCGTAAGGAAGGGCAATCAACGCGGCGATGGCGCCGCCCATAACATCGCCGGAGAGTAATCGCCAGCTATATCGAAAACGCAATAATCTCAAGAAGGCAACCTCTGAACACGGATTTCAGAGCGACGTGGCCACAGCCCGACTGCGAGAACAACGTGGATCCGGCAGCCGGAGAGTAAACGCAGAGGAGGGGTGGAGTGCAATTGCGGGCGCTCCACCCCTCCCTCAAACAACCGAACGGAAAGTCACCCGCGATTAAGCGTTATAGACCTTCTTGCAGGCGACCTTGAACTTCGCCATGTCGTCCTTGCTGCCGACGGTAACGCGGACCCATTCCGGCCATACCGGCCAGACGCGGCCGATATATACGTTTTCCTTCGCCATGGCCTTGAAGAATTCGCTGCCAGGACGCTTCACGTTCATCATGAAGCAATTGCTTTCCGACGGAATGAACTCAATGTTCTGCGCCGTCAGCCAGCTAAACGTGTCGTTGCGGATATCGCCGATAATTTTACGGCGTTCCGGAACCAAACTTGCTTTCTTCAAGCTGGCCGTCGCGCCCACCATCGCGGTGATCGGCATCATCCCTGCGCTCCAGCCCGCAACCTTCTCGAGCATGTCGGGACGCGCGAAAATGGCGCCCGCTCGGAGACCGGCCATGCCGTACAGCTTTGAGAATGTGCGCAAAACGATCACGTCCTTATCGGCCGCAACCATATCGGAGCACTTCTCCGCGTTGGGCGAGATGTGGATGTAGGCTTCATCGACCATCACGACAGACCCGGCGGGCTTGTTTGCCACCAACCAAGCGATGTCTTCTTTTTTGGTCAATGTTCCGGTCGGATTGTTCGGATTGCAGATGTAGAAAAGACCTGCATTCGGGCCACCCTTTTCCAACATCGCCTTCACATCGTGATCCCACGTGCCCTTCCGCAGAGGCACGCTGATGATCTGTGCGCCGATGAACTTCGCCGCGCGGCCACCCGCTTCGTATCCGGGATCCGCTGCTACAAACGGCCTTTCCTTCGAGCAAAACGCCAGAACGGATTGATGCAGGGGAGCGCTTGAGCCGGCATAAATGGTCACATAGCTGCCATTATTGCGACGCCCAGTCTCCGTCTTCAGTCCTTCTTGTGCGCCGAGGGTGTCGGCCAATTCGTAAGTGTCTTCATATTCGTACCGGCCGCCGCGCTTCACCGCGCTATACATCACTTCGGCGGCCTCCGGACACGGTCCCATGGGATTCTCGTTCGCGTTGATCTTCACCGCGTTCGGGTCCATGTTCTTAATCATGGAAAGTTGGGCAAGAGCCCGCTCGTTATAAAAAGGCAGCGCGGCGCCTGCCGAAAGAACCGATGCCAGCTTGCCGAAGCTACGGCGAGAAAATCCCCGTTTCAAGGCGTCAGCCTGCTGTGCGGTGCTGAGAGTCGATGACATTGTGTCTCCTAATTGCAATTTAGTCCCTGGACAAAACGGAAGCATCCGCCGCTTCCGCTCATGACATCAGAAATCGAGATATATGGGTCTCGGCCTCAAACACGTCTTGCGATGGTCATCGCTAAGCAGTGCCAGCCCGGTATGCTGATTCGCTGCAACGGGGAGCGGATTATGGGATAAGAGCGGCTTACCCAGCATTTCCCGTGAACTAGCAGCGAGTTTATCATTCTTTAACGCGCCTGTCTGCGTATTCCTTATAGAAAAGTCTTATAAGTGAATACTTTCGCTCGTACATTTGGAGTAGAGATAGGTATCTCTACTCCAATAACGTCTTGTTTAGAACGCGAATCGAAGGGCAAGTTCGAGTTCGCGAGAGAAGTTTGCCTGCGATGTGATCGCCCCGAAAGTGCTGCTGCCGAAGGACACATTCGGTCCATAAAACAGCGGCGTATTCATAGCGTTGATCGCCTCAAACCGGAATTCAGACTTCAGTCGTTCCTTAATCGTGAAATCTTTGAATAGCGACATGTCCCAGTTCGCCTGGCCCGGTCCACGCATCGGAATCGTGCGGCTGATGTCGCCGAACGTGTCCACTGCCGCCGTGCTGAATGCAGCTGGATTGATGTAATCCGATAGGTTCGCCTCTAAGCTGCCCGGCGTTTCGGGCGAAACGCCAGTGGCGTTCGGCCGTTGACTGGCGTACCCGAATGAGGAGTTGTAGTTCTTCGCCTGCGTGATTTGAAGCGGGAAGCCGGTTTGGAAGGTCGAAACAGCATTGACAGACCATCCGCCAATTACATTGCTGACGATCAAATTGCTGCTGTTCAAGAAGTGCTTGCCCTTCCCAAAAGGCAATTCGTAGCTGAACGAGGTGGTCCAGCGCAGCGGAGAATCAATATTAGAGAAGGCATATTCAGCAGCCATGTTGTACGGGTCTTGCGGTCCGGCGCCCCCACCGTTCAAGGTATTGCCCGCTCCGCCGCCGCTTTCATCCCAGTTGCGGGACCATGTGAACGACGAAAGGAATGTGAGGCCATTCGTGAATCGTTTCTGCGCCTTCACGATTAAGGAGTAGTATTTAGCCTTATTGTTGTCGTCGAAAAGGTAGCCCACCGTCCCAAAGGCCGGATACGGCAGCAACAACTGAGACGCTTGAATATTGGGCGTTCCCACAATGCCCGAGCCGCCGTTGCCGTAGAACGGATTCGCGACCGATTGCGTCAACGCGCTCCCTTCCGAAAGATAGCTAGGATTCAATGCGTTGGCATTGATTGTAGCTGTTCCGAGCGTCAGGTGAGCGCTCTTGGATCCGACAAAACCAACTTCGAGTGCGATCGAGCCTGGCAGCTGCCGCTGAACGTCGAGTGAATACTGTTCCACATACGGCGATCTGGCGGAGGGATCAGTCAGGTTAAAGCTTTGACCTACGCCCGTTGCTGCGCCCAGCGACTTGCCGACAGGCTGTGAAACACCGCTCGGAAAAGGGTTGGACAGGGTGCCATATGAGGTCAGATCGTTGTTCGTGGTCGCGATGTAACTGGTCGTCGCATTGAAGCCGACCGTCGAAAGCGGTGAACCGATGGCGAATTGTGGTGCGAAGAAAACCCCATACCCGCCGCGGACTACCGTCTTGCTATCAAGCTGATACGCGAATCCAAAACGAGGACCCCACTTGTTGCCATATGGATCACCAGCGGTGATTGAGTTGCCGTTGCCCGCGAACTCCACTACCCCAGGGGTACCGGTCGGATTGGTCTGAGTGTTGTTAATTCCGACCAGAATTCCGTTGTTCTGTTCCTGGAGTCCTGTCTCGTGTTCCCAGCGCAGACCGAAGTTCAAGGTCAACTTCGGCGTGAGGCGATATTGATCCTGAATATAGACTCCGTAATAGTTGACAAAATCCGTCAGCTTGGTCGAAGTATATGCCGAACCTGAGTTTGGATAACCGAGCAGCAGATCGGCAATGTCCGCGCCGCCCGTTCCAGCCGCTGTATTAATGGACTGAGTGAAGACACCTGAGAAGTTGAACGTTGGGGTATTGGCGTCGTTGCCCGCGGCCTTGATCTTCCGATAGTCAAAGCCCAACTTGAGACTCTGTTTTCCGAGCTCCTTCGAGACGTTGGTCGAAAAATTATCCGACGCGTGCACGTAATAGGAGTTGTTGTCGGAAACCCCGAGATAGGACATGCTGGCGAGGGAGATGTATGGAAATTGCGAGAGAGATCGCGGCAAGGAGTTTGCGAAGCTCGATGCGAAACCCAAGCTGGCGAGGTCGAATCCCTGGCTCACGTCGTAGCTGTAATTCGGGAACCGATTATACCCGTAGCGAACGCTCACAACCGTCGTCGGATTCACCGTAAACAGACTGTTAACCGCGGTCGCGTCTACCCGGCGCTGGAGTCTCCATTGATCGGGCGAGGACTCGGTTGGAAACCAGGTGTTGCCCGGCTCAAGCGAAAAGTATCGGGCATAGCTCAAGCTCGCATGCCACCAACTGGTAAAGTTTTCATCGATCTTGCCGGTCATCTCATTAGCTCGGCAAGGCAGCGTTGCGGACCCGTTCAGATCGGAAGCTCCATAGTATGCGGGCGAATATGCCGGATTCTCGAATGAATTTGCAATCGCCAATCCGACAGGATTGATCCTGCTGGTGGGTATTACATTTCCCTCGAAAGGCTGACGCAAGCCGTTCACCAGCGGCGAATT
Source organism: Bryobacteraceae bacterium (assembly GCA_049802535.1). Taxonomy (GTDB): domain Bacteria; phylum Acidobacteriota; class Terriglobia; order Bryobacterales; family Bryobacteraceae; genus Bog-105. Next base: position 652 of record JBARMQ010000297.1, on the reverse strand, counting down.
CGGATCATAGATGATGAGAGGCGCACCACCTTTGACAGTATCTCCCGCGAAATTGCCCGCTCGCTGGTTTGCTGTCGGTAGACTGAACTGTTGGGAAGCTGATTGGGTATCGTCGTAGTGCTCTTCGCCTAAATAGAAAAAGGTTTTGTTCCGGCCATCGTAAAGTTTGGGGATCCGAATCGGACCGCCAAAGCCGGCGCCCCAGGTGGTGTTTGGCTCGGGACTGATCGGTACGCCTGCTGCGTTGTTGAAGAAGCTGTTGGCGTCCATTCCGGTGCGGCGGATGTGACCGTACGCGCTACCGTGAAATTCGTTTGCTCCCGATCTCATCAGGGTGTTGAACATGCCGCCACCCGTTCGCGCCATCTCAGCGTCATAGGTGTTGGCTTGAACGTTCACTTCCTGAACAACCTCGAGCGACGGAATAATGATCGCGCGGTTGTCAGCGTCGGTGATCGGAATTCCATCCAATAAATAGTTGTTCCCGCGAACCGGGCCGCCGGCGATCGAAATCTGCGACGAGCCGGATTGATCTTCCATGCGGTTATAGGCCGGATTCCCGACCGGAATAACAGTATTTACCAGCTTTGAAAGCAAAAATGGGTTCCGGCCCATGTTTGGCAGGTCAGTCACCTGCTGGGTATTCATCACC
>JBARMQ010000296.1:0-5845 GCA_049802535.1 Bryobacteraceae bacterium | reverse complement strand
CGTTCGCTCATCCAAAACCGGCGCCAAGGCCTTGAAACGTGCGGCGATTGCGGCGGCGTCTATCACTAATCACAGTATGTCTTAAAACATTCTTATTTGGAAATGTTATTTCTAGACAGATCCTTAGGTCCGGGCTCGTCGCCACGGTTCGAGATTGAGTGGCTGGTCCAACCTCTACGCATCGGCCGGTGACAAGCCTCACGGATTCGAGCAAGCACCCATCGGTAGAGCCAGCGTGCGGAACCCGGCCTTGATTTGAGCGAAGAGCGCGCAGTCGCTTCGATAGTTCTGCGGAGTTGTTCGTAGCATCAGGACATAAACGATGCCTTGTCGAAAAACGACGAGTTCATCCACCTCCGACGGCTTGTCTGTGAGCGTGCGATAGTGCCCTTCGATAGCACGTAAGCCGCGAAAGACAAGCGGCCGGACATGTAAAATCTCCTTTTTCGCAATCTCTGCGAGCTCTGAATTCAGAAATTCGCGAGGCGTCGCGAAATCCATCGAGTTGTATTCATCGAAGACGTCAATGATCCGCGCGCTGTCCAATGCAACGGCGGCAGTGGTGTTCGGTGCAGCCGCTGAAATCAGGAAGCCATGATTGGGGTTCGGCGGCAGCGAGTCGTGTGCGATGACCCCGGAAGGGAGATCCACCGCATATCCCTTGTCACAATTCGTATACCGCTTTCGCCAGATCGTCTCATATCGTGTCTCGATCCAATGGTGAAACTGTGCTCTCGCAACGCCAACAATGCAAATCAAGACTACAAAAACCGCGCCAGACCGCATAGGCTCATTCATAAGTAGGCGCTCTGCCATCTAGTTTACAAGTGTCTCGCGTTTGGCTCAGCTGAATGGCCTTTGGTCACAGCTAAAAGTCTCCCGATGGCCATCCAGTGGAGACACACTAACTTGTTCGCGAGATTCACCAAACCGATATCTGGCACGTGTCAAGGGAGCGTTGTGACCTCCGATTTTGCTCAGAAAAGCGTTTCATGTGCTCCCAAAGATTCGCGGCCTCTAAATTGCTTCGGTTCGGAGTCATGGCGATTTCTATAGTTCCAGGCTCGGGAAAGATCACAAAGATCCAAGGCGGCAAATCGGTCGCTCCGACTATTTCCGGCGGCCTGGCAAATTTCAAAGTGAATCCGAGTATGCATACCGAAGGTGAAGTCCAATTCCACGGGCTGCCGACCGATCCCATCGCGGGATGGCATGTAGGCTGGATCCAAGCCGAGTGGATCGAGACCAATTGGGCCAATTATCAGGGACAGTTCAACAATGACGGCAGTATGTTTCTGCAGCGTGGACGTGCTCCCGCTCGGACGGTGCAAGGCTGCCGAGATACATCCGGCGCGGTGGGAACCATTTTTACGGATCCCACAGATCCTCGAGAATTCCAGAACCTCGCGGCCGGCCCTTTTCCGCAAACGATAAAGGTACAGTCGAACGACCCTCCCGGGGAGCGCTATCGCACCATCGAGCGCAACCAGAAGACAGGAAAGCCTAATTTCCTCCAGGAAGTCCAGTTGGAATTTCATTTCTGCACCATCCTGACGGTTCAGGATCCGACGGGCGCCTTCCATCACCAGGCACATTTCTACTGGAACGCTCATTGGCAATTCCGTTTTCGTCCGACCGCCTTCCCAACCCCAACGGACGCTCAATGGGCACCACCCCATGCGGTCACTGGCGGCAACGCCTCGGGAGTAAGCCACGCGTTCTCCGGTGCACCGAATGACCGCCGCTTTAGCGGAGTTCTCACGACACCGCAGCGATTCAGTTGCGTAGATCTGGCAGGCATATCTGAAACCGCGGTGCGAACCCCGGGCAATGCTTCCCGAAGAGAATTCAGCGTCTGGACGGCCGTTGACGTCAGACACTAGGAAAGTAGGTTCTTGTGCCCCATCAAACTGTCTCAAGAAACGTATCTAAACCGTACTTGTCTGGTCGGGCCCGGTTCCTGTTCCCAGCCGGCCGATGCGCCGCGGTCTTCGGGCTATTGACGCTAGCCTTCCTGGGATCAAGAGCCATAGCGCAGACCGCCGCCTCTTCGATTGTCATTCGAAGCTTGGGGACGCCTGGCGCGATTGAGATCGCAAACGAAGGCGACTCGGAAATGGCAATTCGCGGATCTCTCATAGTGGAGCGAAAGCGCGACGGCCATTGGATTCAGACGCCAGTGGTATTTCAAGCCGTTGAAGCTTGCGACGGAAACGATGCTCCACACTGTGTACATCTAGCAGCCGGCGCTCACATCCATCCCGTGCCGTGGAATGGATATACCTGTTCCGGTCAGTGCACCCGTTCCTGCCGCTCAAATCATTACAACGGACCAGGCGAATTCCGGTTCGTCGTTCAATCCTGCGATCGCTCCCACCGGTATGTGAGCGACTCCTTTGAGATCGGACCTGAGCCCGTAAAGCCGTAAAGTAAAACTCGCGGCAGACTTACTCTAATGGTGTTCAAGGTGTAACCAACGATGGATCTCCGGGCTAAACTCGTGCAAAGCATTGATCGCCCCGTCGATCAGAATAGTATCGGAGCCTGCAATGAAGATCGCGGACCCGGTGTGGTACTTGCTGGGCCACCACATGCGCGAGACGGCCGCAGCGCCATAATCGCCTAGAAATTCGCTATAAGCCGGCATCATGCCGCCTTCGTCATCTCGCCGCCAGATGGTGTGCAGGAACGCGTCGGCGAGGCGCGCCTGATAGCTGGTGTGCTTCGACCTCAGATATCGAGTATCTTCATGATCGATGGCCTGCACAGGAAACATAATGCTGCGCTGAACCAGATACTGACCGACATGGGAAGCGTAGCGCTCCGCAAATGGGCCCCATCCCTGGCCCCATTCTCCCGGCCTATCGCGTAACTGGTCGAATGCCGCACCAACACCGGCAAAGACCAGGTTTTCCGGATCCACTAAATGCCGGCCATCGTAGCGCAATTTCTCTTGCACCGTCATAGCCTTCCACTCCGAGGTTCCTGGTTTCGCCACCTGGCCCGGTTGCGGAGGCGGAGGCGGTTGAGATGGTGGGGCGTCTTGCGCGACAGCTAAGCCCCAGGCGGTCAGTGCTAAAAGCAGTACTCGGCCGGTCACCTCCATTTGACGCACAACTTCGCCAAATTAGTTTCTCGCGCCAGCAACACCGAAGAGTCTCGGGCTCAAGCGTTAGCAGGCGCACAATCGAATTCGCCTGGACCGTAGGCTAAGAATTCCGGCATCTGTCGATTTGCCCATCCCCCTCATGCCGGCGTGGGGGTGTATTGCTTGCGAATGGCGTCCAGCACACCATTGATGAACGATATGGATTCGTCGTTTGAGAACTGCCGGGCCAGCTCAATGGCTTCGTCGATGATCACCGCCGGGGGCACACCATGCTGAGAGAACTCGTAAATCGCCAGCCGCAGGATGTTGCGATCGACGACAGCCATGCGTTCCAGCCGCCAATGTTCGGATTTTGCTTCAATCTGCTTATCAATGGTTGCAGAGTTGGCTACCGTGCCGCGCGCCAATTCCTCCATGAACTTGTCCTGCTTGGGCCTGTTTTCGCCCTCTTCCGAGTAGAGCGAATCGTAATAGTGCGCAATCGCGCCATCGATCGAATCTTTGCGCATGTCCCATTCGAACAGGACCTGCAATGCTCGCTTTCGAGACCGGTGGCGAGCTGCCATCGCTTACGATCGATCCCTTAACTGCCGAAGCAAATTTGCCAGTTCGATCGCAACCTCTGCCGCTTCCGCACCTTTGTTGCCGCTCTTTCCGCCCGCGCGGTCCATGGCCTGTTGCATGTTGTCGGTCGTCAGCACGCCGAATGCAATCGGAACGCGAGTTTGAATTCCAACCTGAGTCAGACCGTTCGCGGCTCCGCCTGCGACATAGTCAAAGTGAGGAGTATCGCCGCGAACGACGGCGCCGATCGCGACAATGGCATCGCACCGGGGAGCAATCGTCTGCGCGGCAAAGGGCAGTTCCCAAGCTCCAGGAACCTTCACAAGCAAGATATCTTCCGCGCGGCAGCCATGCTTTTCTAAAGTCTCCAACGCGGCTTTGGCCAGCGCTTCCGTAATGAACTCGTTAAAACGACTGACGACAACGCCGATGCGCAGGCCGGTAGCGTCGAGAGTTCCCTGGAAAGTCTGATGGGGCATTTGGCGCACCGCGCCGCACAAAGCCAATACAGCTATTTAGAGAGCAATGTGCAAGCATGGCTATAGGACAATTCGTTTAACCTCAGTTTACCGCATGGATTCTCGCTTTATCCGCAATTTTTCAATCATTGCGCACATCGATCATGGCAAGTCGACACTGGCAGATCGGCTGCTTGAATACACCGGCGCGCTGTCGCAACGCGAAATGATGGAGCAGGTGTTGGACTCCATGGATCTGGAGCGCGAACGCGGCATCACCATCAAGGCGCACGCGGTTCGCCTCAATTACAAGGCCGACGACGGCAATACCTATGAACTGAACCTGATCGATACGCCGGGTCACGTGGACTTCACCTATGAAGTCTCGCGCAGCCTCCAGGCGTGCGAGGGCGCGCTTCTGGTCGTCGATGCGTCGCAGGGCGTGGAAGCGCAAACGCTTGCAAATACCTATCTCGCTCTGAGTCACGACCTCGAGATTATTCCCGTAATTAACAAGATTGATCTCCCCTCGGCCGAGCCGGAGAGAATTCGCGAACAAATTGAGAATTTAATTGGCCTGGATGCCAGCGACGCTGTGCTGGCAAGTGCGAAGAACGGCGTTGGAATTAAAGAAACGTTGGAAGCTGTTGTTCTCCGTGTCCCGCCGCCTCGCGGCAATCCCGACGGACCGCTGCGCGCGTTGATTTTCGACTCCTGGTTCGATCCCTATCGGGGCGTCATTATCTTGACCCGCATCGTCGATGGCACGTTGCGGAAAGGACAGAAGATTCGTCTTTTCTCGAACGGCACAACCCACGAGGTCGAAGGTGTTGGCTTCCAATCGCCTAAACCGATTCCGTGTGATGAGCTAACCGCGGGTGAGGCAGGTTTTTTATTCGCCAATATCAAAACCGTCTCCGATGCCAAGGTCGGCGACACCATCATGGAAGAAGGCCGACTGGCGAGCGAGCCGCTGCCCGGCTTTCAAGAGATCAAGGCCATGGTATTCGCTGGCCTCTATCCAGTCGAATCGCATGAACATGGGCTGCTGCGGGATGCGCTTGAGAAGTTGCAGTTGAACGATAGCTCATTTAGTTTTGAGCCGGAAAATTCGATGGCCTTGGGCTTCGGCTTCCGCTGCGGATTTCTCGGCCTGTTGCATCTGGAAATCGTTCAGGAGCGGCTGGAGCGTGAATTTCAGATCGACCTGATCACCACTGCTCCGGGCGTCCGCTACCTGGTGACGACGACGGGCGGTGAGGTGGTTCCTGTCGAGAACCCACAGAAGTTTCCCGACCCATCGTCGATTCAACAGATTGAGGAACCGATCATCGACGCGACGGTCATTACGCGCGAGGAATACATCGGCGAGATCCTGAAGCTGCTCGAAGAAAAGCGCGGCATTCAGAAGAAGTTTGAATATATCGGTGGCGGCCGCGTCTTGCTGCTGTATGAGATGCCGCTCAACGAAATTGTTATGGATTTCTACGATCGTCTGAAATCGGCATCACGCGGATACGCCTCGCTCGACTACCATCTATCCGGACACCGCATTTCGCCGATGGTCAAGCTGGATGTGCTGGTCGCGGGAGAGCCGGTAGACGCGCTCTCCATGATCGTGCACCGCGATTTCGCCTATGAACGAGGCAAGGCCCTGAGTGAGCGGCTCCGCAAGCTCATTCCCCGGCAAATGTTCGAAGTGGCTCTGCAGGCC
>JBARMQ010000295.1:0-10479 GCA_049802535.1 Bryobacteraceae bacterium | reverse complement strand
GAGCGCACTCTACTGGGTACTCCTTCCGCCCCGGTCGTCCTGCTACCGCTGCGCGAGGTTGCCGCCGTTCCCCCCGGGATTGCGCCAGGCCTGCGCCAAATCGGCGTCATGCTGCCGTATACTCCGCTGCATCAATTGCTATTCGAAGGATCGGTCGCATGCATGGTGATGACCAGTGGAAACATAAGTGAGGAACCCATTGTCATCGGCAACGATGAAGCCATGGATAAGCTTTCGCCGCTTGCCGATCTGCTCTTGATGCATGACCGGGATATCTTCATGCGCGTTGACGATTCGGTCACGCGCGCGTTTGAGGGTGTTCCCCGCGTCTTGCGGCGCGCTCGCGGTTATGCGCCAACTGCCATCTGGCTGGGCCGCGAAGTCGGTGAGGTGCTTGCGACTGGCGCGGAGTTAAAGAACACCTTCTGCATCACTAAGGGCCGTTACGCGATTCCGAGTCAGCACATTGGCGACCTGGAGAATTATGAGACGCTGCAATTTTTTGAGCAGACGCTCAGCAATCTACAAAGTACCTATCGCGCCAAGCCGCAGTTGATTGCACATGACCTGCATCCCGATTACCTGAGCACTCGATGGGCGCTTACACGTCGCGAGCCTAAGCTCGCCGTGCAACATCATCATGCGCATATCGCTAGTTGCATGGCCGAGAACGGGCTTAATGAAAAGGTCATTGGAATCGCGTTCGATGGAGCGGGGCTTGGAAGCGATGGCCAAATCTGGGGCGGAGAATTTATGGTGTGCGATTTCGCCGGCTACCAGCGCAGCGCTCATTTCCGGTATGTTGCTCTGCCAGGTGGAGATCGCGCCGCCCGCCAAGGCTGGCGTATGGCCGCCGCACATCTGTATGACGCCTTCGGCCCGGAGTTCCGGCGATTGGACTTACCATGCTGGGGCCAAGCCTCGGCGACTTCGTGGAAGCTCCTGGAACGAATGATCGCGCGGCCATCGCTCCAGACATCCAGTTGCGGACGGCTGTTTGATGCTGTTTCCGCGATTTGCGGGATTTGTCAAGAGAGCAGCTACGAGGGCGAAGCGGCGATGCTATTGGAGACGGAGGCGGAAGGTGAATCTGCCGAGGCATACGCAATAGAAGTGGATGAGAGCACGTTTCCCTGGACCATTGATACGCGCCCCATGATGCGGCAAATCGCTTATGACGTAATCGCCGGGCGCCCGGCTCGAATCGTTGCGCGTTGCTTTCATGAATCCATCGCGGGTATCATTGAGGCGGTCTGTCAGAAGCTTAGAGAGAAGGTCGGCGTGGACAAAGTCTGTCTTAGCGGCGGGGCGTTTCAGAACTTTACGCTACTCTCGCAATCTGCCGCATTGCTCCGGCGTACTGGCTTCCAATTATTTCTTCATACCCAGATACCACCCAATGATGGGGGCCTCTCGCTTGGTCAAGCTGTCATCGGGGCGGCTTTCTTAGACTCAGAAAGGAGGGGCTTGGATGTGCCTGGCAATACCCGGTAAGATCAGTGCTCTTCATGAAAATTCGGGCGTGCCTATGGCCAAAGTGGACTTTGGCGGCATGGTGCGTGAAGCGTGTCTGTCTTATGTTCCGGATGCACGTATCGGTGATTACGTTTTAGTGCATGTCGGTTTTGCGATCAGCAAGGTTGACGAAGAGGAAGCGGCGCGCACCTTTCAATACCTTGCGGAGATGGATCAGTTAAACGAGTTGCAAGACGGGGAAGGAGATCAAGGTCCATGAAGTACCTGGATGAGTACCGCGATAAACGAGTTGCTCAGAAGATAGTGGATGAAATCGAGCGAACCATAACGCAGCCATGGGTGCTGATGGAGGTTTGCGGCGGCCAGACCCATTCCATTGTCAAGTACGGGCTGGATCGCCTCTTGCCGGAACAGGTGGAATTGGTTCACGGCCCCGGCTGTCCGGTCTGCGTTACATCGCTTGAGATGATCGATCGGGCGCACGCCATCGCAAGGCGGCCGGATGTCATCTTCTGCTCGTTCGGCGACATGTTGCGCGTTCCGGGCTCTCACTCCGATTTGTTTAAGATCAAGTCGGAAGGCGGCAATGTACGAGTGGTGTATTCACCGCTCGATTGCTTAAAGATAGCGCGCGATAATCCGGCCAAAAAGGTGGTCTTTTTCGCGATTGGGTTTGAAACGACCGCGCCGGCCAACGCAATGTCCGTTTGGCAAGCGCGGGAGCAAGGAATTCGAAATTTCTCCGTCTTGGTTTCGCACGTTTTAGTTCCGCCCGCGATGATCGGAATTTTGGCATCGCCCAATAACCGCGTTCAGGCGTTCCTCGGACCGGGCCATGTCTGTGCCATCGCCGGTTGGACCGAGTACGAGCCGATCGTCGATCAGTTTAAGGTGCCGATTGTGATCACCGGATTCGAACCTATTGACATCCTGCAGGGCGTACTGATGTGTGTACGGCAGTTGGAGCACGGCCGCGCGGAACTGGAGAATGGATACACGCGCGCGGTGCAGCGTGAGGGGAACCCTGCAGCGCAAAAAATGATCGAACGTGTGTTCGTAGTTTGCGATCGCGCCTGGCGAGGATTGGGTGTCATTCCGCAGAGCGGCTATGGCCTATCGGAGGAATTCCGCGACTACAATGCCGAATTGATATTTGACGTGGGGAACATACACGCGCTTGAACCCGCCATCTGCATGAGCGGCGAAATCTTGAAAGGGTTAAAGAAGCCGTTGGACTGCCCGGCTTTTGGAAAGCAATGCAGTCCCGAAAACCCATTGGGGGCGACCATGGTTTCAGCCGAGGGTGCATGCGCGGCCTATTACAACTACGGGCGGCATCTTGTTGACATCGAGACGCTGACCGCCAAAGGCTAGACCGGCTGATGGAAAAAGACTTCGTGCTGTCGTGTCCACTCCCCATTACGGAGCGGAAAAACATTGTAATGGGACACGGCAGCGGCGGCAAATTGAGCGCGCAATTAGTGCGTGATCTTTTTCTGCCCGCATTTAATAACGAGTATCTTCAGAAGCTTGACGATCAAGCCGTTTTTCATGCTGGCTCTGCCACGCTGGCCTTTTCGACTGACTCCTTCGTGGTGACGCCGCTTTTTTTCCCGGGCGGCAACATCGGCGAGCTGGCAGTCAATGGCACCGTCAATGATTTAGCCATGAGCGGCGCTCGCCCGCTGTATCTTTCGGCGGCATTCATCATGGAAGAAGGCCTTGATATTGGCGATCTTTCGCGCATTGTTGACTCGATGGCCCGGGCGGCGCGGGAAGCCGGCGTAGCAATCGTTACGGGAGATACCAAGGTCGTCAATAGAGGCTCCGCCGACAAACTGTTCATCACCACAGCGGGCGTGGGACTTGTGCCGGAGGGAGTAACGATCTCAGCTTCCCGAGTGCGTCCGGGAGACGACGTGATCATTAGCGGATCGATAGCGGATCATGGAATGGCTGTCATGTCGGTACGGGAAGGGCTGGAATTTGAAAGCGCCATTTTGTCCGATACCGCTTCGTTGTATTCGCTGGTAGCGGCGATGCTCAGCGCGGGCGAAGTACATGCCCTGCGAGATCCTACTCGCGGCGGCTTAGCCACTTCCCTGTGCGAAATAGCATCCTCTTCGTCCATTGGTATTGAAATCGAATCAACCGCGCTGCTTGTCCGAGAGGACGTCAAGGGCGCATGCGAAGTGCTCGGATTAGATCCGTTATTCGTGGCAAATGAGGGGAAATTGGTCGCTTTTGTTGAGCACGAATCCTCGGACGCAATTCTGGCAGCAATGCGCCGAACGTCCCACGGCGCGGATGCGCGGATCATTGGGCGCGCGGTAGGGGAACATCGCGGAATGGTGTTGCTTAAGACAGAAATCGGCGGCACTCGCATCCTTGACCTCCCATTCACAGAGCAACTGCCGCGCATCTGCTAACAGCGGTTATCTCTTGCCTAACTCGTACTAAGTAGATTACTTTTCCGATTGACTCCTGTGCTGCGAAGGAATAAAGTTGCAAGCGGAGAGAGGTATAGACGCCCATGCCGGCAGATGTCACTCCGTACGGCCGTTCCACCCAAAGAGCACCCGATGTGAAAGAAGTCCACGTCCTGTGGATTACAGCGGGTCTTGGATGTGACGGCGACACAATTTCAATTACAGCCGCTTCCCAGCCGAGCATAGAAGATGTTCTGCTGGGTGCGATTCCCGGACTGCCGAAAGTCCACTTGCACAATCCAGTTCTCGCCTATGAAGTTGGCGACGATTTTATGAAGTTCTGGTACCAGGCATGGAAAGGGCAATTGGAGCCTTTCGTGTTGGTGGTGGAAGGATCGATTCCAAACGAGAAGATAAAAAAAGAAGGCTATTGGGCAGCCCTTGGTAACAATCCCGATACGGGCCAACCCATCACGACGTGCGAATGGATCGACAGGCTAGCGCCTCGGGCGACGGCGATCATCGGCGCGGGCACGTGCGCGACCTACGGCGGCATTCACGCCATGGAAGGCAATCCAACGGGTTGCATGGGACTTGCCGATTACTTGGGGTGGAACTGGAAGTCAAAAGCTGGTCTGCCCATCGTGAATGTTCCGGGCTGTCCCGTCCAGCCGGATAACTTTATGGAGACGCTGCTTTACTTGCTCTACCAGTTGGCGGGGCTCGCGCCTATGATCCCGCTGGACGATCAATTACGGCCGAAGTGGTTATTCGGCGCAACCGTTCACGAAGGATGCGACCGGGCTGCCTACTACGAGCAGGGCGATTTTGCAACCGACTACAATTCGCCCAAGTGCCTGGTAAAGGTGGGTTGCTGGGGTCCGGTAGTAAATTGCAACGTGCCAAAGCGCGGCTGGATGGCCGGGATCGGCGGTTGTCCCAACGTAGGCGGCATCTGTATCGGATGCACCATGCCTGGCTTCCCGGACAAGTTCATGCCGTTTATGGATGAGCCGCCGGGAGCAAGACTTTCGGCTGCCGCCATCGGTGTCTACGGAGCTGCAATTAGGTCACTGCGAAGTATCACTAATTCAACGGTCAACAAAGAACCGAAATGGCGGCACACGGGCCCTCGACTTACGACCGGCTATAGACCACTGGCGTTTTAGTTTAGAGGCGAATTAAAAGACGTCTTCCAGAGAGGATTCAATGGCAACAATTACAGACCCCGCAGTCTCTCAAGAAAGATCACAGAGACGCTTGGTGGAAATGAACTGGGATCCGATCACAAGGATCGTCGGTAGCCTGGGGATTTATACGAAGATCGATTTCGAAAATCGTGAGGTTGCGGAGTGTCATAGCACTTCATCGATCTTCAGAGGTTACAGCATCTTTATGAAGGGCAAGGACCCTCGGGATGCGCATTTCATTACGAGCCGTATTTGTGGGATTTGCGGCGATAATCACGCCACCTGCGCCTGCTATGCACAGAACATGGCATTTGGCGTGCGCCCTCCAGCAATGGGCGAGTGGATCACCAATTTAGGTGAGGCCGCCGAATACATGTTCGATCACAACCTCTACCAGGACAACCTGGTTGGGGTGGATTTCTGCGAGCAGATGGTTCGCGAGACGAACCCGGGCGTTTTAGCGAAGGCTGAGACAACCGCTTCCCCGCACGCTGATGCGCATGGCTACAAGACCATAGCGGACATCATGCGAGCCCTCAATCCTTTTACCGGTGGCTTTTACCTGGAAACTCTCCAGATGAGCCGTATGACTCGCGAGATGTTCTGCCTGATGGAAGGCCGCCACGTACATCCTTCCACGCTTTATCCCGGCGGGGTGGGCACCGTTCCCACGGTGCAACTCTTCACGGATTATATGGTCCGGCTGATGAAGTACGTCGAGTTCATGAAGAAGGTCGTTCCACTGCATGACGATCTATTCGACTTCTTCTATGAAGCGCTGCCGGGTTATGAGAAAGTAGGGCAGCGCCGCATTCTATTGGGATGTTGGGGATCGTTCCAAGATCCTGCCGTTTGCGATTACGACTATCGGCACATGGACAAATGGGGTAAGGCGATGTATGTCACCCCGGGCGTCGTTGTCGACGGCGAGTTGGTGACCAACAATCTGGTTGACATTAACCTCGGCATTCGGATTTTGCTCGGAAGCTCCTACTACGATAGCTGGGAGAGCGACGAGATGTTTGTGACCCGAGATCCTCTTGGCAACCCTGTCGACAGGAATCACCCTTGGAACCAGACCACTACCCCGCGGCCTCAGAAGCGCGACTTCAAGGGTAACTATTCGTGGGTGATGTCCCCGCGCTGGTATGACAAGCGGACCGGCGATCATCTCGCGCTGGACACCGGCGGCGGACCCATTGCACGATTCTGGGCAACGGCTCTAGCGGGAATTGTCGACATCGGATATATCAAGGCCACCGGCAAGAGCGTGAAGATCTATCTTCCCAAGACCGCCGGCAAGCCCGAAGTCGAATTCGAGTGGAAGATTCCGAAGTGGAGCAATGCGATCGAACGCGATCGGGCACGCACTTACTTCCAAGCGTATTCAGCGGCAGCCGCTCTCTATTTCGCCGAACAGGCAATGAGTGAGCTGCATAAGGGCAACACCAAGACCTTCCGGAATTTCACCGTTCCCGATGAGGCGATCGGCTGCGGGTTCCACGAAGCCGTACGCGGTGTGCTCTCTCATCACGTGGTGATTCGCAACGGCAAAATTGCAAACTATCATCCGTATCCGCCGACGCCGTGGAATGCCAATCCGCGCGATGTCTATGGCACGCCCGGACCATATGAAGATGCGGTGCAGAACACGCCAATCTTTGAAGAGAACGGCCCTGAAAACTTCAAGGGCATCGATATTATGCGAGCGGTTCGTAGTTTTGATCCGTGTCTGCCGTGCGGCGTTCACATGTACTTGGGTAACGGCAAGACCATCGATGTTCGCCACTCGTCAATGTTGGGCGTACAGTCGCACTAAGCATGGCGAAAGTCGACGAAGAGCGCAGCCGGCGCATTGAAAGCCTGGTGCGGAAGCTCGAGAGTTTTCCGGACCCGGAAAGCCGCAATATCGCTCAAGCCCTTATGGAGGCGATTCTTGAACTCCACGGTGCGGGGCTCGAGCGGATGATGGATATCGTCTTCGATGCGGGCGATTTCGGCAAGACCGCCATTCGACAGTTTGCCGGCGACGATCTTGTCGCCGGCCTCCTCGTCCTGCATGGGTTGCACCCGGACGACATACAAACCAGAGTTCAGCATGCCTTGGGCAAAATGCATGGCAACGCTGAATTGCTCGGTGTGTTTGACGGTAGCGTACGCATTCGTTTGACCGGGTCGGGCTGTGGCTTAAAGGATTCTGTCGAAGCCGCCGTCCGGGAGGCAGTACCGGACGCGACCGAAATCATCGTGGAGGAGATCGGCCGCGTACATGGCTTCGTCCCCTTAACGTCACTGGGAGCAGCAGTCGTTAGGAGCGCGTGATGACGAATGCTCCGATCGCAGCACTCCGCAAGTTTGTTCGATCACGGGAAGCGGAAGAGCGCTGCGATACTTGCGGGATGGCGCTGGCGGAGGAGCACGCACACAGTTTTGAGCCCGCAACACGGCGAATTCGCTGCGCCTGTCCGGATTGCGTGATGCTTTATGCCGGGGTCTATCGTCAGATCCCGCGCCGCGTTGTTGTTCTTCCAAATTTTCAGATTACCGATGGGCAATGGGATGACCTGATGATTCCGATCTCCCTCGCTTTTTTTTCGTACAGCACACCGGCAGAGCGGTGGGTCGCGCTCTATCCTGGTCCTGCCGGAGCCACGGAGTCGCTTCTTCGGCTGGGCGCGTTTGAGGAAATCTCCCAAGCCAATCCTGTCTTGGCGGGCATGCTACCGGATGTCGAAGCATTGTTGGTGAATCGGGTCGGCGCGTCGCGTGAATATTTTCTAGTGCCGATTGACGAGTGCTATAAGCTCGTGGGCCTAATCCGGTTGCACTGGCGTGGTTTATCGGGTGGATCGCTTGTGTGGGGCGAGATCGCTCGATTCTTTGACGACCTGCGCCGGAAGGGATCGCTGTGCCCGGCTTGACGTTTAGCATCGAGAGCGCTGAGGCGGTACCATTCGCCGCCGCGCCCACCATCGCGTTCGGACTTCGCGTCGAGAACCCCGATTCTAAACGGGCCATCCAGAGCATTGCTCTTCGATCGCAAATACTCATCGAAGCGTCGCGGCGGCACTACGACTCCAGTCAGCGCGAAGGGCTTCACGATTTATTCGGCGAGCCGGAACGATGGAGCCAAACTTTGCGATCCCTGCTCTGGACACACGTTTCAACGACGGTGCCTGGGTTTGCCGGATCCGTCTCGACTCAACTTCTTGTCCCCTGCACATTCGATTTCAACGTGGGAGCGGCAAAATATTTCTACGCCGTTAGGGATGAAAGCGTGCCGTTATGCTTTCAGTTCAGCGGAACGATCTTTTATTCCTCGCCCGAGGGCGCTTTGCAGATCGATCAGATCAGTTGGGACAAAGAATCGCGATTCCGTCTTCCGGCTAAGGCCTGGCACGAGATGATGGACCATTACTATCCCAATAGCGCCTGGCTCCGGCTTCGCCGAGACGCGGTTGAACACCTCGGTGAATACAAGAGGCGTCACGGGCTGGTCACCTGGGAGGAAGCCATCGAAAACTTGCTGGCGACTGAAAAGGAGGCCGTTTCGTGAATTTTGAGCCCCTGGAAAAGATCGCGAATGCGGTGATGTACGAAGGATTTTTGCTGTATCCGTACCGCAAGTCGTCCGTTAAGAATCAGCAGCGATGGCATTTCGGAACAATCGGCGCACCAGGTGGTGCGGATCCGACGATGATGCAAACGGAGTGCCTTGTGGAAGGGGATTCCCAAACCAAAATCGATGTGAAGATTCGCTTTCTGCAAGGAGAGGTTGAGCGGAACCTCGAATTCTCCGGATTATCGCCTGTTTCTTTGCCGGACCGCCGACCATTCTCTTTCCCTCCGATCAGCGGTATTGTCGAGATCGAATCGCATGATGCAGGCGATGGAGCTTTCCGGTTCACTGTCAAAATTCTTAATCTGAGTGAGGGAGCGGCCAATGACTGCGCCATGCTTTCGGCCCACACCCTCCTCGGTGTTCAGCAGGGCGGTTTCGTCTCGCTGATGGATCCTCCTGAACGCTATCGCAAGGCGGCCGCTGCTTGTCGCAACACCGGAACATGGCCTGTGCTTGCCGGTCGCGAGGGTGATCGTAGCCTGATGCTTTCTTCGCCCATCATTCTGTATGATTATCCGCAGATCGCGCCAGAAAGCGCGGGCGATTTCTTCGATGGCACGGAAATCGACGAGATACTGACGCTTCGCGTTCTGACCATGAGCGACGAGGAGAAGATGGAAGTGCGGGCAGGGGACGACCGGGCTCGAAATATCCTGGAGCGCACCGAAGCACTGCCGCGTGAAGCGTTCGCGAAAATGCACGGCGCGATTCGTAGTTTGCGAAATGCTTCCAAATTAGCCTTTCGCGAGGGAGACAGGGTGCGGCTCCATCCCCGAAAGAAAGCGGACATTTTCGATATCGCCTTAGATGGGAAAATCGCCATCATCGAATCGGTGGAGCGCGATTTTGAAGATAATATCCATCTGGCAGTGACGGTAGAAGACGACCCAGGGCGAGATCTCGGAGCCGCAAAACAGATTGGACACCGTTTCTTCTTTGGCGTCGAAGAAGTGGAATTAGTGTGAGCATTCTGGTCGCCTGCATCGGAAACATTTTCCAGGGCGATGATGCATTCGGCTGCGAAGTCGCGAAGGTGTTGGCCCGAAGACCGCCTTCCGATGATGTGCGGGTGGTGGATTTTGGAATACGTGGGCTCGACTTGACTTACGCTTTGCTGGATGCTCCCGATCTAACGATTCTGGTGGATGCAGTTTCGCGAGGCGCCGCGCCGGGGACCTTATATACCATCGAGCCGGATCTAGACGAAAATGAAGGCGACAGTGGAACTTTAGTGGACGCTCACGCAATGGATCCTGTGCAAGTGTTGCGAGCGGCAAAGGCAATGGGCGGCCAGTTGCGACGCGTGTTGTTGGTGGGTTGCGAACCCGCTGACCTTGGCGGCGAACAGGGGCGAATGGGTTTAACCCCGCCTGTCAGCAGCGCCATTGAGCCGGCGGCGGAAATGGTGGAATCTTTAATCGGAAAGGAGCTTCGGGAACAACAATGAGCATGAAGAGCATATTGGGCGGCTTAGCCGCGGTTTTGGCAGTCGTCGTGATCGTATCGGCCATACCAGATGTGAAACGCTACATTCGTATCAGCACCATGTAGCATCGTGCACGAACTTTCCATCGCGTTAAGCATCATCGAAGGCGCTGAAGAAGAAGTATTCCGCCAAGGTGGAGGTCACGTGTGTGCCGTTCACCTTAGGCTGGGCCCGCTATCAGGCGTTGTTAAGGACGCGCTTATGTTCTCCTATGATCTTGCCTGTGAGGGAACGTTATTGGAGGGCTCGCGATTGATCATTGAGGAGGTTCCAATC
>JBARMQ010000294.1:0-6730 GCA_049802535.1 Bryobacteraceae bacterium | reverse complement strand
GTGAAAAGAAGTAGAGGGAAAACTCGTACGAAACCACCGTACTTGATTTCGCTGATCGCGTTTGCGGCATTCTGCGCAAGTTTGAAGTAGGCGGCCAGCAGATTTGTTAGGTCATCCGCCAGGACATCATCCGCAACGAAAACCGGGACGATCTCGGATGGTCGCCAAGCCAATAGATCCGTAAACTCTGTGAACGGTGCCAACGCCTGCGTCACCGTTTCTGCGACCAGTTTCTTCGTGCCGGTGGGGCCGCTGCGAAGCCCGAATGAACCCATGATTATGTCGCCAAGCCGCTCCAGGGCGAAATCAGCCACCTTTTGTTGTCTTTCTGTCAAGAGGTGTGAAACATCAGCCCCGAGGCGATATCCTTCCGCCAAAAAGAACGAGGCTGCTTTCTCTAGGAAACTCGTAGCAACTTCGCTGAGCGGAGCTGATCTTTCCATCGACGTCTATCATAGCCGTGCGAGGCCCATAGGCGGCCGGCCCGTCAAAGCGCGTCACGGTTATTCGTGTCGAATCGCTTTCATGGGATCGATCGCCATGGCTCGCCGTGCCGGAACATAAGAAGCCAAAACGGCTACGGCGGTAAGAATTATGCAAACCGAAAGAAGGGTGACCGGGTCATCGGCACCGACTCCGTAATGGCAGGTCGGAAAAACAGCGTGGCCCGGAACTCCAAGATTTCCTGACTGTTCCTCCTGGGCGGTTTGCGTTGTCCACTCGGATTACTTTCCGAGCGTCGAATTCGCAAGTCGAGATCACAGTTAGGTTACGGAAAAGTGATCGCCGTCAGAAATTCCACTTGATCCGTAACGGTGGTTAAGCCAAACATCGGAACGTTTATGTCGTGCGCCCAGCGCAAGTAGCGAAACTGAGGGGCGAACCTGAGCTTCCAGAGATGGGTCTCGATTCCTAACCCCGCTGCGAATCCGTGATTAGATGGGTTCGTGTGGCTCAAGTTACCCAAGACTCGAAACGCCGGACCCGCATCGACGAAAGGCTTCACGAGCGGCAACTGAAAGTGATACTTCACCAGGACAGGAAACTCCCAGGTCACGACGTGCTGTCGTTGAGTCTGCCAATCGGGCGGACTTTGAACGTACTGAATTCCCAGTTTGAACCGAAGCTCATGGTACAAAGAGTCCGACTCGACCGAAAGATGGAGCGGGAGCCTCACATCGAAGGTCGCACCGGCGATCCAACGCTGCGGGGTCGAAGATCCTAAGATGGTATACGGCGTGAGGACCCCATAAGACCCCCCAAACGGCGGGAGGTCGTAATTCTGGAAATCCTGCGTCAGACCTGAGCCACCCATTAGGCCAACGGAAAGAGGCTGCGCATGCGCCGAAAGCAAGGGCACTACGAGGCAAACGAAAATTGATCTTCGGATCACAAGGGCCCGACGCGGTGTCGCGCATTACAGTTTCGAAAATCCTTTGTTTGGGGACTCACTACCGTTGACGAGTCACAGCTGCGTGGACGATTCGCAGAGCTAGCCAAGCTATCTGAGACAGGACACTAGTTCTTCGGGTGGGGACGCTTGATCCCGTGCCCGTCTTGCGCGAGTTCCTTAGTAGGCGTCCTGGTACGCCGCGGTCTACATCTGGCGCAGTTTGCAGCAAAATTGACGCGATCTGCGGGGCATAAGATGATGGTGTTACATAAAGTTAGTGTATTGAGATAGCTGACGGCACATTTTTGGCCGACAATTAAGTGACGCTCTGAAAGGAGTACATACATGCCAACCGTCCTCGTGAATGGCCTCAAGCGCGAAATTGAAGCGCCTTCCGACACGCCTCTACTCTACGTTCTGCGCAATGACCTCGAACTGACTGGCCCCCAGTTTGGTTGCGGTCTTGCGCAGTGCGGATCGTGCTCAGTGTTACTGAACGGTAAAGAAGTTCGCTCCTGCATCACGCCGTTGTCGGCGGCTGTAGGTAAAGAGGTAACTACTCTGGAAGGGCTGGCCGCTCGTTGGGCCAAGCAAAAGAAGCTAAGTGGGCCCGAAGCTGCTCGTGGTCTTCACCCGGTCCAGGAGGCCTGGATCGACGAACAGACCCCGCAGTGCGGCTTTTGCCAGAACGGCATGATGATCAAGGCCACAGAATTACTCGAAAGCAATCCGACTCCGACGATCGAGCAAATCAAAGAAGCCTTTACTAAATCGGGCCCTTCGCCACATCTCTGCCGCTGTGGCACTTACACCGCCATTATTGAATCCGTTCAACGCGCCGCCGGCATTATGGCAAGGAGCAACATATGACGGGCACTCTCAAGACCCTGGCCCAAGAGACACAAGACCAGAAAGTGGACGTCTTCGGCGCCTCGTTGTCCCGTCGCGGATTCGTTGCCGCGGGTGGCGCGCTTCTGGCTAGCTTTGCCCTAGTGCGCTCCAGCAGCGCGCAAGAGGGAGCGCCCGGCATGCGCGGCATTCCCACCAGCAAGTTGCCCTCCGATTCGTTCATAGAAATTCACGCCGACAACACCATCCTCATCCGCACCGGTAAATCCGACTTCGGCCAAAGCACTGTCTTTACGGCCTACCGCCAAATCGTGGCGGATGAACTCTACGTCCCGTTCGAAGCCATCACCACGGTGATCTCCGGCGACACCGATCGCACACCGGACGGCGGTGGCACCTTCGACCTCCTCAGTCACGGAATGCCCAACGTCCGCAAGGCCGGCGCCTACGTCTATCAGGCCCTTCTAGATGTCGCCTCCAAGCAACTCAACGTGCCGAAGGATCAACTGTCCGTCAAGGCCGGCATCGTTTCCGGCGGCGGCAAATCCATCTCGTATGGTGACCTCGTCAAAGGCCAGCACCTCAATCTCACGATTCCCGTGCAAGGCGATATCCATAGCATGTTCGGGCTCATGGTAGCCGGCAATCCCCCGCTCAAACCCGTCAGTCAATACAGCGTCGTAGGCAAGTCCTTCCCCAACTCTGCAGTCGTTTCAAAGGTCTCGGCCAAAGAAACTTGGGTCACCGATGTCCGTGTTCCCGGCATGCTTCACGGCCGGGTTATCCATCCCAAATCGCTCGGCTCGAAGCTTGTTTCCGCTGGCGCTCTCGACAAGTCGCGGTTTCCGAACGCGCAGCTTGTTGTGAAAGGCAATCTCGTCGGTGTCGTCGCCCCCACCGAATGGGAAGCGATCAAAGCCTCGCAGCAAGTCGCTTCTGATACAAAGTGGTCCGATTGGCGAGGACTTCCCACCGATGCTCGCCTATTCGAGTTCCTCAAACAAGATGCCGATTGGAAATCCGTACCCGCTGCTACGAGCAGAGAGTCGAAGGGGGACGTTGCTGCCGCTTTCGCCAGTTCTCCCAAGAAACTGAAAGCCACTTACGAGCGCGCCTATCTTAAGCATGCGCCGATCGGACCAACCATGGCCGTCGGCGATGTCCGCGCGGATGGCAGCGTCCACGTTCACGCGCACACGCAAAACGCACAAGCGCTCCGCACTGAAATTGCGCTGATGCTCGGCGTCTCGCCCGATAAGGTCACCGTGCACACGTATGCCGGCGCCGGTCACTATGGCCGCTCGAATGGCGGCAACGCTGGCGCAGAAGACGAAGCAGTGATTCTGTCCCAAGCGGTGGGCAAGCCAGTCCGCGTTCAATGGATGCGCAACGACGACCTCCAGTGGTCCACTCAATCCTCCTGCGCATTTTCCGAAGTGGAACTCGCGGTCGGCCCTGACGGCAAACTAACTGGCTATCAGATCGATCACTACATGCCCGCCATGCAAGACGATCGACCCGTCGGCGCTATCCTCGCGGGCCTGCCCACCATGGCCGCGCCTAACGAGAAGGGCTCGCTCTTTGGCATGGGAAATCAACCGAGTGACCCGTGGCTCTACGGCGCCACTCCTGCCGTTCTGGAACGCGCTCATGGCGGTCCACAAATTGGCCAGGCATCTTCACCAATCAACGTTGGCCTGCGCGATCACAGCCTCCGCACGCCAGTCCAATATCAACAGAATTTTCCGCGCGAACTAGCAATCACCGAGGCTGCCTATCTCGCCGGTGCTGACCCGCTACAATTTCGCATCGATAACGCTACGGAAAAACGCGCCATCGCCGTTCTCGAATCCGCGCGCGAAAGCTCCGGTTGGCAGACTCGGTCAGGATTCGCAAAGGGAAGCGGCGCCACAAGACAAGGACAGGGCGTATCGCTGATGATGCGCGGGGGCGCCTACTGGACGTGCGTAGCGCAAGTCACTGTCAATACGAATACGGGAGTCATCAAGGTGGATAAGGTCACGATGGTGGTCGATCCCGGCATCGTCATCAACCCACTGCAGTTGAAACGTCAAGTCGAAGGGGGAACCGTGATGGGCATCAGCATGACGCTCCACGAAGAACTCCGCTTCAATGACTCCACGATCACTTCGTCCGATTGGCTGAGCTACCCGATCGCCACCATGGCCGAACTCCCCGAGATCAAGGTAGTCCTCCACCATCACCCTGAAGTCGGCTCTTATAGCCAGGGTTCCGAAGCCGCCAACGCTTTAGCCGCCCCGGCCATCGCGGCCGCCTTCTTCGACGCAACCGGCAAGATCGCCCGCCGCCTCCCCTTAAAGCCTGCTTATGTCAAAGACCTTCTAAAGGCCTAAAACCAAGGAAGCGCCAACGCGTGTTCGCAAACCCGTTGGCGCTTTCCAAAAAAGCAAAGAGTGAAACCGGGCGGCTCGTGTGTGATGGCACGTAGCCGTTCCCTTGGCGTTTTAAGGCGCCACTACATCCAGCCGCGCCTTGCGTGGATCTGCCTCTGGATGCGGACCTTCCGCGGTAAAGTCCATCAGCATATCTGTACGAGATGAATACCGCGGCCAAGCCGGAAGGCCCGGCGGAGTGGGCTTTCCGCTCTTGCCAAATTGCACCCAGTACGCATGCATGTCCTGCGCCGCCTTTTCATCCTCGGGCGTCAGCGCCGCGCCATAACGCGCCTTGACGGTGTCGAAGACATAGGGGATTTCAGAGGCGTGCGTGGCTCCGGCGCTCCACTCTTTACGCATAGAAGTCGCGACGTACGAAAAGCGGTATTCGAAGGCGGGTACGCCGATTCTGCTCAAGGATCTCGCGACAAATCGAGCCGGTTCCACCATCATGCGATCGGCCGCGATTGCGCCGGCCACCGCACCCAGGTTGGCTGTGTGGTTAGGATTGTACGCTGCGCGCGCCAGATCGGCCTTTTCGCCGAACTGCTTGAATGGATCGGTTGATGTGTTTCCCGGCATGCCGCCAAACTCCGCGCTGTTGGCGCCGACGATGGTAGGCGCGCGCTGCTCCTTTCCGGCGTCGTAGATCTCGGAGTTCTCTCCAACCATGATCTTGCCATCGATCATGGGTCCGGAGAAGGTATTCGCGGCGTTCCCCATGGTGGCCAAGTTCAGGCCATCGACAATCGCGTTGGGGGGCAAGGCACGCAGCTGTTTGAGAGCCTCAGCGCCTTCGCCGGTAATGCCCTTGGATCGGGCGAAGGCCAAGCCGGTCTCCTCGCCAGAGGGGTGGCCGTTGGCGGCCTCAAGCAGATGGGGCGAGCCTCCGGAAAATCCCTTCCGGCCCCCGCCTGATTCGATGATAGCTTTCTGAAACAGTCCTTTGCCCAACGGTGAAGTGAGCAGAAAGTTCACCGACGCGCCTCCGGCCGATTCGCCAAAAACCGTTACATCCTTGGGGTCGCCGCCAAAGGCCGTAATGTTGCGTTGCACCCACCGCAGCGCGGCGATTTGATCCATGTAAGCGTAATTGCCGAGAAGGCCGTCAGGGCTCTCTTTGGTAAGAGCGGGGTGAGCGAAGAAGCCGAAGCGGCCCAGCCGGTAGTTGAAGCTGACCAGAACGATTCCATCGCGTGCGAATTGCGAGCCATCATAGACAGCCGGCGAACTCCCGCCGTTCACAAAGCCGCCGCCGTAGATCCAAACCATGACTGGCATCGATTTAGAAACGCGCGGCGCGGGAACCCACACGTTGAGATACAGGCAGTCCTCGGCCGGCGGCGTGCCTAGCGGCGCCGCGTCGCTCGGAAATGGCAGTTGCATGCAGTCGTGGGAAAACTCTGCTGCGGACCGCACGCCTATCCAGCTTGCAGCGGGTTGTGGAGGACGCCAGCGCAGGTCGCCAACCGGCGGAGCCGCATACGGGATGCCCTTAAAGGCAATTAACCCATCGGCCGCTACGCCTTTGACCTTGCCTGTCTGAACAGACACCGTGTCCTGAGCTGGCGCAAGCGCAGCAAACGACACCGCGATCAAGGTCGCCCAACCCATAGCACGAGAGTAAGATCTCATGAAGTACTCTCTCCTTTTCGAATTCTTCTTCGCGTCGAGAAGCGTCCAGAGCGGAGTGTGAGGGACGCATCGAATCAGAAGCGCTTACCGCTGCCCGTCTGAATCAGTTCGGGCGCGACGGTAGCTCCATCCCATTCTCATACAGCTTGGCGCGATGAGTCTCACGCCAATCGCTTGGCGGCACGCCCTCCCATGCGCGAAAGGCTCGACCAAACGAGTTCGGGTCTTCAAAACCCAGCATATAGGCAGCTTCATTCAAGTCCAATACGGAGTGGGAGAGATAATAGCGCGCCATCTGGCGCCGCGCTTCATCCAGTACTCGTTGGAAGTTGTAACCTGCGTCCTGCAACCGGCGCTGTACGGTGCGGGAACTCATGTGAAGCGACCGGGCGATGACATCGATCGATGGGCGATGTCCAATCAACCTGTCCTGAAT
>JBARMQ010000293.1:0-7188 GCA_049802535.1 Bryobacteraceae bacterium | reverse complement strand
GGGGTGCGGGACATGAAAGTAGAGAAGCGGCGGCTTCTTTTTTTTGAGCCCGGTGACCGAGCGTAATGATACGCTCGGTAAAAGGAGGCCATTTCCATGACCGAGACTTTGCCGCAACTGGAGAAACGCCGTGCCGATCTGTTGTCGCGGATTTTAGGATTGGGCGATTTCCGCTCAGGATCGATCACCGCCACCCAAGGACGCTGTGGCAACCCAAACTGCCGTTGCCATAAACCCGATGAACCGGGACATGGGCCGAACCTGAGGCTAACCTACAAGAGGAACGGCAAGACGATCACTGAAAGTTTTGGTTCACCCGCCGAGCTTCGGAAGGCGCAGCGCGAAGTGGAGGCTTTCCATCGATTCCGGGAACTCAGCCACGATTTGCTCGAAGTCAACGAAAAGATCTGCCAGGCTCGTCCCCTAGAGGAATCCTTGTCGCCGCAGGAAAAAAAACGGCGGAAGGGATCAAGCAAGAAGTCAGCGCGGAAATAGACACTCTGCTGAAGGTCATCTGTACCGGTCAACACCAAACGGGCGGTCTCGATCTGGAAGCCGTCGAAAGCGCGACGCGCGCTACGATGCACAGGGCCGGAGCCGCCCTGCTGTCACACGTGCTGAGCCAAGAGCGGCCGGCCGTCCCCTCCAGGGCTTGCCCTTGCGGAGGGCAGGCTTGCTATCACAGCCAGCGACGGCGGCGCGTACTCACGGCGGTGGGGAAAGCAGAGATCGAGCGTGCTTACTACTACTGCTCACAGTGTCACCAAGGGCAATGCCCGCGCGATCGCGAATTGGACATTCTGGATACAGATTATTCCCCGGGAGTTCGTCGCATGATGTCCGCAGTGGGTAGTGAAACTTCTTTCGACCGAGGCCGTGCCCAGCTGGAACTATTGGCGGGCCTCACTGTTACGCGCAAGGCGGTCGAACGGCAGGCGGAAGCGACTGGAGAAGACATTGCAATGCGTGAGCAGGCCCAAATCCAACGCGCCTTGCAACTCGATCTACCCGTGGTTGGAGGACCTCGTATTCCGATTCTGTATATCGAGATGGATGGTACTGGTGTGCCCGTAGTCACCGCGGAAACCGAGGGCCGGAAGGGCAAGAAGGACGAAGCCGCACACACCCGCGAAGTGAAACTGAGCGCGATCTTCACACAAACCACGGTCGACCAGGAAGGACGCCCTGTCCGTGACGAAGCCTCCACCACCTACACCGGAGCGATTGAGACCGCTGAGGAGTTCGGCCGCCGCGTCTTTACCGATGCCTGGGATCGTGGTTGGAGCCGCGCCGACAAAAAGGTCGTCCTGGGCGATGGAGCCGTTTGGATCTGGAATATTGCCGACACAGAGTTTCCTGGCGCGCTTCAGATTGTGGATCTCTATCACGCTCGTGAGCACCTCTGGGAACTGGCTGAAAAGCTATTCGCCAACGACAAGGACCGCAAGCGTTGGGCCACACGTATGCAAGCCCGTTTGGATGCAGGAAAGATCGAGGAGCTTGTCCGCATCCTTCGCTCCTTTCCGACGCCGAGCCCTGATCTCGCCGAACTACTTCGCATCCAGGCCGATTACTTTGAACGCAATGCCAAACGGATGCGCTACCCCGAGTTCCGCAAGCAAAAGCTATTCGTCGGCTCGGGTGTGATCGAGGCCGCTTGCAGGACCGTTATCGCCCAGCGGCTTAAGCTGTCCGGTATGTTTTGGACTGTCCGTGGTGCTAATGCCATCATCGCCCTCCGCTGCTGCCGACTTAGCGGCCAGTTCAACGATTATTGGGGTTCACGCTCAATTGCTGCCTGATCTTTAACTTCTATGTCCCGCACCCAAAGCTGGGCGCGGCGAAAAGGTGCAGTGGGACGAACTCAACGCGAACAACTACAAGACCAAAGCGGAGATTGTCGCTTTGATGCAAAAATCTATCGACGATTCAACAGCAACTTTGAACGCCACCCCGGACGAACACTTCGCAAAGGCAATAGTGCCGTGGTCATCCGTCACCGAACACTCGGCTGAGCATTATGGCCTCTTGGTCGCTTACTTCCGGTTAAATGGAATCGTGCCGCCTGAGACGCGTAAGCAGCAGAAATAATTCCGCGAAAACTTACGCAGACACAATCAAGTTGCGCAGACGATGAACAGCACGTGGCATTTCAGCGGCAGGCGTGCTCCCAAATCCCAAGATGAAGCCTTGTTCGGGGGCCTTGCCTACATAGGAAGGCGAAAGCGGCCATAGCCAGAGTTGTTCCGCCGCCGCACGGCGCGCGATCTCGATATCCCGCATCCACTCGGGCAGCTTCAATACCAAGTGCATGCCCGCTTCCCCGCCGACGATTTCCGATATCGAGCCAAACTCTCGTCCAATCGCTTCGACAAGCGCGTTCCTGCGTTCGCTGTAAAGCAGTCGCGTCCTGCGTATATGGCGCGCGAAATGTCCTTCGTTAATGAAGTCGGTCATCACTGCCTGATATAGATTCGGCGGAAAGATGTCCATGGCGCGCCGCACCGCCGCAAACCGATCAACCAGGTCGGACGGGATGACAATGTATCCCAGCCTTAAAGCGGGAAATAGCGTCTTGCTAAACGTCCCCATATAGATGACGCGAGCGCAATGATCTAGCCCTTGCAGCGACGCAATCGGCATGCTCTCATAGCGGTATTCACTGTCGTAATCGTCCTCGATGATCCACGACTCCGCGCTATGCGCCCACTTCAGCAGTTGAAGACGCCGCGATGCGCTCATCGTCACGCCCAGCGGAAACTGATGCGAAGGCGTTACATAGGCGACTCGTGCTTTTCGGCATCGCCGAATGCCTTCGGCCACGTTCAATCCTTCACTGTCGACAGAGACAGGGACAAGCCGGCAACCGGCCATCGTCAGGGCATCGCGCATAAGCGAATACCCGGGCTCCTCAATCCACACGCGGTTACCGGGATCAAGCAGCACGCGCGCCGAAATCTCCAGCGCCTGTTGCGATCCGCTGACGACCATAATTTGGCTAGCTTCGCAGCGTACCGCTCGCGCCGTTCTCAAATAAGCGGCAACCGCCTCGCGGAATTCTTCCAACCCCATCGGGTCGCCATAGTTCAGTGAACTGACGCGGACGTTTCGGCAATGCCGCGAAATCAGGGTTGACCAAACCTGAAACGGGAAGTGGTCGAACGCCAGTTGCCCGATACTGAATGCTCCTCGCCCGCGCAGCCATGGTGTGTTGCGCGCGCTGGGAATTAGTCCCGACCGGCGGGAAACTGATCGCAATCCTGAACTCTCCCCGAGCGCTGACGCATTGTCCGAATCGACCGACGTCAGGTCATCCGGTAATGATCCGGATACAAATGTGCCAGTGCCTTTGCGGCTTTCGAAGTAACCCTCCGCGAGCAGTTGCGCGTATGCATTCAACACGGGAATACGCGAGATCCCCAGTTCATCGGAAAGCGCCCGCGTTGATGGAATTTGCTGGCCGGCGCTCAAACTGCGGCCAACAATATTGGCCCGGTAGGCATCATAGATTTGCCGATGCAGGGGTTTTGCGGCGTTGCGATCGATCGCGATGACCACTGGGAATCCACCGCGCGCCTTCTTCATAGGCCAAGTATAGTGGCCGTGACCAAATGGCGACGTTGATCCAAGTCAGGACAGCGAGCGCGAGTTACGGCTTCAAATACAGCCCAATTTCGGTCGGCCGAAAGCAACGCTCCACCGCCGTTTCACGCGTAATACGTCCCGTGCGAACCATCTCCGCGAGCGACTGCTCCATCGTTATCATGCCGTCGGCGCGGCCGGTTGAAATTGCCGTGTAGAGTTGATGATCTTGCCCGCGCCGAATCAAATTGCGAACCGCATGGGTGCCCATCATGATCTCGACCGCGGGATAGCGGCCAGTTCCGTCCACCGACGGAACCAACTGTTGCGCGACAATCCCCAACATCGCGAGCGACAACTGCTGCCGCACTTGCGTCTGGTTTGCTGCCGAAAACGAATCGAGTATTCGTGAAATCGCCTGCGGCGTGTCGTTGGTATGCAGAGTCGAAAGCACCAGATGCCCGGTTTCCGCAGCCGTCAGTACTGTCGCGATCGTCTCTGGATCCCGCATCTCGCCAACCAGAATTACATCCGGCGTCTGGCGCAAAATACTGCGCACAGCGCCTGCAAAGTCGGGCGCGTCTTGCCCCACTTCAATTTGCTCGATGATGGAGTTTCGATTGGAGTGGACATATTCGACCGGATCCTCAATCGTCAAAATATGATCGCGCCGGGCGGAATTAATCGCATCGATCAACGCGGCTAAGGTTGAGCTCTTGCCGCAACCAGTTGCGCCTGTCACCAGCAACAGCCCTTGTCTCGCCTCCGCAAATCGCTGGAGCGTAGGCGGCAGCCGCAAGGTCTCGAGCGTCGGAATGCGGGCCGGAAGCACGCGAATGCTGCCGGCGAGAGAACCGCGCTGATGATGCAGATTCGCACGAAATCGTCCGATCGACTCACGGAAAAAGCAAAAATCGATGGATTTGTCACGGATCAAATCCTGGCTTTGCCGGGCGTTTAGCAGGGGAAGAAGAAGCCTGCGCGTGTCCTCCGGGGCAAGCGACGGTCCTGACCCCGCGGTTAGTATGCCGTCAACACGCACGGCCACTGGCGCGCCGGCAATCACCAACAGATCGGAAGCGCTCTGCGACACCGCAAATCGCAAAAATTGATCTAAGCTGCCCGCGTTCGGTGGAGGCGCCTCGACACTGGCCGGCCGGGTGCCGGTGGCCGTTCGGTTCAACTCATTGACTATGGCGGCAAGTTCGTTGTCGTAACCGGGCATTGTGCTTCTGACGCTCGTTGGTAGCGCGCCGTTTCGCTACTGCATTCGCGCTAAGTAATCGCCCCGCGACAACCGCTTTACGAAATCCAAATCGCCTTCAAGAAAATCGAGTTCAGGCAAACTCCCAAGTTCTGTCCACTGAATCTGTTCGAAGACACGCCCGAACGGCTGGCCCTGATACTCGGGAACTGCAAAAAACAGAAGATGTACGCGGCTTCCGTTGGGATATTCGTGTTCGTAGCGTGCGAGTTCGCTGCCAACCGCGGCTTCTATTTGCAATTCTTCGCGCAACTCCCGCACAAGGGCTTGTTGAGGCGTTTCGCCGGCTTCAACTTTTCCTCCCGGAAATTCCCACTTGAGCGGATGCCTGTCGCCTTGGCGCCGTTGTCCCACCAGGACCCGGCCGTCTCGTTGGATGACACCCGCGGAGACGATCAACGGTGCGCGATTTTTCATTGAGTCTCTAAGAATTCAAATGGTCACGCGGCCGGAACGCTTGCGCCTGCTACCAGTTGGCGAAGCACGTAAGGCAGAATGCCGCCATTGCGATAATACTCTGCTTCCTGAGGCGTGTCGATACGAACAATCGCTTCGAATTCAATCTGTTTGCCATCAGACCGCGATGCTTTCACCTGCACTCGCGACGAACCCGCAATAGCCGCCGGAATTCCTGTCACGTCAAACCGTTCCTCCCCCGTTAAGCCAAGCGATTCTCCGCTTTCGCCGGGCACAAACTGCAACGGCAGCACGCCCATTCCGACTAGATTTGACCGGTGAATCCGTTCAAAGCTTTCGGCAATGACAACTCTTACGCCCAGCAGTAGCGTTCCCTTAGCCGCCCAGTCGCGTGAAGATCCAGAGCCATATTCCTTGCCCGCAATCACTACCAGTGAGACACCTTCGGCTTTGTACTTCACCGATGCGTCATAAATGAACATCTTTTCGCCATCCGGCATGTGGCGCGTCCAAGCACCTTCAACGTCCGGAACCATTAGATTCCTCAAGCGAATGTTCCCAAACGTTCCGCGCACCATTACTTCGTGATTGCCCCGGCGCGCACCGTAGCTATTAAAGTCGCCAGGTTTCACGCCTAAACTAATCAAGTATCTTCCAGCCGGGCTGTTGACGGGAATTGAACCTGCCGGTGAGATATGGTCCGTCGTCACTGAATCTCCGAGTACCGCAAGCGCCCGCAATCCTGTGAAGTCGTGAACCGAGGTCAGCGGATCGGCCAGTTCCTCAAAGTAGGGCGGCTGCTTGATATACGTTGAGTCATCCGTCCACTCGTAAATGCTGCCGGTGGGGATCTTAATCGAGTTCCAAGACTGATCGCCGGCGAAGACCTCGGCGTATTCCTTGGCAAAAAACTCCGTGCGCGCCGACTTAGTGACAACTTCTTCTATTTCTTGTGCGCTCGGCCAAATGTCTTTGAGATATACACGCTTGCCTTGCGGATCGGTCCCGAGCGGATCGCGAGTAATGTCCACGTCTACCCGGCCAGCCAAGGCATATGCGACCACTAACGGCGGGGAGGCCAAATAATTCGATCGCACCAGTGGATTCACGCGGCCTTCAAAGTTACGATTACCACTCAATACGGCCGCGACATTCAGCTTGCCGCTCGTCACTGCCGTCGCGACATTGTCGGGCAAAGGTCCACTATTACCAATGCAGGTGGTGCACCCATAACCCACAAGGTTAAAGTTCAGCTGTTCTAAGTAAGGCATTAATCCGGCGTCGGTTAAATAGTCGAACACGACTTTTGATCCGGGAGCGAGCGACGTCTTCACCCAAGGCTTGGTGGTGAGCCCGCGTTCCACCGCTTTCTTAGCCAATAGCCCGGCAGCCACCATCACCGATGGATTCGAGGTATTCGTGCAGCTTGTAATCGCCGCTATCACGACCGCTCCGTCATGAATCGTTTCCTTGTGTCCGTTAACCGGAAGCTCTTCCGATTTTTGCGCTCCATTCAACGAAGCAAGGAAATTCTGTTTTACGTCGGGCAATTCGATGCGATCCTGAGGACGGCGCGGGCCAGCGAGCGACGGCACAACTTTTCCCAAGTCCAGCGACAAGGTGTCAGAGTAAACCGGATCCGGCGAATCTTCCGACAAGAAAAGCCCTTGTTCCTTGGCATAAGCCTCGACTAACTTCACTTGATCTGCCGATCGATTGGTTAGTCTCAAATAATCCAATGTCTTATGATCGATCGGGAAAAATCCAATGGTTGCCCCATATTCAGGCGCCATGTTACTAATGGTTGCGCGGTCAGCCAAAGAAAGCGCGCTCACGCCGGGTCCATAAAACTCAACAAACTTACCGACGACGCCTTTCTTGCGAAGCATCTGAGTAACGGTTAGTACTAAGTCGGTTGCTGTGGC
>JBARMQ010000292.1:0-25758 GCA_049802535.1 Bryobacteraceae bacterium | reverse complement strand
TCCATAGGAAGGCCGGCGGCGCGTATCATCGGGCCGGTCACGCCGACATCCAACATGTCAGCAAGAGCCATTCCCCCCACGCCCTGCGTGCGCTGCTTCCAAATCGGATTGGCCGACAGCAGATTCTCCAACTCGACGAAGGCTTTGCTCAACCGATTGGTCAGAGCCGAGACAACCTTGTGCCAACCGCGCGGCGGCTCCAAAGCTAAACCGCCGGGGCGAATGTAGCTGGTCATCATGCGCTGGCCGGAGAACTTTTCGAAGATCTTCATGCACTCTTCGCGTTCGCGGAAGCAGTAGAAGTAAACGCTCATCGCGCCGATGTCCAGGGCGTGCGTGCCGAGCCAGATCAGGTGGCTGGCAATGCGAGTGATTTCGACCAGCATGACCCGCATCCACTGGGCCATGGCGGGAATTTCAAGACCAAGTAAGCGTTCGACGGCGAGCGAGTAACAAAGATTGTTCGAAAGGTTGGCAAGGTAATCGACGCGATCGGTCAGGGGCACAACCTGCTGATAGTTTTTCGCTTCGCATTCCTTCTCAATGCCAGTGTGTAAATAACCGATTTCCGGGCGCGCCTTAACAATGGTCTCGCCCTCGAGTTCGATCACGATGCGGAGCACTCCGTGAGTCGACGGGTGCTGGGGACCCATGTTCAGCGTCATGCGCCGCGCGTTGCTAACTTCCGTCTGCGGCCGTTCCAGCCGGTTAGGGTCTTCGGTCCCTAATTCGTGCTCGGCATCAAGCGAGGCAACATGAGCTGTACCCTCAATCATTCCATTCCTTTCCAGAAAGCTTCCACGTTCAAACTAGCTCGGAAGAAAAAGCGTAGCAAGCGCGGCCTAAGCCAACCTTCGTAACAAGCACGAAGGGGCGAGCTAGTCATCCGAATACGAGTACTTATGACCGTGCACAGGATAATCCTTGCGCAGCGGGTAGCCTTCCCAGTCGGCCGGCATCATGATCCGTTCCAGGTTCGGGTGGTTGCGGAATCGCACGCCAAATAGATCGAATACTTCACGTTCGTACCAGTTTGCCGCGCGCCAGACATAGCAGAGAGTATCGATCTCTTCGTTTTCCTGGGCTCGCACTTTCAGGCGGACCCGTACATTGCGATGAATCGAATGCAACAAATAGACTATTTCGAATCGTGGCGAACTGGGCCACCAATCGACGGCCGTGACTGCGCTGAGACGCTCAAACTGAAAGTCCGACTTTAATGCATGGCAAATCGAGACTAACTGTGAAGGCTCTACAACCAGCGTAAGCCCGTCCAACGCTAATTTCGCGTCGAGTATTCCATCCGCGAACCGTTCATTGAGTGCTACGGCCGTCGAATTTTCAGGAAGCCGGTCAGGCAGCACGCCTTGCCTCCGTGGCCGCAGGCTCACGGTCTTCTTTGGACCAGTCGAGGACACCCTTTTTCAGGATGTAGTAAAACCCGCAAAGGACCAAGACAATGAAGAGCAGCATCTCAAAGAACGCAAAAAGTTTAAGTTCACGAAACACCACTGCCCACGGGTACAAGAAGATGGCTTCGATATCAAAAAGGATGAAAACCATCGCAACCAGATAGTATTTAACACTAAACCGTTCGCGCGCGTTGCCAACGGGCGTCATGCCGGATTCGTAGGGAGTCGATTTTACCGAGTCCTTTACTCGATGTCCCAAGAGCGCTGAAAATCCGATCATTGCCCCGGCCACCGCTATCGCGACTAAAATTTGTATCAGGACGGGGAAATAGGTCTCAGCGTACGTAGTAGGCATGCGGGACTTATATTAGAGTATCAGTCGCGCGGCCTGTCAGTCGCGATATTCGACTCAAAAAGGGCGAGATAAGCATGTGTAATCAAGGACAAGACCAAGTCAATACGGCGGAGCCTTTATCGGTGATGGTAAATGGTGAACTGCGGCGTTTTATCGCTCCG
Source organism: Bryobacteraceae bacterium (assembly GCA_049802535.1). Taxonomy (GTDB): domain Bacteria; phylum Acidobacteriota; class Terriglobia; order Bryobacterales; family Bryobacteraceae; genus Bog-105. The sequence continues at coordinate 23,830 of JBARMQ010000292.1, read as the reverse complement.
CAAACAGTCGCGAGCTTGCTTGAATTGCTGGGAATTGAAGCGGATCGAGTGGCCGTCGAGATGAACAAGACGATCATTCGGAAGCGCGATTGGGCGCAGACTGCGGCGCCCAACGGAGCGCAAATTGAGATTGTACAATTTGTGGGCGGCGGGTGAGAAATCGGGAGCGCGGCGTTCGCGGACGCGAAATCTCCCTTGACTCTCGCTGGGAGTCTAGTAAAATCTGGTGAGTCGTTCGTTCTCCCAGAACGCAAAAGGGTCGTTATGTTAAAAACACGGAAAGCGCGTCCTGATTTGCTGCCCGGGCAGCGGACTTATACGAGCACGGAAGTGGCCAGGATCGCTGACGTCAGTTTGCGGCAACTGCAATGGTGGGACGAACGGAAAGTGGTCTCCCCCCGGCACGAAGGGCACAAGCGAATTTACCTGGCTGAAGAGGTGGTGGAGATCACGGTGATCGCCGAATTGCGCCGGAAGGGATTCTCCCTGCAGAAGATCCGCCGGGTCCTCCGTTTCCTGCAGCGCGAGATGGGCCGAAGACTGGCGGAGGTTCTGTCGACCGATTCCAAGTTGCATTTACTGACGGATGGCAAATCGATTTATCTTGAAGACCAGCAGGAACGAATCATCGACCTGCTAAAACAGGCGCGACAACCCATGTTTCTGGTATGCGTGAGCGACCAGGTGCGGAGACTGGACGAGGCGCCAAAAAAGCCGGTACGTAGCGAGCTTGGTGCATCGAAACGCTCCCGGGCGGCGGTTTAGCTTCCGTTCGAAATCCGAACGTTCCCGAGGCTTAATCATAGTCCGGCGGGAGCCAACGTAAATCGCTTCGCTACGTCTATACTGGGAGCAGACCCGGGAGGTTTGATGTCGTCCCAGCGGCGTTATTTTGTACTTGTCCCCATTTTCCTTGTTTCCTGCGCGATTTTAGGTGGCGTTTTCGGTCCTGGCGCGCGCGCAGCCGGCCAAAAGACCAGCGTTCAGTCCGACGAAGATCTGAAGGCCAGTATGGAGTCCTTCACCAAGATTTACGACGTCGTGGACGAGAATTTCGCGGACAAGATGTCCGCCGACAAGGGCATCTATAAGGGTGCGATCCCCGGCATGTTGCGGACGCTTGATCCGCACTCCAATTTCTTCGATCCCAAAGAGTTTGCGGCGATGCGCGAGGATCAGCAGGGCAAATACTACGGCGTTGGGATGCAGATTGGGCCGCAACCGCGGACCGGCAAGACCATGGTGATCCATCCGTTCGGCGGATCTCCGGCTTATAAAGCTGGTCTTCGGCCCGGAGATTTGTTGATGGAAGTCAACGACAAACGTGTCGACACGTTGAACACCTCGCAGGTCGCGGATCTGCTGCGCGGGCCAAAGGGCACCAACGTTCAAATCGTGGTGCGCCGGGATGGCGCCGATGAGCCGATCACGTTTAACGTGGTTCGCGGCGAGATTCCCCGCAATAGCGTGCAGCGCGCCTTCTGGGTGAAGCCTGGAATCGCTTTCCTGAAGATCGAGCAGTTTTCCGCTGAATCTACTTTTAAGGAAGTGGAGGACAACCTGAACCGGTTGGGCGAACAGAATATCAAGGGCTTGATTCTGGACCTTCGCGACAATCCAGGCGGTCTTCTGCAAGAGGGCGTCGCGGTCGCCGGGCGATGGCTGGACCGCGGTCAAGTGGTTGTTTCTCATAAGGGACGCGCCTATTCGGAAAAGCCATATCTGGCACGCGGAAGCGTTTACGGCGAAAGCTATCCGATTGTGGTGCTGGTGGACCGCATGTCGGCTTCGGCCGCGGAGATCGTAGCCGGAGCTTTGCAGGATCATGATCGGGCTTGGATTCTGGGCGAGACCACCTTTGGTAAGGGGTTGGTTCAAACCGTATACCCGCTGAGTGACAACACAGGTTTGGCGTTGACGACGCAACACTATTACACCCCCAGCGGCCGGCTCATCCAGCGCGACTATTCGAACATCTCGTTCCTCGATTACTATTACGGCAAACGCGGGGAACAGAAGGATCCGCTGGATGTGAAGCAGACAGACATCGGGCGGGTGGTCTATGGTGGAGGCGGCATAACGCCGGACCAGAAGTACGAAACGCCGAAGCCGGATCGTTTCGAGATAGAGATCTTCCGGAAGAATGGATTCTTCACGTTTACCGCTCAATATTTCGGCAAGAACAGCACAAAGCTTCCGAAGAACTGGGTTCCATCAGAGACGGTGCTGGATCAATTCCACGACTTCCTGATGAAACAGGGCGTGGATTTTACCGAAGCCGATTGGACCAGAGATCATACTTGGGTTCGAGATCAACTGCGCACCGAAATGTATGTGACGGCGTTCACGTACGAAGATTCGGAGACAGTCGCCGAAGAGCAGGATCCCGAAGTGGCAGCGGCGGTGGCTGCGATGCCGAAGGCGGAGGATCTGCTAGCCCGATCCAAAGAGAGAAATGAGAAACAGCGGGCCAGCCGATAGCCCAGCTGTACTTCTACCTCAAATCACTGTCCTCGATACGGGAGGGCAGTATACCAATCTGATCGCCCGCAAGGTGCGTGAACTGGGCGTGTACGCAGATGTACAGCCCAGTGAAACACCGGCGGGCGTTCTTGCTTCGCGTAAGGGCATCATCATTTCCGGCGGACCCGCCAGCGTGCTGGAACCAGGTTCTCCCGACATAGATCCGGCCATCTTGGAAGCGAACATCCCGGTACTCGGGATCTGCTATGGCCATCAACTCGTTGCTCGTCATTTGGGCGGCACTGTTGAGAAGGGCCTGCGGGGCGAATACGGCTTCGCCTTCCTCAAATTGACCTCGTCCGATCCGATTTGGAGCGGTGTCGAGGACTCGCAGATCTGGATGAGCCATTTCGATCAAGTCGCGGTGGCAGCGCCAGGTTTCCGGGTGATCGCGCGAACTGAGACTTCCGATGTTGCCGCGATGTCGGCCTCCGACCGCAAGATCTACGGTCTGCAATTCCATCCGGAGGTTGCGCACACCAAATTCGGTAAACGCATTCTTGAGAATTTTGTCTTCGACATTTGCGGGGCGACGCGCGATTGGGATGTTTCACAGCGGGTTCCGTCCGTAGAAGAATCCATTCGCAAAGCTGCGCAAGACAGTAGCGTGTTCTTTTTTGTAAGCGGCGGAGTGGATTCGACGGTCGCCTATACGCTCTGCTTGCGGGCGCTAGGGCCGGAACGTGTTTTCGGTATCTATGTCGATACAGGCCTAATGCGGCAGGGTGAGACCGGCTTTGTCCGCGGCATTTTTGAGCAGCTGGGTGCGAGCAACTTTTTGGTGGACACCGCCGGGGAAGAGTTCCTGAGGGCTCTCGAGGGATTGCGGGACCCGGAACAGAAAAGGCACGCGATCGGCGAGCAGTTCGTTATGGTGCAGCAACGCATCTTAGCTACGGAACACTTTTTGGATGGTCACTGGATATTGGGGCAAGGCACGATTTATCCCGATACGATCGAATCCGCCGGTAGCGCCAAGGCCGATCTGATTAAGACACATCACAATCGCGTGGCGGGCATTCAGGCGCTGATCGACAGTGGGCAGATTATTGAGCCGCTGACGCCGTTTTATAAAGACGAAGTGCGAGAGATCGGACGTGAACTCGGGCTGCCCGAGAAATTGTTGTCCCGGCATCCCTTTCCTGGACCTGGCTTAGCGATTCGGTGTTTGTGCGCGGATGCGGAAGCGTCGTTGGTCCGCGGTACGGACGGCTGGGTGGTTCCGGTGCGCTCAGTTGGCGTTCAGGGCGACGCGCGCAGTTATCGGAACGTGTTGGCGTTGGATAGAGAACCTGAGATCTCAGACTTAGTCTCAACCGCTCCTCGACTAACGAATGAGCGCGCGGACATTAATCGTGTTGTTGCGCTGTGCGGCTCGAAGTCGCCTTTAGCTGGCATGCGAGTATATGCTGCAACCGTCACTAAGCCGAGGTTGGACCTGCTGCGCGAGGCCGACGCCCTCGTCCGGCGATTCTGCGAAGAGACGAATTTCGAGGAAAGAGTTTGGCAGTTCCCAGTCATTCTTTTACCGGTGGGAACACCGGATGCGCCGGAGTCAATCGTGCTGCGGCCAATTTATTCCGTTGATGGGATGACGGCCGATGTAGTGCTGATGGACGCCGTTGACCTGCGCCGGTTGACAACGCAATTGTTGGCCTTGACTAAGCTGGCGGCTGTCTTTTACGACCTTACTCATAAGCCGCCAGGGACCATTGAGTGGGAATGATGCGGCGATTCGTGCCGCAATCCGTTGCTTGACACCGAAGGCCAGACTTTTCAAAATGTGTTGTAGGACGGATCGGGAGAATGACACTCGCTAAGAGAGCGGCACTTGCGCTAATATTTGTTCCGATTGTCGCCCTGAGCTATCGTTTTCGCCCGGGGCCGGCTTGAAAAATCACGACGAAGTAAGCGCATGGGCCTCTGAACATCCACAGGCTGTGTACGTCGCTCAATACGAAGAGCGGCTGAGCACTCCCATGGGTAAGACGGTCATTGGTCGAACCGTACTGAGGGCGTTCGGGCGGATGGCAGCAGAGTCGTGAAGGAGCAGTTTTTTAACGCTAAGACGGGAGCGCCTTCATACAGGGAACGTCATCTATTCCTTGCTGGCGGCGTCTTGGCTTCAATCTGGGATGAGTTGAAGGTGTATTCGGCGCAGCGCAGCAATCTCGCGTTGCATCCTGAAACCGATGGCCCTAGGCTAAATCCCGATTCTAATTGCACAGTCAACTATCAAGGGCAGCCTACCCTGAAGCGGAGCGGGCCCGAAGAGACTTTACTCGGCTTCCGTGCTGTCCATCTTCAGCCTGTCGCTGCGACCCACTCGTCGAGCATTGAGACGTGGCGGCTGCCCGCAATGGGTTGCGTGGAGGCACGGCGCGTCGCAACCTTCCGCGATCAGTCTGGGTCGATAACAGATGTGAGCGACCTAGTAGCGACTTCGATTCGCGCCGTCCCTCCCGATGCTTTGCTCTTCGAGATTCCCAAAGATGATGAGGCCGTATCGCCATCGGAAGCCGTTGAACGGCTGAGAGCTTTTCGAAAGGCGCCCCCGATTGCGGCGAATACGCTTCTTTTGCTGCAACAGGCAGACGCGTACTACCGTAAGAACCGCGTCGATATTTCCTCATTGCAATAGCGGCGTCCAAAAGGCGGCAGCGTGTACACTCGAACTTCATGTCCGAATCGAGCGTATTGGTGGCTGCCGCGTGAAATACCACCTTGCCCTGTGCCTGTTTGCAGCATCGCTACCGCTCAGCGGTCAGACCTACATCAGCGTTCCGCCTGCCGATGCACCGGAACTGGCCGCGCGCGGCAAATTCCCGGTTGGTGTGCGGACGGTAATCTTGGTTCACAAAGATCAAGTCGACATCCTGCACTTCGATAAGGCGACTGGGAAGGCTCCCCTGTACGACCGTCAATTACCTGTCGAAGTTTGGTATCCGGCCAAGATCCCGAACGGCTCTCGTGAAGAAACGGTCTATCAGATGCCTGTCCCGGGAGGCCAGGGCTTCGATGGTTCGCTTGACTTCTCGATTCCCGACAAAGCGCTACGCGATGCGCCGCCACTCAGCGGTGGCGCGGCGCCTTTTCCTCTGGTCATCGTCTCGCACGGCTATCCTGGTTCGCGCTATTTCCTCAGCTACTTGACTGCGAATTTAGCTTCAAAGGGATACGTGGTTGCAGCCATCGATCACACCGACTCGGTCTTCGACGACCAGAAGGGATTTGAGAGTACGCTACTGAATCGCTCGGACGATCAGTTGTTCACAATCCAGGCGTTGGATGACCTGGCGCGAGATAGAAGTTCGTTTTTGCATGACTTAGTAGATAGCGCGAACGTTGCTATTGTGGGTTATTCCATGGGTGGGTACGGCGCGCTCACCAGCGCTGGCGCCGGATACAGCGAAGCCAGTCCGCTGATGAAGTTAGTGCCCGGCGGTTATTTGCGAGGGTGGGCGGCAGACAATCCAAAATTCCGGGCACTGGATCGCAGTCGCATCAAAGCGATCGTCGCGATCGCCCCGTGGGGAGAACAACCGCCGTACAGCGCATGGGACGCACAAGGGCTGGCTGGCATCCACATGCCATCGTTATTCATTGCCGGCGACCGTGACGATGTCGCCGATTATCCAAATGGCGTGCGTCCAGCGTTTGATGGCGCTGTGCATTCGGACCGGTGTCTGCTGGTCTATGAAAACGCGCGGCACAATACAGGAGGCAATCCGCCGCCGGATCTGCCTTTATCCTATCGATTGCTGCAATCGATGGATGAGCCGGTTTGGAGAAAGGATCGCATTACGTCTATCAACCAACATTTCATCACTGCGTTCCTAAATCTTTATTTGAAGAACGATGCATCTGCTACCGCTTATCTGCACGTCAAGCCGGAGCGTTCTGGAGATGGGAAATGGACAGCGACTCCCAACACGCGCGATGAAGGAGCGTTCAGCACCGGACAGGATGCCGGCGGCGATCTCTTTTGGAAGGGATTTCAGCGGCGTAGCGCGCTAGGACTCGAGATGATTTGCGATGAGGCGCGTTAGTCATGGCTGCAAAATATTTGGCGCTCTTTCGCGGCGTGAACCTGGCAAGCAGAAACAGACTTTCGATGAAAGACTTGGCCGGGATATTTACGACACTGGGCTGCCGCGACGTTCGCACCTATATTCAAAGCGGGAACGTAGTGTTCAACGCCTCGGCAAAGATTGCCGCACAAGTCCAAGCCGCCGTTTCCAAAGAGGTTCAGGATCGCTTCGGAATTACCTCTCCTATTGTTATGCGGACGGTCGAAGAGATGAGCGCCGTTCTTCAAAATAATCCGTTCTTGGCACAAGGCGCGGAGGAGAAGGCGCTGCACGTCTCCTTTCTTGCCGATGCCGCTCTTCCCGACAACATCGCGAAGCTGGACCCCAACCGCTCTGAGGGAGACTCGTTCGCCGTTGTCGGCCGGGAGATTTATTTCCACCTTCCTAACGGCATGGCGAGAACCAAACTGACCAGTCAGTATTTCGATTCGCGCCTGAAGACCGTGAGTACTGTGAGGAACTGGCGCACCGTACAAAATCTGTATATACTAATGCGGGCGGCGCCATAAGCTAACACGTTTAACATCCATGTTTCATTTGACGGGTCCGTTACTATCTAGAATCGCTCAGTTTTTGGCGATTAATTTGCACGGAGGAGAATCATGAGCACACCCAATCCCTTTGCGTACCTGTACGGGAGCGATCACGAGACTTTCAACAAAGCAGTCACCACTCCTGAGCCGAGCTTTCTTCATTACAGTGTGAGGGGCGACTACGACGACGGATATTATGACGATGTCCGCGCCGCCTTGTCCGGCCAACCTCTGCAGCAATTCAACGAGTTCATGGTTGCAAAGGAACAGCAAGACCAGAGCCTATCCAATCAGAACTTAGGCCAGAAAGGCACGTTGAACTCTGCTACTCAACAAGTTGGGCAAGGGCAACATGGTTCTCAGGCAATAACTAATCAACCGGATAATCGGTATCGATTGGAAGTGTGCGACGCCAAACACCATCGGATGGGCGATTATCTGAAAGGCGCCCTGGACGAATTTGACAAAGAACCGTTTACTGAGAATCCGAATTTCTTCCGCTGGGTGGAAAGTCAAGTGCAGAAAGACGCCGGGGGCGCGGCAAAGCGCTGGAATCCCAATCTCTTTGCGAACATAAAGGGCGCTAACGCGGCACAGCAGGAAGCAAAATATATCGAATGGTTTACGAAAGGGGTCAAATATATTGAGGACGGCGTGGAGCGGGACCGCTACAAGGTAGCGATCGATCAAGGAGTTCTAAGCCGGCGCGGGCCGGAGAAAGCGGCCAAGATCGACAAATTCGACAGCGACGCATTGGTGAAACATTTCAAAGACAAACCGGATGCCAAGGCCAATCCTGTGCAGAGCTGCATTTGGGTGATGGGCGCCAATAACGAGTTCTACACTCATCTCGTGAAGATTGGACGTTTTCACCATTCGAGCTTCGCCGGGGGGTCCAATGTTGAGGCGGCGGGGGAATGGGCGGTGCGGAACGGCAAGATTGCCGAGATCGACGGGACCACGGGGCACTATAAGGTGCCGGAAACAGGATTTGTAAAAGCGATTCAGCAGCTCAGCAGCAAGGGGGCGCTCCAGGCGGATACGAAAGTGAATCTGTACGCAAAAAATGGCGGCGCCAAGTTGCAGGTAGATGCCAACCAATTCGCGACCAACCCCTCGTCGTTCCTCGCCACGCACCTGACCTACAACCCTAACCGGCACGGACAGGTTTAGTCCGGATTGCAAAGCGCACCATACCCGCGAGCTAGCGGATCATCAGAGCGAGCAATAATACAATCCCCATTCCGAGAATGGCGCTGATGATTTTCATGACGGTCCAGCTCTGCAGCGTTTCGGTGACCGTCATTCCGAGATACTCTTTGACAATCCAGAAGCCGGCATCGTTGACATGCGAGATGCTGGTGCCCCCACAGCATACGGCCATGACGAGCAATTCAGGACTCACGCCCCCGAACTGCTTCAACATCGGCGCGAGAATACCGGAGGCGGTCACAATGGCTACGGTTGCGGAACCGAGCGCTGCCCGCAAGGCGGTCGCAATGATAAAGGCAATCAGCAGGGGCGAGAGCGAGGTAGCCGCTAAAGCATGACCCGCATAGGGCGCTACGCCGCTATCCACAATCACTTGCTTCAGAGCTCCGCCGCCCGCGATGATCAACAGCAGGCTGGCGGTGGGCGCTAGCGATTCGGTCGCGAGTCTCGTAGTTTGCTCACCACTCAGACCACGGCGGAAGGCGAAGAAATAGGCCGCGGCCATCACGGTCAACAATAGAGCTGTGAACGGATGCCCGATAAATTCGAGAGCCGGACGCCCGGGCCAATTCCGCATGTTCGCGATGGTCGCGGCGAAAATCAGCAGAATCGGCATCAGGAGGATCAGGATGACCAGACCAACCGCGGGAGGTTTTCGCTCGCCCAGCTTCTCTGTATCGACTTTGGCCGCAAACGACGGAATTGGCGGCGATATCCGTTTAGAGATCCAGACGCCATACCAAATACCGCTGACAATCATGGTTGGAATGGAAAGCGCAATGCCATAAAGAATCGTGCGGCCGATATCCGCGCCCAGAAGTTGAGCCGCGACGGAAGGCGCCGGATGCGGCGGGACCAGGGAGTGCACAATGGTCAAAGCCGCGGCCATGGGCATGGCGAAGAACAGCAGAGAACGTTTCGATTCGCGAGCGAAGCTCCACGTCAGCGGAGCGAGGATGATGAAGCCCACTTCGAAAAAGATCGGCAGCCCGACCAGGAAGCCGGCGCACAGCGATGCCCAATGGGCGCGCGCGGGACCCAACCGATCGAGCAGCCAACGGGCGAGTTCCCTACCTCCGCCGCAATACTCCAGATAACGCCCGATCATCGCGCCCAAACCAACGACCACCGCGATAAAGCTAAGCGCATCGCCCACGCCCGCTTGAATGGAGTGCAGCAGTTTGCTGGGAGCCATGCCCGCCGCAAGGCCCAGCGCCATGCTTGTCACAAGCAGGGCCAGGAACGCGTGCATGCGCACGAATAGGATGAGAGCCAACAACAGACCGATCGCGATGATGGTGATGAGGACTAAATACGGTCCGTGGGCCAACGCGTTTGAGTATATAACGACGCTACTATTGTGGTTTGATTCCCGAATTTATCCGCGTTCATCCCCGCGACAATGTGGCCATCGTTGTTAGTCCGGATGGCTATCTGGGGCGTGAACGGATTCCTCAGTCGCACAAAATGGCGTTGGCGCCCGTCGATAAAGGCTCACCGGTGGTGCGTTACGGCCACGTCATCGGCTACGCCAACCGTGACTTGGAGCTGAACTCCTGGGTGCGGGGCGAGATGCTCGATCTTCCCCAACCGCCTTCGCTCGATCAACTGCCTTTAGCGACAGACGTGCCAGAGCCAATGCCGCCACTCACCGGCTACACGTTTGAGGGATACCGTAACGCAGATGGGAGCGTGGGCACGAAAAACATCTTAGGCATTACGACGACCGTTCAGTGTGTTGCGCCCACTGTGGATTATGCCGTGCGCCGCATCAAGACGGAGATTCTACCTCGTTATCCACATGTGGACGACGTGGTCGCGATCACGCATACCTATGGATGCGGCGTCGCCATCGACGCTCCAGGCGCGGCAATTCCCATCCGTACGCTGCAGCAGATCAGCTTGCACGCGAATATCGGTGCCCAACCGTTAGTCGTCAGCTTAGGTTGCGAGAAACTGCAGCCACAGCGGTTGTTTCAAAATCAACTCCCCTTGCTAGCAGATCTGCACGTGATCCGTTTGCAGGATGAAAGAGGCTTTGCCGAGAGCATTGCCGCCATAATGCGGGCCGCCGAAAAGCGGTTGGCGCAATTGAACGTGCGTCAGCGCGAGACTTGCCCGGCATCGGAACTGCGAGTCGGTCTGCAATGCGGCGGAAGCGATGCCTTTTCGGGAGTGACCTGCAACCCAGCTGTTGGATATGCGGCAGACCTTCTCGTAAGAGCGGGTGCGAGCGTGTTCTTTTCCGAAATTACCGAGGTGCGAGATGCCATTCACTTATTGACGCCTCGTGCCATAAACGTGGACGTTGCCCGGGCGCTCGTGCGCGAAATGCGATGGTATGACGATTATCTTGTGAAGGGTCAAGCGGACCGCAGCGCGAATCCAACTCCAGGAAACAAGGCCGGAGGATTGGCAAACGTGGTCGAGAAGGCTTTAGGCTCGATCGCGAAGTCCGGCAGCACCGCGATCATGGGAGTAGCGACCCACGGCGAAGGAGTGAAGGAGAAAGGATTGGTTTTTGCCGCAACGCCGGCGAGCGACTTTATCTGTGGAACACAGCAGTTGCCCTCCATGAATCTTCATGTGTTTACGACCGGTGAAGGAAGTCCATATGGGCTGGCGCTGGTGCCTGTGGTGAAGGTCTCGTCCCGCACGGCGCTCGCTGAGAAATGGCACGATCTGATTGACATTGACGCCGGCCGGATCGCGACAGGCGAGGCGACAATAGCCGATGTAGGGTGGGAGTTGTTCCACTTTCTGCTGGATGTCGCTAGCGGCCGCAAGAAGACGTGGGCTGATCATTGGGGATTAGGTAATGCGCTAGCTCCGTTCAATCCGGGACCTGTGACGTAGCCTTCAGGAAATCTATGATGGCGAGCAACTTGGTGTCGCAAAACGCAACGCGTCAAAAATTTGAGGCTGCGCTCGAGGTGCTGGTCGAGCAGGTGAAGCACGATCGATCAGTGCTGGCAGCGCTGCTGTGCGGGAGCCTCTCGCATGACACCGTTTGGGCGAAATCAGACATCGATCTGCTGCTGGTAACCGCCGACGATAAGAAGGCGGGAAGGGAAGCGCTGTCGCTGTACGCAGACGGTATCAACGTCCACGCTTTCCTGTTGCCGCGCGCGGAGTTTCGACGGATGGTGGAAGGCTCTATTCGCAACTCCTTCATGCATTCCCTGGTTGCTAAGGGACGCCTTCTTTACACGCACGACGAATCAATTACCAGTCTCTGTTCCGAACTTCAATTCATTGGAGAACGTGATGTTGAAGTACAGCTTCTCGCTGCGGCAGCCAGCGCGCTTCCGTCGATCTACAAGGCTCACAAATGGTTTCTCACGCGTAAGGACTTAGATTACACGGCGCTTTGGACCTTGTATGCGAGGTGATGGTGGAACGGACGTGCCCGGATTGCGGTGGCCCGCGTCTTCGCGCCTCCCGATTACTGTTTACCATCGCGGGTAAATCCATGCAAGACGTTAGCGGACTCAATTTCGATCAGCTATACAGCTTCCTCGGCTCTGTTAAGCCATCGGAACGCGGGGTTGACGCTGGCCGGCAGATTTTGAGCGAGATCCGCGCACGAGTGCAACTGCTACTGGGCATCGGACTTGACTATCTAAGCCTGAGCCGCCGGTCAGCGACCCTATCTGGAGGTGAATCGCAGCGCATCCGGCTGTCCACGCAAATCGGCTCCGGCCTGATGGGGATGCTGTATGTGCTTGATGAGCCCAGCATCGGCTTACACCCAAAAGACAACATGAAGATGATCGCCACCCTAAAAGAGCTGCGCGACATCGGCAACACGGTTATCGTCGTCGAGCACGATGAGGACACCATTCGCGCGGCCGATCACGTTGTCGAGATTGGGCCTGGGCCCGGAATTCACGGTGGAAGGATTGTGGTGCAGGGTTCCTTGAAAACCGTCCTGGCGTGTAAAGAATCACCGACCGGCCAGTTCCTTTCAGGAGCGCGAATCATCGCCACGCCGAAAAAACGCAGGAAAGACAGCGGCAGAAGCATTGTCGTTCGCGGGGCTCGTGAAAATAACCTGAAAAATGTGGATGTGAGTTTTCCATTGGGCGTGTTGGTTGCGATTACCGGGGTCTCGGGCTCTGGCAAGAGCACGCTGGTCAATGAGGTTCTCTACAAAGCCCTTTGGAAACAACTTGTCGATACCCGCACACTTCCTGGCGCTCACGATGGCTTGGACGGGATCGAGCATGTGCAAAAAGTGGTTAACATCGACCAATCGCCGATCGGTCGCAATAGCCGGTCTCATCCCGCAACCTATATCGGCTTCTATGACACCATCCGGGATCTATTCACGCTCACGCCTGCTGCCGTCGAACGCGGCTACAAAGCCGGGCGATTCAGTCTCAACGTGAAGGGCGGCCGATGCGAGGAATGTCAGGGCGAAGGCGTCATCACCACGCAGCTTTATTTCATGCCGGACGTAGAAGTAACCTGCGGCGTATGCAAGGGCGCGCGCTTTGACGCCGAGACGCTTGAGGTTACGTTGCGAGGCAAAACGATTACCGACATATTGAACATGTCAGTAGAAGAAGGCGTGAGTTTTTTCCGTGAAGAGCCGACAGTCAGCAGAAAAATTAAAGTGTTGAACGATTTGGGGCTCGGCTATCTGACCTTGGGCCAATCGGCCACCACACTATCTGGCGGTGAGGCGCAGCGCGTCAAGATTGCTGCGGAATTATCTAAGTTGCAGCGCTCCAAGCACACCATCTACATCTTGGACGAACCGACTACCGGCCTCCACCTGGCAGATGTAGGCCAGCTGGCAAGTTTATCTGGCATAAGAAAGACGCGACGCGCGAGATCCGAATGCAGCACTTCACGACTGTAGTACCGGAACAACACTGAGTTTTTCCAATCAAGGAGGTCGCTGTGGGCGGCGGCAAATTGTTGCCAACTCGAGACAGGTTGCCGTTGAATGCGCTCATTCAAAAGCAGCAAATAGGCCCACGTAATCGTCTCGTGATATCGATCAGGCTTGCCCAAGGAAAACGCGTAACGGCCCAGGGTCTTGGAAAATCGAGCAAGGGCATCCGTAACGGTGAAGCGAGTCAGGTACAACCACGCCGCACGGAGGTGGTCGGCATGATGAAACTTGTCTTCCGGGAGCGTACAGTTCTCCAGTTGAGCAATGAAATCCTCATCCAGGATGGCGGTATCTGAGTACATATGTACCAGGATAGCAAAGATGTGTAGGTCAATTCGCTGCTACAATTTGACTGTAGTTCCGATCGCAAAATATGGCAATTCGCTTTTCGCTTAACGGTAAATCCCAGCACGTTGAAGTCGATCCCGACATGCCGCTGCTTTGGGTCTTGCGCGACGTTCTGGGGATGACCGGCACCAAGTTTGGTTGCGGAATGGCGCTGTGTGGAGCGTGCACCGTGCATATCGATGGCAACGCGGCAAGGTCATGTGTGACGCCGGTGAGTGCTATCAGCGGCCGCAATGTCGCCACCATTGAAGGCCTTTCGCCCGATCGCTCACACCCGGTTCAAATCGCCTGGAGCGAGGCCGACGTGCCTCAATGCGGCTACTGTCAATCGGGCCAGATTATGGCCGCCGCCGCACTGCTTCAAAAAACTCCGCATCCGACAGACGCCGATATTGATGAAGTCATGCGCGGCAATATCTGCCGATGCGGCACTTATCAAGAAATCCGCAAAGCCATCCACCGCGCTGCGGAAATTCGGGCCGCACAAGCTGCGGGTCCCGTTAAAGTGGCGGATATTGAAAGCGAGCGAGGCGCCGCATGACATCGCTTGGGAAGTTTCAGCGTCGCGACTTCTTGAAGGGCGCCGCCGGTCTGATGATCGGTTTCTATTTACCGGGCCGCAACGAACTTCAAGCGGCAGCGCCAGGCCCATCTGCGAAGTTGAATGCGTTCGTCCACATCGCTCCCGATGAAACCGTCACCATAATGGTTCATAAAGTGGAAATGGGCCAAGGGCAGATGACCTCGATCCCCATGCTGCTGGCGGAGGAGTTGGAATGCGAGTGGAGCCGCATTCGTACTGAGTTTGCTCCCGTTGATAAGGCATACGGCGGTTTTCAGGGTACCGTCGGCAGCAGTGGCCTGCGCAGTTCGTGGATACCGGTTCGTAAGGCCGGCGCATGTGCGCGCGAGATGCTGATTGAGGCTGCCGCCGAGCGCTGGAACGCGGACAAGTCCCAATGCCGGGCGGAAAATGGAACGGTCGTGAACTCGGCGACGGGTGCTCGTCTTACTTACGGCGCGTTGGCTGTAGACGCCGCGAAGCGCCCAGTTCCGCAGAACGTGGTTCTCAAAAAGTCTAATGAATTCCGGCTCATCGGCACCTCTCCGAAGCGGCTCGATACACCCGCGAAGATAAACGGCAGCGCACAATTCGGCATCGATGTGCGTGTGCCGCATATGCAATACGCTGTTGTCGCTCGATGTCCCGTGTTTGGGAGTAAGTTGGCTGGCTTCGACGCGTCGAAGGCGAAAGCTATCCCTGGCGTGACGAATGTCCTCGAAATATCGAGTGGAGTGGCTGTCATCGCTGACAATACCTGGACAGCGCTTCAGGCTCGCAAGGCTCTTGCTATCCGGTGGGATGAAGGCTCGCTGGCATCGCTCGACAGCGCCGCCATTTCCAAAATGTTCGCCGAAGGTGTGTCGCGACCGGGCGATAAGGCGCGTGAAGACGGAAACGCGGCAGCCGCTCTAGAGGCCTCTTCAAAGAGAGTGGAAGCAAGTTACGAGGCGCCCTTTCTGGCGCACGCTTGCATGGAGCCGTTGAACTGCGTCGCCGACGTCCGTTCGGGAAGCTGCGAAATCTGGGCCTCGGCGCAGATACAAAGCGCAGTAATGAATACGGCCGCTACCATTACCGGTCTTCATCCAAAAGACATTCAAGTTCACACCACGTTTCTCGGCGGAGGTTTCGGGCGCCGCGGGGCGAACGACTTTGTGGCCGAGGCCGTCGAAATCTCGAAGGCCATTGGAACGCCGGTCAAGGTCACTTGGTCACGCGAGGACGATATTCGGCATGGTCCTTTTAGACCTGCCTCCTATGCGCGCTTTGCGGGCGGCTTAGACTCTGATGGCTGGCCGATTGCCTGGACAACGCGCATCGCCTGCGGTTCGATACAAGGCCGTAAGGAAGGCATCGATGGCACCAGCGTGGAAGGCGTCGAGGATTTGCTGTACGACATTCCGAATTTTCGGGTTGAATATCAACTCAGCGACAGCGGCATTCCCGTCTCCTATTGGCGTGCGGTCGGATATACGCAAAATACATTCTTCTCGGAGAGCTTTGTTGACGAGTTAGCGACGGCGGGCGGTAAAGATCCGGTCGAACTGCGGCGGCGTATGCTCCATAAATCGCCACGCTTGCTGGCCGTGCTCGAGATGGCAGCCGCCAAGTCTGATTGGGGCAAACCGATGCCCGCCGGACACGCCCGTGGCGTCGCAGTGGTGAACAACATCGGAAGTTTCACAGCGCAAGTGGCGGAGGTCTCAGTCGATCGCGGAAAGGTTCGCGTGCATCGCGTTGTCTGTGCTGTTGATTGTGGTCCGGTTGTCAATCCTGCCTTAGTCGAACAACAGATTCAGGGTGGCATCGTCTACGGACTGAGCGCAGCGCTCAAAGGTGGCATCACCATCAAAGACGGCCGGGTCCAACAGGGCAATTTTAATGACTACGATGTGCTGCGCATCGATGAAATGCCCGTTGTCGAAGTACACATTGTGCGAACCGATAATGCTCCCGGTGGCATCGGCGAAGCGGCAGTGCCGCCGATCGCACCCGCTGTATGCAACGCGATCTTCGCAGCGACCGGAAAGCGGATTCGCCGGTTACCGATCCGGGCCGAGGACTTGGCGTAGGCCGATCGCGGCAATAAGTCAGAATTGAAGAGAAGCCCGAAGCCTCGGCGCCGGAACGGCTTCGACCCTTCAGACAAGTAGTACTGTCGAGTAGTCCTTGCACATATTCGCCTAATGGGTATATACTGCGCGCACTCGGCTTCGTGTCCTCCTCATGCAAGAGACTCTCCTCTTCGCCGTTTTGCTTGCCGTAGCGTCGTCGGTGCCGGCCAACGCCGGAAATCTCGCTCTTTTGCGGGATGCGACAGTAACCACCGCTTCGACGCCGCGTGGACCCGCTGCGGTCAAATTGGTTCCTGTAACCGCCGCTGCCGATGTTTACCTTGTCGTCTTGTCCGATTCGCTCACCTCCGAGGACCTGCCGCGTCTACGCCGGGAAATTTCCGCAGCCTTCACACCTACGTTTCTTGGTTCTCATCCGTTACACCTGGTAAACGTTGTGGGAACGGGAAGCGATGTCAGCGGCCGGCTCGCGACTACCGCACAACTGAAGTCTGCCTTGAACCATCTCGACGCCGCAAACGCCACGCCAGCTGCTAGCCTCGATCTATTCAACACCCTCGGCGAGGTCGCATCGAGTCTGCCGGGCAACTGGTCACACGCGGTAGTCGTCGCCCGTCTCTCGATTCCCGCACGCGATGAAGCATGGATTACCGCTTGGCTAGGCGAGGTCTTTCGCAGCCGGCGCATTCGGCTGAGCTTCTGGTCACTTGAAGGAAGTGCTCCAAACTGGGCTCAAAACCTTGCTGCTGCGTCGCTCGATACAGTCAGTACGTCGACGCCAGATACCCTGCTGCCAACGCTAAACGACAGCTCTGCTTTTTTTGAAGCTACTTGGGATTGCCCGTTGGCCAAAGGAGCGTGGCCTTACAAGGCCGAGCTAAAGAACGCCGCTGGCGAAGTGGTGACATCCTTTGTCGCCCTTGCCGCCGCACCGAACTTTCTTCCCTCACTATCCCCGTATCTCTCGGCGCGAGCAGCCATGGAGGCGGCTGCTCCGCCGGATCAGCCAAGTGTGCGGACAACGCTCGAACTAAATCCCGCCGACGCAGACGCGCTTCGTCGACTCGCCGCTTCTCTCGAAGGACAAGGTAAATCGAAGGAGTCCGCCGCGGTCTGGCAGCAGCTGAGTGAAGTCACGCCTCTCGATGGTTCCGTCTGGGCGGAATTGGGCATCACCTTGTTCGCGGCGGGATCCCTTGATGATTCGGCGCGCGCTATCGACCGTGCCACTGCCTTTGGTGTCAATAACCGTTCAACTCTGGAAGTGCGCTCCAAAATTTATTTCCAACAGGGTGATTTTTCAAAGGCCCTCCACTTAATCGATGAAGCGCTTTTGGACAAGGCCTCGATCCCCACGAAAACTTCACAATCCTTGTGGCTGCTTCGCGCCGATTGTGGGCGTAGTTTGAAGCGCTGGCCGGTCGAGGCGGAATCGCTCGAACATGCCGCCGCGGTCGCGCCGATTACCCTCGATCAGTCGACTCGTTTAATCGCGGGTTATCTTGCTGCGAACGATTTGACGCATGCACTTCCGCATCTTCGTGAAGTCACCGGCCGGTTGCCGCTCGAAGCTCCGATACGCGCGCAATACGCCCGCTTTTGGGAGGAGGCGCGAGAGCCGTCCTCCGCCGAGGCGCTTTGGAAAACGGCTCTCGAAGCGGATTCAAAGTTCGCACCCGCCTACTTGGGTTTGACAACGCATTATGTAGGTGCCCATCGTGCCGCTGATGCGCTACGCGTGGCGAATGATGGCTTAACGGCTGTTCCCTCGTCTCTGCCACTGGTGCTCGCTAAAGAGAATGCGCTCGAGGCATTGGGAGACATCAATGGCGCTCGCAGGCTTCTGAATGAGCGTGCACCTGGCAGCCAAGACGCGGAATTGCTGAAACGCCACGCCTTCCTGGAGGACGCATATGGTTCCGCGGCGCCGGAGGCCTATGCGGCCCGTCTGGGCGAACTGATTCAAAGCGACGCGCCTCAAATCGAGGTTGTGCAATTGTGCCGGCGTGCGCTGATCGTTTCTCTGCGCGATGAGCGCCCCGATCTCGCCAAAACGTTTGCGGATAAGCTGGCATCCGCCGGGGACCGCAGCGGTGAGGCTCTCCTGAAGATGGGCAAATCCAGCGAGTCTTCTTCTTTCGAACTGCTGGGCGGCGTCGACGCGTTTAATTTCCTGATCTTCGGCGCCGGAACGAACAAGCCTAATCGAATACTTGTCGACTACTCCCGCACACTCTCGGAAATGGCTCCCGAACCCGGCGACGATGCGGAGCACAAGGAGTGGCTTCTCTTCGGCTCTCGTGTCCACGAATATTTCCGAATTCTGCGAGCGCTCGCAGCGATGGGCGAACGGAAACAAGGACGCATCGAAATCAATTTGACCTTGACCACCAAAGCCGGTAAACAACGTACCGGGAAAGTCTTCGGCATTCTCGGTCTGAAGCTGAAGTCCAATAAAGAACGGCTGACCGTGACGTCGGCAGAGGGCAAATCGGAAGTCAAGAAGCAGGATACATTGGCTGCCTTAGCGATTGACGACGGTAGCATCCAAGAGGCGTTGGCAGCCGGCAAGACTTACCGGCTGGAGATCCCAATCGATTCGGTCCCCGTATTCCCAAGCGTCGAACTCTGGCAGCGGCAGTTCTCCGTTAACTCTTATTCGGGCGGACTCGCCGAAGCTCTTCTCGCAGACCCACGGGTTGCCCGGTTGTTCTATGCGATCAATTCGATGGATCGCACAACGGCAAAGCTTTTAGTCGAGTCGGTGTCGGCCAGAATTCTCGCGGAGCGCTATAGTTCCACGCTGTGGCTTTTTGGGGCAGCCCTGACGACACGTGGCACCGTTGCGGAGGTTCCCGGTGGCCCGTCAGCCATCTCAACTTGGGAACGCTTTACGGGCGTCAGTCCTCGAAACCCTGTGCCGTTTTTTGAGACGCTCCTCGATAAAGATGACGGTCGCCTGATCGCCTTCTTTTATTCGCTCTCCCAGCTCGATGTTCAACATCAGCAATTCTTCACGCGCTCGCCTGAGCGGCTCAAGCGCTTCTCCGATCTCTTCCGTGATTCGGCTGAAATGCGCCGCGGAGGAGAACGTCGTATGGTCGCCGGAAGTTTCGGTGAATTCCTTCGTGAAGTTCCGCTGAACGACGACCTCAGCGTCGATTTTCCCGGCTCCGCGGAAGTCTGGACCATAGCCAAAGGCCGTAGCGCCACCGCCTCCTCCATCGCGAAGATGAATCGCAAGGTGAAGCGCGCCGTTGCGCCTGATAACGAGGACGAAATTCTCGTCCGTCTCGCTGCTTCAGGGTACAAGTCAGTCGAAGGAAAGCAATCGGAACTGGCCAACTTCATCGCGGCCGTTCATATCGATGAGCAAAGAACTGAACCGCTTTCTCCTGAGGCCGCTCTACTTCTCGCGCAAGGTTATGCATCCTACGGCGGTTTGTATCCTTACTTTGCTGAACTGGGCGATCTGGATGTTTCCGATTATCAGAAGCTCTTCACGTTGGCCGACCGCTTCAATAGCTTCGACATGCCGGTGGCCAACCTGCGCTTAGGCGAAGTTCACGCCTTTCTAGCCATGCTCGGCTTGCTACACGAACGTCCCGGCGTAGCGGAGAAAGATGTGCTAGCCGTCTATAGAACGGGGCTTGATCGTTATCTCGCGGCAAGCGGATCGGCGGCCTGGACCATTGCTTCTCTGAGTGCCATCGATGACCTCGCGCGTCTTGCATCACCAAACGTTTCCTCGCACGATGCCGCTATCGAAGCGCTTCTGATTGGCAACTTCGCTTCGCCCCGGCGCAGGGATCTGTTTAGCCAGGTCTTGACGCTACAAAAGGCGCCCTCTCTGGATGCGCTCTACACCATCTGGTCGGACATTTCAAAGATGAGCACGAAGAAAACTCTGGTCGATGATGCGCAGAGGCAGATCGCTTCTTTCGCGGTGTTACCGGTGCCAAAATCGTGGCGCGTCTCCGGCGATCGCAAGAGGTATTTAGAATCGTTCGATACGGCCCCAGCGCTGTCAGTGGTGGGAAAAATCCGCGAAAAGCAAGCCAAGCGAAAACCTAACCTACCTGAGTTGGAGCGGCTGTCGGGTGAGCTGACCGGGGAGATGGAATCCTGGGTGGAACTCGCCATGGTGAGCCGCATTTACGCTCGCTATTTAGATCCAACGGATCTGCTGGTGTCGGAGGATCCGATGCTCGTCCGTAAGCACCAGTTCACTGATCGTAAAGGCCGAAGCGATCACGATCCATGGTTTACGTTTTCCGCACTTCTGGTATCGACAGAGGGAGAAGGCACCCGTTTCTCGGGCGGACTGGCAGAGTTCGCGGTTTCCGCAGGGGAGGCCCGCGCAATCGGTAACCATATCGGAAACCGGGGCGGACCGTTTGCCGGCGCGGTGTTCGCGAGCGTTCGCGCCACCGACTGGTCCTCGTTGACACCGCTCGCGCTGCAGTCCTTTGGGGCGACTGTTCGTCTTGCGCGCGAATGGATTGTTCAGTCAGCCGTTGCCCCGCCCACGCGTCAGGCCCTCGAAGAGGAGACGCTTGGTCTGCTTTCGCTCAGCCGCCGCGATTCTCTTCTGGGCGCTCTCGATCGCCACGACTGGCCCGCGGTTTGGACATGCGTGAGTACAAGCGATCTGTATTTTCTCGGCCAAACGTTGCTCCAGGACGCCTCGAATTCAGGCAAGTTGCAGGATCTCTGCCGATCACCTTCTGTCGCAGCAATGCGGCAGATGGCACTACGGCAGAAGGATCTCGACGCGCTTGGCTCGGTCGCGCCCGCTTTGAACGGCTGCCCCCAACCGCGTCTTCGCCGCTACGCGCCATACGAGGACTATGAACGCTATTATCTGCCACATCGCATGGCACAACGCGCTGCCGAACTTAAACTGTCGTTAGCATGGATTGCCGATAACAGCGCGTGGCCATCGGGCGCGTTGGAAACAGTCTCGGCAGCAGCCGCGGACATGGTGATGAAGTCGGCTCAAATCAGAGACCAATATGATTGGAGAGCTTTAATCGACGCCTACCAAAAATTAACGGCTGAGAAGCTCCAACCGTTCCTAAAGGAGCAATGAGAAACGATCGTGACTCCGTTCATCGGCCGCGCAGTTGTTTTGGCAATGGGCCTTATTCCCGTAGCATGCCCGCAGGACGTAACTTTCAAGCAAGACGTCAGGTTGGTCGAGATTTACGCTACGGTGTTCGATCACGGGGGTCGAACTGTCCAAGGACTGACGCGCGATCAATTCGAAATTCGAGACGACGGTGTCGTTCAGCCGGTTCGCGTGTTTGAAGCTTCAGACAAGTCGCTGTCGTGTGCTCTATTGCTCGATACGACTGGCAGCATGCGCGAAGCAATTCCCGCTTTACGAAACGCCACGCGCGAGTTCATCGACGCCCTGCGCCCCGAGGACTCGGTTGGCATATATGGATTCAGCGATCACCTGGAAGAACTGTCTGAAATGGGAACCGACCGGGCAGCCTCGCGCCGTGCGATCACTCGGATTCGGGCGGAGGGCCGAACCGCGCTGTTCGATTCCATCAGCCAACTCGCCATTGCACTGCAGAACCGGCCAGGGAAGAAAGTGATGGTGGTGCTGACGGACGGCGGCGATAATGCCAGCGTTCTGAACAGCCAGACTGCCACTGAACGGGCGCGCAAGGCCGGCATCCCGGTGTTTGCTGTGGCCGAGGGGGATGCCTTGCACGACGTGGTAGCCGAAAAGCTTCTCCATGAACTATCGGAGATAACCGGTGGCCATGCCTACAAGGTAAATCACTACAAAGACATCGACGCGATCTTCACCAGCATTGCCGGCGATCTGCAGAACGGATACTTGCTGGCGTTTCGTCCGGCAGCCGAGGGCAAGAAAGCCTCCTGGCACGAACTGCATGTTTCTGTGAAGGATGAGCGGCACAGCTTCAAAATTCGAGCCCGCACCGGGTATTCGCTCGATTAGAGTGGCGCAAGTGTTGGGAGGGAAACGCCAGGCGCAAACTGCTCATAAAAAGCTAAGGAAGGACTTGTCCGTGATCGTCACGCCACTTTCGACGGATCCAGTGGCGCCCCCGAAGGCGAGAGCGAACTCAAGGCTTCACCACCATCGAAGTAACTTGGATCCCTCCGAGGCTCAATTTTTCGAAGAGTGATTGTATTCGTCAATTGGGGCGGGTTACGGCTGGCGTCCTGCCCTGAGATTCGAAGCCGCTTTTAAGCCATCGGCGCTACTTCGACTCGGCCTGCCTCACAACACAGCCTTCATGCAACATCAGTCATCTAAACCAGTTCATTGCCACCTAATCGTGAAGAAGCGAGGCGTATCGCGCCGGCAACCGTACTGGCCTCATCTCGCGATTCAACCAAAGGTGACGCGTTACTGCCTCAACCAGCAATCGGCCCGTCTCCGCCGCACGAAGTTCATAGGCGAACTGGATAGCCCGGGCGGTCGATTTGGTCACTGACGTATCGATCAAGATGTCCTGATCGTAGCGGGCGGGGTACAGATACCGGCAGTTGACTTCGGTAACGCCCAGAAACAGCCCTTCGGTTTGCTCGAGGTTCTTGTACGGAAACCCGTGAGCCCGGACTAACTCGACCCGTCCAACCTCTAGCCAGATCAGGTAATTGGCATGATAGACCACCCCCATCTGGTCGGTCTCCGCGTATCGTACGCGGATGCTTGTCTGGTGCTTTGCGCCTGTCAGGAAGATGGGAACGGCCTCTCCGAATGATAACCAAGCCGCCTCTCACTGACGGAGGGATTGTCTGTTAGGATTTGGGCATGGTTGTGCGCGTCCTGTTTTTCGGTGTCTTGAAGGACATAGTAGGACGCGCGGAGGAATTTCGCGAAATTCCCCCTAATATGACATTGGGAGCCCTTTTCGACGACTATTCCGGCCGCTTCGAAACCCTGCGCGACAAGCGTTCGTCCATTTTGTTAGCCAGAAATCGGGAGTTCGCGAAAGCCGACGCGATCTTGACAGAAAATGATGAAATCGCGTTCTTACCCCCTGTCAGCGGAGGTTCAAAGGATCGAGCGTCCAATGGAGAATGCCGTCTAATACGGCTGACCCGCGCGCCTATCGATTCGCAAAGTCTTGCTCGTCAGTTGCAGCGGCCCGAGGATGGCGCGGTGGTCGTTTTTGAGGGAGTTGTCCGCAACAATACCAACGGCCGGCTCACGAAATATCTGGAATATGAATGTTATGAAGAGATGGCGATAGCCGGCATGGAGCGGATTGGCAAAGACTTGGCGAGCCAGCATGCGATCGGGCATATCGCCTTGGTTCACCGCTTAGGCCGCCTTGAAGTGGGAGACGCCAGCGTCAGTGTCATTGCGACTGCACCTCACCGCAGACCCGCATTTGAAGCCGCGCTTGATGGCATCAATCGTCTGAAACGCGAAGTGCCCATCTGGAAAAAAGAATATTTCTTGGACGGCGCCGTCTGGGTGGAAGGCGAGTGGGACGAAAGCCTACGGGACGCGTCGGCCCGTGAAACGCATGCGGCCTCGGTTCAGTCGGACGATGAAGCTAGGTAGTTTCGCAGCGTTGCTGGTCATT
>JBARMQ010000291.1:0-10704 GCA_049802535.1 Bryobacteraceae bacterium | reverse complement strand
GCCGCAACAACGCACCAACTCTGGAGGCTACAACGAACGTGGCAATTCCGGTGGATACGGTAACGGATTCGCGCAACGGCCTTCGCAGCCCGCAGCCCGTTCCGGCGCTGGATACGGCGGGAATTATCAAGGTCGACCGTTCAACCAACCTTCACAGAATTTTGGCGGCAGTCGTGGCGGCTACAATGCTCCGGAACGATATCAGGCTCCGCAGGCCCAGCATTACAGCGCGCCCCAGGAACGGTACGGCGCTGCGCAGCAACACTACAGCGCGCCATCGCAACATTACAGCGCGCCCCGCTACAGCGCACCGCATTACAGTGCACCATCGCAGCATTACAGCGCCCCTAAGGGCGGTGGCGGAGGTGGTTCGCATGGCGGCGGCGGTTCCCATTCCGGTGGCGGCGGGTCGCGCGGTGGTGGATCGCATGGAGGCGGGTCGCACCATCGCTAACAAACGCCGCATCGATTTCTTTCGCGGCACGATCTTCCCTCAGCCGCTTCGGCTCTCCTGACAAGAGTTGAAGCGGCTCTTTTTTATGGACAAGGAACGCACCGCGCTATCTTATGACCCGCAACACAATCGAACAAGACTTTCAGCTGCCGCCACGGTTGTCGACAGGCGTGATGGCCATACTTCGACTCGGACGTTCCCGATCGGGTAAACTTAATTCGGCCAACAGAGGCCATCTCTCTCTCACGGCTCCTTTAATCCGTGCCGGGACATCTAAGGAGTCAAAATTTCATCTATGCGCGTCCACCTGGTGAATCCCAGTGACACCTCGTTCGGGATAGGTGTGATTACTCCGCGTTGGTTGTACGTGCTTGCTGCGGCAACTCCGGGGGCTCACGGCGATCCTGTTATCACTGACGAGACGCTTGAACAGATTCGGCCCGAGCTCATCAAGCGCGGTGACATAGTTGGCATTGGCATCCACACAGGCAATGCTCTGCGAGGCATGGAGGTCGGACGGATGGCGCGCGAACGCGGAGCCTGGGTGGTCTATGGAGGTATCCATGCATCTCTGTATCCGGAAGAGGCCTTTGAGCTTGGCGGCGCTCACGCGGTAGTCAAAGGAGATGGAGACGTCGTCTGGGCGAAAGTGATCACCGATCTGTTGCAGGGGACGGCTCAGGCGATCTATGACGGCGGCCGTGTTTCAGGAGCACAGTTCCTCCCCGCGCGCTGGGATCTCGCCCCGCGCAATCGCTATATGTGGGCTTCCGTGCAAACCGTGCGCGGTTGCCCCAAACATTGTTCGTTCTGTTCGGTGTGGCGCACGGACGGGCAGAAGCCCCGGCAGCGCGAGTCCGACGTGGTGATCGAAGAGATCGTGGAATTGCGGCGTCTCGGGTTTCGCTTCATAGCGCTAGCCGACGATAACTTTTATCCCGTCACCCTGACCGACATTCAACTCGCCGAAAAGCAAGGCAACGCGCACCGCGTCGGGGAACTGCAAGCCATGCGTTCGGAGCGGTTCAAGTTGATGGAGAAGCTGGCGAAGCTTCCTTCCGATATGGTCTTCTTCACGCAAATTACGATGGAGGCTGGGGAAGACACGCAATTTCTCGACGCGATGCGCAAAGCCCGTATCAAGGGCGCGCTCGTCGGAGTGGAATCCGTCAGCGCAGAAGGGCTGAAGGCCGTGTTCAAAGAGTTCAACTCGGCCGGCGCCGATTTGGCTACGCTGCTCAGCACGTTCAAGGAGCACGGCGTGCACGTGCTCGGATCATTCATCTTTGGGCTTCCCACGGACCGCAAGGACACCTTCGCGGCAACAAGCGTCTTGGCCAAACAGGCCAACTTGACCTTCGCTCAGTTCGTGATGATGACTCCCTTTCCCGGCACGGTAGACTTCGATCGCTGGGAGAAGAATATGAACGGCAATGTTCCTCGAGTGGCTGGCGTTCCCATTACGCGCTATTGGCTGATTCCCGCGAGTGTGCGGCCGAAGATGTTCACTCCGCATGGGACGATGACTACGAAGGAAATCACTGAGCGGACGCAGGCGGTCTGGGACAGTTTCTACAGCCTGCGCGAGATTTGGAGCCGGTCGAAGTGTGTACCCACGGTGCGCGGACGGCTGGCGTTTCTATTCATTTCCAAGTTGTATCGCCAGATGTACGCCAACACAGGTATTTCGACCGATAGCGCTCGTCGACAGAAGGCGACCCGGGTGGCGCGCTGGCTGGCCGTTCCGTGCCGAAAGTTGTTCGAAGCGAAGCCGATGCCGGAGCTCGAAGTGCCGGTCTTAGGGACGTCCTCGGGGTTGACTTCGATTAAGTATTGAGACGTTGCAAGCGGACTCTGGAGGTCAGTGCAGGAAGGAGCGGGAGCGCCCCGAGAACCAACTAAGGCGTCACGCCCGCGCGGAATTTGGGCACCATTGGCCAGTCGCGCCGATCAGCCTAGGATGAGTGCGGGCTGATCGGCGTGGCCGGGTTCACGCCCGCTCGTGGAGGGATTTGCGGGGTTTCGGCCGCGGCCATATTGCCGTGGTGAACAGCCCATGGCCCTTTTAAAGGCTGTGCTGAAAGCGCTCTCGGACTCGTAGCCGAGCGATAGGGCGATGACGGAGATGGAATCGGAGGAATTCGCCAGCTTGTCTCCTGCCAACAGCATGCGCCAGCGCGTCAGGTATTCCATAGGCGCCGTGCCAACTGTGGCTTTGAATTTCAGCGCAAAGGTCGATCGGGACATGCCGGTACGCTCCGCCAGCTCCTGCAACGTCCAACGATGCCCTGGATCGCCGTGCATCGAGTTGATCGCCACGCTCATCTGTGTGTCTGCCAGGGCGAAGAGCCAGCCAACGCCACCTTTCGTCCCTTCGGACAGATGCAGGCGCAGGGCCTGCACTAGCATGATGTAGGCGAGTTGTTGCGCGACCAGAAAGCCGCCCGGCTGCGGCTCGCGCAGTTCCTGCATCATCCGCTCGAGGGACCAGCGCATGGCCGCCTTATCCGACTCTTTCCGAAGATGCACAATGGGCGGCAGCACTCCTAACAGGATGCTGGCATGAACGCCGGCAAAGGCGAAATGGCCGCCAGCAATAAAGCAATTGCCACCACCATTGAACGTGAAGATGCTACCTTTCCGCGCAGTCGCAAACATCGTTTGGGCGTCAATTGGCGTAGAGGCCAGCTTTGTTGCCAGGCGGAAAGGGCGCCCACGCGGCAGCAGGAAGCAGTCCCCCATCGTGAGCCGCAGAGGGTTGGGAACGTCCTCTACCGACAGCCAGCACTCGCCTGCGATCACTGCGTAGCATTTGATCCCTTCATGTTGGGGGAACTGAATGGAAAATTCTCCACCCATATCAAAGCCACCGGATGAATAACTGCGGGGTTTCAGCAGCGACAGGACATCTGAGAGCGGGTCCATAGAAAGGGCAAGAATTGGAATCTTCGGCTGGCTGAAAGACGCGGCCTCCTATCTGAGTCTTCGGCTCGCTGAAAGACGCGGCCTCCTGTCTGAGTCTTCGGCTCGCTTAAAGACGCGGCCTCATCCGGACGATTGCGAAGAAAATACGGACGCGACAGCTGGATCGTATTTCCTCCCTCGCCATCTTGATAGTAGCCGGACCGCGAAGGCGGTCATGGTCATGAAATGAAAGTGAAGGAGAAATCGCAATGCGTGTTTTCGTTACTGGTGCTACCGGATTTGTGGGTTCTGCCGTGGTTCAGGAACTAATGAGCGCCGGCCATCAGGTGCTGGGTCTTGCGCGCTCTGATGCGGGCGCGAAGTCTCTTGCCGCTGCTGGCGCCGAAGTGCATCGAGGTGATCTGGAAGATCTGGAAAGCCTGCGGAGCGGAGCTTCTGCCGCAGATGGCGTGATTCACACCGCCTTTATCCATGACTTCTCGAACTTCAAGGTCAACTGTGAGATAGACGAGCGCGCGATTGAGGCTCTCGGCTCTGCTCTGGCTGGATCTGACCGCCCTTTGATCGTTACCTCCGGGACGGCGCTCCTTGCGCCTGGCCGGTTCTCGACGGAAGAAGACGTGCGCGATCCCAGCGCCAGCTCGTTTCCCCGAGTTTCAGAAGAGACGGCAGCTTCCGTGGCCGCCCGTGGCGTGCGCGCGTTGGTCGTACGGCTTCCGCCGTCGGTCCATGGCGATGGTGACCACGGCTTTGTTCCGATTCTGATCGGAATCGCGCGTGAAAAGGGAATTTCGGCGTATGTGGGCGACGGGCTGAACCGCTGGCCGGCGGTGCACCGGCTGGATGCTGCGCATCTCTACAGGCTTGTGCTGGAGAAGGGTTCCGCGGGAGCCCGGTACCACGCGATTGCCGACGAGGGCGTGCCGTTCCGAGACATCGCTGGCGTCATCGGCCGCCGCCTGAACGTGCCTGTCATCAGCAAGACGCGGGAGGAGGCAGCCGACCACTTTGGCTGGTTCGCGCACTTCGCAGCGATCGACTGCCCGGCCTCGAGTCAGCGAACTCGGGAGTTGCTGGGATGGCAGCCGAAGCAGGCTGGGCTAATTCCCGATCTGGACCATGCGAGATATTTCGGAGGCTGAAAAGAGTTCGTACCTACGCCACATCGTAGGGATCGCGCGCTCCTAAGTAATCGCCCGGCAACGCCTGCGCGGCGGCTTGGCGATTTCTTGTACGTGTTGACCAGGCGCCGCTTGGCTGCCGGGCTAGTTAACCGGCTGTTACGCTGACGCCTTGACGCTGCTCGCAGAGTGTCTTTACAAGGCGGCCCAGTTCAAGAAAGCCAGTCAAATCAGATGGCTTTGAGAAGAACACGGCCTGGTACTGTCCCGCCGTGTCGCGGTCGCGAACGCTGTCGGACGACGTCATGATCACGATGGGGGTCGTGGCGCAATGGGGATGATCTCGCAAGCTGCGGAGAACCTGATCGCCATCATGGCGGGGCAAATTGAGGTCGAGCAGAGCAATGTCTGGGACCGGTTCCGTCTCCCCGAACGCGGCTACGGCGCGAAGGGCCTCTTCGCCATCGCAGGCTAGCCGCATCGTGAAGGGAAGATCTTCCTCCTTCAGCGCCAGTTCAACAAGATATACATCGGCGCGATTGTCTTCGGCGAGGAAAACGCGCAACGGATGCACGAGAGTAGTGGTCATGCAAAAATTTCAAAAAGAGATTTCCCTCAGCATAGCGCAGCCCGAAGCCTTCAGGTTACTGTCGTGGACAAAATGCCGGTCTAGTACGGTTACGTGAGGATCAGCACTCCGATGGCTCCGTTGCGCTTTCGAGGAGCCGCGAGGGTTGGCAGTCAGATTGCAACGTTTCTGCCTTGAGAGCGAGTCTCCTTGATGCCGAAACAACCAAATGCAAAACCGGCTGACGCCCGCTGCGATATGCGTCTTCCCCAAGCGGCCTTGGCATTCCGAATGAGGAATGCCCCTCCATTGACGACTGACAAATACCTGGGGGCGATTAATGTGACAGCGTGGCTCTATCGCGATCGCGCGGGAGTGGAGAATATCCAGGTGAATCCGAATACGACAATCGCCGAATTGATGCGTCAATTCGGGCCGGCCGATACCCCGGACGCCGAGGTGGGAATACATTCGGAGGGTAAGGCTGCTGAATGGTTTCGGACAAGGCCTGACCTTACCGTGCTGCAGATTTTTTCAGAACGCATTCCTTGTCCCAAGATGTGTGGGCCTATGTTGACCCACTACTTTAGGAATGTGCCGTGGTTCTATTACTACGACAGAAATTCGTGGAGAGGACCGGGCGGCAAAACGGCGGGACAGGTGTTGAAATCGGCCTACGGTCTGTAGCCCACCGGCTACTTCGAAACGCTTACGGTTTCCGCCCGAGCGGTGAGTTGGTGGCGGAGACGCACAACCGCGCCCACGATAAAGACGGCGGGGCTTTGGACCTTTACACGTCCTGCGGCAACGGAGCGCAGGTCGGACTCGATAACCAACTCGGCAGGAGTTGCACCGCGCTCGACAAAGGCGACGGGCTCGTCAGGATTGCGGCCGGCGGCAATCAGCGACTGCGCAATGAGCGCACGATTTTTAACACCCATCAGAA
This sequence comes from Bryobacteraceae bacterium, assembly GCA_049802535.1. Classification (GTDB taxonomy): domain Bacteria; phylum Acidobacteriota; class Terriglobia; order Bryobacterales; family Bryobacteraceae; genus Bog-105. Next base: position 4,690 of record JBARMQ010000291.1, on the reverse strand, counting down.
TAACTAAGGTATCGATGCCGGCGTACTTTAGCCAATCGTGAGTGAGACCTTCACGGCAATGGCCGGTGATGACGGCGACCGCTTGCGAAAGGTTGCGGTAAGTCAGGGGAATACCAGCGAGACCGGGAACACTCACTGCCGAGCTGACGCCGGGAATCAGTTCGACTTCGATGCCGTGTTCGACAGCCAGTGCCCACTCTTCACCGCCGCGCCCAAATATCAGGGGATCGCCGCCTTTGAGACGTCCCACTACGCGGCCGGCGAAGGCGTGTTCGCGAATGAGAGAAAAGATGCGGTCCTGAACGCTTTCCTGTTCACCCTCATGTTTGCCGACGTAGATTAATTGAGCGTCTGTGCGCGCGTAAGCCAATACTCCAGGACTGACTAACCGGTCGTAAAGCAACACATCACATTGACCGATGACACGAGCGGCCTTGACTGTTAGTAAGTCGGGATCGCCAGGTCCAGCGCCGATGAGATACACCTTTCCTGCGCGGGGGCTCGACATACAGCACTCTAATTCTACGGTAACGTACTGTTTGAGGTGTTTAACAACTTCTCGGCATTGAGGGCGCCGGCGGGAGTTTCCTCGTGTTTCAAGATGGCGTAGACCGTTCGGCCGGCATCCCGGTACGATTTGATGCGGCCGGCGATTTCCCGGATTTCGTCGCTCGAGTAATCGGGTTTGCGCAGCCGCAAATAGACGAAGTCGGCGGTAAGCACGGATGGCGTTTCCAGCTTCTCGTTCTCAGCCAGGCAAAGGCCGATATTGTGATCCCGCAAGCAGGTGAAGACGGGTTCTTCAAACCAGCTCGGGTGACGGAATTCAAAGGCAAAGCGCGCATTGGCGGGCAGCAATCGGACAAACGATGAAAGGCGTGGTAGATCGGCTTTAAACGCTGGCGCAAGCTGCATCAGAATGGGGCCTAAGCGGCCGGCCGACCGAAGAGGTTCCAGCGACTCCAGAAAGTAGCGCGTAAAATCTTCGGCGCCATCAAGTTTCAGAATGTGCGTGATGCGCACGTGCGCTTTGGGTAGAAAGAGAAAGCCATGGGGCGTGGATGCAATCCACTTTTCAAAGACGTTGGCAGTCGCGATACGGCGATAGGTGTAATTTGCTTCGACAGCGTTCAGGCGAGTTGCGTAGAACGAAAGAAATTTGGCGGAGGGGACGTTCTTTGGATAGAACTCAGGTTTCCAACTTGGATAAGCAAAGCCGGAGGTCCCGGCATACATTGGAGCATCGGCCATCTACAATCCCGCAAACCAATCATAGCCATCGTTGGCCCAATAGTCGGCGGGTTTGGTATCGGTGTACTGAATAAGGCTGATGCGCTTGATGTTCTTGATGCCGTATTTCACCGGAATGATAAGCCGCAGAGGCGCGCCGTGATCGTCGTCAAGCGGCTTGCCGTCCTTCTCATAGGCAAGCAGTGTTTGCGGATGCATGGCGCTCTTCATGTCGAGGCCGACGAAATACTCGCCGCTCGGGGTGGCCATGTAGACGTAACGGGGCAGCGGACGATCGGGCGGGAAGTATTTACGAGTGAAGTCCGAGAAGCGCGCGCCCGAAAAATTCGAGATCACGTTCCATCCTTCAATGCAGCAAAAGCGCGTGATCTGATCGATCTTAGGGAGGGCCTTGATGTCTGCCAGTGAAAGCTTCAGGTCGGGAGTGCCGCCCGGGTTCTTGACGGTTACCTGCCAAGGACTGTCATTCACATCGTCATCGAGGCCGACGTCGCCGTTGGGCTTAAGAAATGCGACTTCGGAGGCGGAGTAGGTAGGAATCAAATGGCCGTTGCTGAGATAAGCTTCGGCGAGTTTGGCATTCACCCCGAGAACACGGCGTTCCGGCCACGCTAAATACGCTTCGCGAGGTTGATTGCGGAGCCACGCATAACTGCCGACTCCTGCTGCGGCGGCAATTCCGCCAATCAGGAACGATCGGCGCGAGCGGCGGCGTAACTCGGCATGAAGCTGATCGTCTGGTAGAACGATCTCGCGTTTGGGGTCAGTCATTGCTTTTCACCAGTTCGTATCCCGCTACCATGGAGCGGAAATTGTTCCATCCGGCGCGGGCGACCTGCGCAATATGGACGACAAAAAATGCCACATAACCGATAGTGAGGGAAAAATGAAGCAGGCGAGCAAAGGTATAGCCACCGAAGAGCGCGTCAAGCCACCAAAGCTGAACGGGTTTATAGATGGCTAAGCCGGTTAGGACCGAACCGATTCCCATAATGACGATGGCTGTGTAGCTGATCTGTTGCGCGGCATTATATTTTTCCTGGGGGGGCATGTCCTTGCGGAGATGCAAGTCGTAGAGGACGACATGCCATGCATAACGAAAAGCCGAGAACGAACGAGGGACCAGGTATCGCCATTCGCCTGAAATTAGAGTGTAAGAGACATATAAGATGCCGTTAATTGTGAAGAGCCAGGCGAAAAAGAAATGTTGCCCCATGCCGTCGGCGAGACGCTGCGGAATGCCTAAGGCTTTGTAAAACCAATCGGGGAAAAAGTGCAGGGGCCCAATGTGATAAGGATCGTATGCCCAATAGATGAGAAGGCCGCTCCAGATCATAAGAGCCAAAGCCGGGAAGTTGATCCAATGGAACCAGCGGATCGCAGTTAAATGCTTGAGCTTCAGTTTCTCCAAGGGTGCTCCTAAATCTTCCGGGCGCGCTCGTGTTGCGCCACATTACACACTTCACACGCGACTATTAAAAGGTTATCCTGATTTCACCGAAACATGCCTATAGAAAACTCCCGTAAGCCGCTGACGCTGCTCTGTTTGGCCAGCTATGAAAAAGGGCATCGTTTTCTAGGGGAAGCGAAGCGGTTGGGGTGCCGAGTGCTGCTGCTAACGTCGCTCAGCCTGAAAGACACCGCGGAATGGCCGGAGGGCGCCTATGACGAGATCTTTTACATGCCCGATACCGACCACGAATGGAACCTGCACGATTTGGTGCTGTCAGTCAGCCATTTGTGCCGGACCGAAGCAATCGACCGCATCATTCCGTTAGACGATTTCGATTTGGAAAAAGCCAGCCTGCTGCGAGAACATCTTCGTTTGCCGGGATTGGGCGAGACGGCGACGCGCTATTTTCGAGACAAGTTGGCAATGCGGACCCTGGCTGAGGAAGCCGGCATCCCGGTGCCCGCGTTCACGGCAGTCTTTCACTATGAGACGATTACTCGCTACTTGCAAAACGTGCCGGCCCCTTGGGTGTTGAAGCCGCGATTAATGGCGGGCGCGTTGGGCATTCACAAATGTCAGCACGCTCAGGAAGTTTGGGACAAGCTCCACAGCGTGGGCGACCGGCAATCTTTTTTTGTTCTGGAACGCTTTGTTCCGGGCGATATTTTTCACGTTGATTCGATTTGGTATGGGGGCGAGGTGATGTATGCAGTGGCAAGCGCCTACGGGACGCCGCCGCTGGAGGTGTCGCACGGCGGAGGCATCTTCACCACGCGGATCATGGAGCGGAACTCGGAGACAGCCGTGGCGCTGGTGGAGATGAATTCGCGCGTTTTAAATGCGTTTGGTCTAAGTAATGGCGTTTCGCACACCGAGTTCATCCAGGCGCATGAAGATGGAAAGATATATTTCCTCGAGACCTCGGCCCGGGTGGGCGGTGCGCATATTTCGGATCTAATTGAAACCGCGACCGGCATAAATATGTGGGCCGAGTGGGCGAAGGTGGAGGTGGCTTGGGCCTCCGGGTCGGCGTATCACGCGCCCGACCCGCAACGGAACTATGGCGGACTGCTGGTGTCGCTGGCGCGGCAGGAGTGGCCCGACACCTCGTCGTTTACCGAGCCGGAGCTGGTGTGGCGTATGCACAAACGGCACCATATTGGGTTGATCGTCAAATCTGATAATTACGCGCGCGTTGAGGAGTTGCTTGGCGAGTATGCCGAGCGGGTCCGGAGCGATTTTCATGCCGCCGCTCCGGCACAAGAGAAGGTCCGGGAGTGAGACCTAATTGGAAGTGGGCGGCAATCGCAGGCGGGAGCACTGCCGCTGTGGCGGGATTGGTGGCTTATGGAGCGGTTGGGCCGTCGTCACAGCTTTTTGGGCCGTATCGTTCGAAAGGCAAACGCGGCATGCGATCGATTGCGTTGACGTTTGACGACGGGCCAAGCGAAAGCACTCCGCAGTTGTTGGATTTTCTAGCGCGCGAGCGGGTGGCGGCAACTTTCTTTCAATGTGGAGTGAACGTTGCACGGCTGCCGCAGATCGCGCGCGAAGTGGTAGCGCACGCACATCAACTTGGAAATCACACATATTCGCACCCTCTGTTGGCGTTGAAAACGCCCGGTTTCATCGACAGTGAGTTCGACAGAACCCAGAGGGTAATTGAGGATGAGACGGCAGTGACACCAGCAATTTTGCGCCCTCCGTTTGGTGTGAGGTGGTTCGGGATGCGGGGGGTTCAAAAACGGCTGGGGCTGTTAGGGATTGGGTGGACGGTGATTGGCTACGACTGGAAGTGGCCTGCCGATCATATCGCGCAGCACGTGCTGGACGCCGTAGCACCCGGCGGCGTTATCGTCTTACACGATGGCCGGGAGACGCAGGTGCGCCCGGATGTTTCGGCGACACTGGAGGCGACAAAGACGATTGTGCGGGTGTTGAAAGATCGCGGATATGGCTTTGAAACTGTTGCGGGGATACTAGGGC
>JBARMQ010000290.1:0-2233 GCA_049802535.1 Bryobacteraceae bacterium | reverse complement strand
GTATTTGGGTACACCGCTGTTGCGTTCAGTTCTGTTGCGATCGCCCTCTTTGGATTTTTTGTCTGGGAACACCATATGTTCATCATGGGCGTTTCCAACTATTCCGCACTCGTCTTTTCTCTGCTGACCATGCTCATCGCCGTCCCGTCTTCTATCAAGTGTTTCAACTGGGCCGCCACTCTTTACAAAGGCTCCCTTACCTTCGAGACGCCAATGCTTTATGCATTCGCCTTCATCGGTCTATTTATGATCGGAGGTATGACCGGCGTGTTCCTCGGTTCCCTTGGAATGGACATTCACCTCACGGAGACCTACTTCATCGTGGCTCACTTCCACTACGTAATGGTCGGAGGCATGCTGATGGCCTTCCTTGGCGGCCTTCACTTCTGGTGGCCCAAGATCACCGGACGCATGTATCCGGAATCGCTTTCGAGGATCGCCGCGGTCACAGCTTTCATCGGCTTCAATGTGACGTTCATGCCCCAGTTCATCCTCGGATATCTCGGCATGCCACGGCGCTATCACGCATATCCACCCGAGTTCCAGGTATTGAATGTGCTGTCAACGGCTGGAGCGACCGTTCTGGGCATCGGATTTCTGATGCCGGTCCTTTACTTCACTTGGTCACTTAAATATGGAGCCATCGCTGGAAACAACCCTTGGCAAGCTACGGGCCTGGAGTGGCAGATTCAATCGCCGCCACTAACTGAGAACTTCACGCAGATTCCGATCATGGATCATGAAGTCTACGATTATGAGTGGTTGGAGAAGCGTCAAGCTGAAACAGCGACTACTACTTCGTGAAAAAGAGGGACTGAAATCTGAGGGGCACGGTATACGCCGTGCCTCCTTTGTCGTGTGTCCCAAACCGCTCTATGCCAAACCTGCATATCTGGCAGGTTGAAATAGCATCTGGAAGAGCAGAGATTGGCCAAGATGACGCCAACGTCCTGTTGGCCACGGTGGAGAGGCAGCGCGGAGATGCGGTACGGCTAGGTCGGGCCTACTTCTAGTACAGCGGCAAGGAAGTTTTGCAGGCCGGCTGTTCGGTGCTTGAAATGAACGGCCCCGACTCTGTGTCCCATATCCCGAAGGGGGATATGGGACAAGAGGAACCACATCTCCTGCGGGACCGACACAAAGAAAGCGAGAGCAACTGCAAATGCAGATTTCCTTTGCTCCTGCTGCGAAATGACAAAGAAGGGTTAAAAGCTAACGAGGCTATGGGTCTATGCATTGCGCGCTTAGGCGGAGGCTCCGTGGCATTTTTTGTACTTCTTGCCGGAGTCGCAGAAGCAGGGGTCGTTGCGGCCTATCTGATCACCGGTGCGACGCTGGGCGGTGGATGTGGTGCTGGCGGAGCCTCCGGCCATGCGGGCGGCGGCTAGCTCGCGCTGCTTCTTGCGCTCGAATTCTTTCTCCAAGGCGTCGATAGTGGTCGATGGCGTACGTGTCGGGATAACGGATGCTGGGGCATGTGCGTTGCCTTCGACGGTGCGCGCAGTTGGTGGCGGCGGAGCGGATTGCAGGGCGGTGAGTTGCTCCTGCGTTTCAATGGGTGTGCCATCGGGAGCGAGGATCTGCATGCGGAAGAGGTGGCGTGCGGTGTCTTCCTGGAAGCGCATCATCATCACTTCGAACATTTCGAAGGACTCTTTCTTGTAGGCGACGAGAGGGTCCTGCTGCGCGTAGCCGCGCAGGCCGATGCCTTCCTTCAAGTGGTCCATCGCGAGGAGGTGGTCTTTCCAAAGGCCGTCGAGGACCGAGAGGATGACGACGCGCTCGTGGTAGCGCATGTTGGGCTCGCCGAGGATTCTTTCCTTGAGGTCGTAGCGCTCGCGGAGCTTTTCGAAGATGCTTTCGCCGAGGTCGTGGCGGTTGAGCTGGATGACGTCGATTTCGTTGTCCAGCTTCGCGCCGAAGATATCGAAGATCTGAGAGAACATAACGTCAATCTTCCAATGATCGGGAAGCTGTTTGGGCGGGGCGTTCTCGTCGAGGATATTGGAGAGAATAGTACAGAGATAATCGTCGGTGATGAGCTGCTTCTGGTCGACGCCTTCCATGAGCTGGCGGCGGAGACCGCAGACGGCTTCGCGCTGCTTGTTCATAACGTCGTCGTATTCGAGGACATGCTTGCGGGACTCAAAGTTCTGGGTTTCAACGGCCTTCTGCGCGGCTTCGATGCGACGCGAGATCATGCGCGATTCAATGGGGACGCCTTCTTCCATGC
>JBARMQ010000289.1:0-2102 GCA_049802535.1 Bryobacteraceae bacterium | reverse complement strand
ACCGGAGAGCCTGGCCGTTCCCAAAGCTGATAAATGACTCTTACCGGATCTCCGCCCGTTAGCGCCGCGTTGTCCGACCCTGCCATCGCCAGTTTTACACCGGAAAAGCTGAACGGCTGATTCTGCGCGTAGTCGTGTTGAGGTTGCGCGAGGGAGGCGAACATTACCTGACTCATTCCCAGGGTGTGGTCGAACGCGGGCACCAGAACGCCTCGGGTTTGAGAAAAGCTCTGCTTCGTGACCTGGTTCGTAACATCGACCTTAAGCTGATACTTACCGGGCACAGCGACCAGGCGGCCATCGATTGCCAGGGGCCGAGGTCTTAGTTGAGCGACCTGATCGGGTTCGAGAGATTCCCGAAGATCCTGGGTGTCGGTATAAATAACTTTGCCATCTGGGCTTAGGAGTTGCGATTCAACCGACAGTGAATAGTAGACGCGTTGATTCGTATCCTTTCCCAAAACGAAATCGCCAGGATTCAACAGGCGAAGTACGTAGTGGATGCTCGCTTCGTTAGCGCTATCCCGCGTAGCCATCACCGATAGATCGCTAAAGTCCTGTCCCAAAAGAATGCGATGGCTCACGCCTTCGAGCAACGAACGGCGCCGCGCCAGCATGTCTCTGTTTTCCGGTAAGTTGCGATAATTGCGGATCTTGTTAAGCAGAACGTCGGATTCCAGCGTGGGAGTGCCTTTCACGTTGTCTACCGGCTCATTGGGAAACAGGGAGAGTGTCAAATTAGCGACTTCGTCGTCCAGATCATCCTTGATGATCTTGAGTGCGGTCGGCTCGTCGTTCACCGCGTTGGTGCTGGCAATCAGCTTCTCGGGCCGGTCCTGGTAAGGCGAATAAATCCGATAGTCTTCCGCTCCGCTAGGCTGGTAGAAGAGCACGGAGAAATAGGGAGCGAGTGCGTGCCCCGGATCCTGATAGAACCAGATGTCGATCGGTAGCAGATATTTTGTATTGGTCTCTGTCCGCTTGTGCTGTGGCGGCCCCAGCGTGATATAGACCATGCCTCGGTCGGTGCGCCATCCATTCTGTGCGGAGGCCGTGCCGTAGTGGCTATTGACGTATTCCAGACGCCGGTAGTGTTCGTCTTTAAAGGTGTTGCCGGGAGACGTGGGATCCGGGTTGCGGATTGCCCAAAAAGTTTCGATAAAGCGATCGCGGTCCTGATCTGTGGTCAAGCCAAGGAAGGTGCTGCGCTCCTGATCTGTAATCAGGTAGTTGACCTCTTGGTCCAACCAGTGCTCATAACGTTGAGGGAGTTGCGAATGCTTTGCTGCAAACGTTGCGGGAATGCACAGAAATAGCCCGAGGAACAAAGCAACCGCGACGCTGGTTGCAGATACGGAATGCTTCAACAATTTAGCCTCATTTTCGCAGCGGGAACGGCATCAGCAGTCACCGCATCATGCACTCCCAGTGTAATTGACTTCAAAATACGAGACATTTCCTGGCGAACGGAAAAGGAAAAGGGAGGGGGATGTTGCCATCCCCCTCCCTTTAATCAGCAAGACAGCGATCAGAACTCAAACCTTACCGAACCACGGCCATAGAAGGCGTGCTGGAAGGATGTGGGCTTGAGATAGTCTGCGTCAGGCACCCCGTAGCTCAGGGCGTTGTTCTGATCGACAGAGGTAAGGGAACGGGAGTTGGTTACGTTGAAGGTGTCAAAGGTGAACTTGACCTTATACCGTTCACCCAACTGGAGCGGGTAATCGGCATGCAGGTCGAGTTGATAGTTCGACGGTACTGTGCCGATGGTTCCGCGCCCTCCGATCGGTACTTCGCCCGGATCGTTGTAGACCGGGTGAGCGCCTAACTGACTGATCGGTTGACCGGAACTCCCGCGCAGCCCGATGCCGGCGGTAAAGCGCTTCATGAACCCGACGGGAACCACGTATGACCCGTATAGATTACCAACCTCTCTGCGATCGGTGTTCAGATAGCCCTCCACAAACTGTTGGCCTAGCAACCCGAGAACGCCATTGGTGAAATCGTAGAGCGAGCTGATGCTCGGATCCGACTGTCCGTTGTCGTTGCGGTAGAGGCCCTCATAGTTGCCGTAGAGCTTGGCATAGCGATAGTTGACGCGC
>JBARMQ010000288.1:0-6299 GCA_049802535.1 Bryobacteraceae bacterium | reverse complement strand
GTGGATGTCCAAGCGTTGAAACCTTCCTCAGTTCCGCCTAACTCCTTCCAGAGTTGATGGGCGTGAGTTTCAGCAGACGAATCGCCGGGAGATTCCCGGAACGCTTCCGAGTAATAAAGCAGGGCATCCGGCTTGTGGCCTTCTGAGCCGGCCACATAGGCAGCATCCAGCAAGTACAAGGCTTGCAGGCCGGCAGAGATTTGCGGATGCTCGTCAACATACTGCTTCATTTGCTCAATTGCGGATTCGGCGACGTCGAATTTTTTCAGATCAATCGCAAGAAAGGCTTCCAAACCAAGAGTGCGAAATAGCCCCTGGACAACCATTTCCATAAACTGTCTGGAGAAAGAAGGGTTATCGCTCTGCGCCTGAATGTCTTCACGAACCGCCTCTTGCGTTAGCGCAAGACACCGTTCGAGGCGGATCTTTCTCATGCTCCAGATCTCGGCTACCTCAGTCTGGAGTGGTACAAGACGAAATCCTTGGAGGGGGTGCTCTCTTGCGACTTTCAGAAGCGTGTCGCCGATCTCCTCCAACTGCTGGTCCGACGTTGATTTCAGTCTGGACAAGCATTTCAAACGCCGCAGCCACGCATGTGGGTCGTCGGGCCAGTGCGTGACCCACTGAGCAGTAGCTTCCGCAAGTTCTTGATCGAACGCTTGCCGCTGCTCGGGTGAGGCGTCAGCCTGAGGCGGCCGGTGCATTTTGAACCAGGCGTTATTTTCATCGGCAAATGTCTTCGGCCGCTCCGTCTGCGCAAAGAGCGTGACTGTCAGCATCAGGACAGGCAGCGAAAGTCGCATGCTTCCTAAACTATAATCCGCGCCAGAGTAGCGCTTGACAAAAGCTGTCAAGTGCCGTATATTTTACCGTATGGCTAATTAGCCAAACGGTAAAGTAAGACAAGACGAAACATTCAGCGAGAGGGCCAATGAGATTGCGAACGTACCTTAATTACGGCGGGAATTGTGCCGAAGCTCTCAAATTTTATGAGAAGCATCTTGGCGGAAAGATTCTTGCGATGATGACGCACGAGCAGAATCCGGAATCCAGCGGCATCAAGCCAGAGTGGAAAAACGCGATTCTCTACGCACAAATTGCGATTGGCGATACCGAGGTGATGGCGAGCGACGTCCCACCCGAGCGCTTTCAGCCGATGCGTAGCGTGTATCTTTCGCTGAGTGTCGAAAGCGACGCCGAAGCAGAGCGCATATATACGTTGCTCACCGAAGGAGGCCAAGTCTACATGCCGATGCAAGAGACATTTTTTGCGTCAAGATTCGGCCAGCTCCGTGACCGTTTCGGCACCTCCTGGATGGTGATCCACCAGAGGCCGATGCCGGTGTGAGCGCCGTGCGCATGACTTGTTAAGGCGAACAACTTCGTGGCCGATCATCTCAGTACGACCTTCTCGGCTCTCTCCGATCCAACGCGTCGCGCGATTCTGGCGCGACTGGCGTTAGGGGAAACGTCGGTCAAGGAACTTGCAGCACCGTTCTCTTTGTCTGCACCCTCCATCACGAAGCACTTAAAGGTTTTGGAGCGTGCCGGTCTGATCCACCGGAGCCGTGAGGCACAGCGACGGCCCTGCCGGCTGAAGGCCGCTCCGCTGAAAGAAGTGTCGGAGTGGGTGGAAAAATACAGGCAATGCTGGACGCACAGTATGAAACGGCTGGACGATTATCTAGACACACTCGAGCCTAAGGAGACCAAGAAACATGCTCGCAAAAAGCGGGGTTGAGGTTGTGGTTGCCCTTCCCTCAGACCGGGAAATTGCTTTCACCTGCACCTTTGAACGCCCCCGCCATCGATTGTTCGAAGCATGGACGAAACCAGAGCACCTGCGACAGTGGTGGGGCTGCGAGGAATCAACGTTGATTCTGTGCGAGATTGATCTCCGCGTTGGCGGCGCGTGGCAGATGGTGATGCGGATGCCGGACGCCAGCGAGCATCCATTTCGAGGAGTGTACTGTGAAATCGTTCCCAACGAGCGACTGGTGTACACCGAGTGCTACGATGTACCGGAACTTGGCCGCCCGGAGTGGCTGACGACGGTCACTTTTGAAGAAGCCGGCCGCGGAGTCAAGGTCACCCACAACATTCTGCACCGGTCGCGGGAAGCCCGCGATGGGCACCTGCAATCGGGCATGGAAGCGGGAAGTGTGCAGACGCTACAACGCCTTGATGAGCACGTTCAGCAAATGGCGGAGAGTTCAACCGCTCCTCAGTAATCGCCCGGCAACGCCTGCGCGGCGGCTTGCGATTTCTTGTATGTGTTGACCAAGCACCGCTTGGCTGCCAGGCTGGCTAGACGGCAGGCGCTTTCTTGCTGGTCTGCTTCGACGGTGACGCTGAGGATGTCAGACGCTGACCAATTGGAGTTCGGGAGCAATACGCCGTAGATCATCGGGATCGCTGGTTAGAACCGCCTGGCTGGCCCTCTGCGCACACACGGCGGCGTGAGCATCCACGATATCCGCAGTTCCCGTTCGCGCCAGCAAGATCCCCACCGCGGTGGCATCAGGTCCATCAAGAGCGATCAGGTGAGTGCTTGCCTGTCGAATGAGCCGCGATAGCCGAGCCTGCCTGGAAGGGTTACGCATGACCTGTGCCAGTGCAGTCGCTGGAATCGTAATTAGCATCCGGCGCTCTCTTGCCCGCGCAAGGAGCGCAAGCACCCGGCGATCATTCCGCTCCAGAGCGATGAGGCCGCCGGCGTCGAATGTGACGCCGCTTAAGCAGCCTTCCTCTTACGCTTTGCGGGCCTGCCCCTTACGGGAGGCGTAAGAATAGAGTCCGCCCAGGTCCGTTCCTTCGTCGTCAGCGAGCCTCCCGTTTGCTCGAGTGCGACGTCCAGCATCTCTTTCCATCCCGCCGCATCGGAAAGAGCCACCCCAACGGCGTGCTTTACGAAGGCAGAAACATTGGCAGCTTCTCCAGCCTCGACGAGCGAACGGATTTCCTGAATCTGATCGTTCGGAAGGGTGATGGTGATCTTGGTGGTCGCCATACCAAAAACCATCCCATACCTAAGCTTCTGGTAAGGGTTCACAGCTTGACCAACTTTGGTTACCGAGCCGCTTGATGGACCCTAAGAATCACTATATCGACAGAGAATGCTATCGGTTCTCCGAACTGAACGTCTTTAATCTTCACCACCACTTGTCAAGAAGTTCTATTCGTTTGATACCCGCTTCACTACTCGTCTCGGGGATTCTCTTGATCAATCAATTTGATGCGGCCGCCCGGTCGGACCGCGCCGAACTGGAAAGCGGCGAGCTGAACCATTGGCGCTAAACCCGGAATGTGCGGCAGGGCGCCAGGTGCCTTTGGTTCCGCAACCAGCGGACCAGCCAAATCGAATCCGCGTTGAAGGAGCAGCCTGAGTTGCTCCTGCTGGTTTTGGGCAGCAGCCACCGAAGCTTGGGCCGAGATGATGTTGAGCTGTTTCCGATTGTCGTCACTTCCGTTCGCGCTTTGAGCTTTATCTATCAACTGAGCCGCTTCCTGCGGACGATCCCCGGCAACACCGCGTATCACATCAAGCTCGGTTGCCGCTCGCGCCGGCACCCCTGTTTCGCCGAACGGCGCAGTGCGTAGTAGCTCTAAAGCACGGTCGGGCTCCCATTTTGCCAGAACGTGTAGCGCTGAGCCTTGTAAATAAGACCGCATGGGCTGATTGGCTTGGGCTGCCAACGCAAACAGCTCGTTGCCCACTGTGGCGCAAGATCGCCGCTTGTGTCTCCCGGTACACGAGAAATCATGCTCACTTGCCGGCCCAGTAGAGATAAATGGACTGACAGGGAAAACTGTTGGTCGAGGTCGTGCCTCTGTCCGAGCAGGCTTACAATCAAACTGTTCTTCGCGGTCGCCCCAGTCTGACTTGCGGGCTGACCGAGACCAGCTGCGCTGACCATTACGAGAATCAACAGGCTCGATGAAATTCGCCACATGTCAGAAGCGGGAGAGCTAACCAATTATAGTGATTTACCCGGGAGGAGCTCCGCTTCCGGCTGACGTTACCATAGCTTCTGATGTTCCGCCTTGTCGCTCTCTTTCCATTCGCCCTTTGCGCCATTCCGCTGATTGCCCAAACCCAAACGGATCTCCTGCTGATCAATGGCAAAGTCTGGACCGTTAATCCAGCCGAGCCGGAAGCGCAGGCGGTCGCACTCCACGGCAATCACATCCTTGCTGTTGGCACAAACGAAGAAATTCTGAAGTGGAAACGGGCATCCTCCCAGGTGATCGATCTGCACGGTCACCGCGTCGTTCCTGGCTTCAACGACTCTCACGTTCATTTCTACGACGGTGGATCGAATCTCGCCGGCGTGCAATTGCGTTCCGCAAAGAGTCCGCAGGCTATGCGTGATGCCATCGCTGCGTTCTCACAGACCATACCCCCAGGCCAATGGATTCTGGGCGGTAATTGGGACCACGAGAATTGGACGCCTGCTAAACTGCCGACTCGCCAACTGATCGATCCCGTCACTCCGGATCGGCCCGTCTTCGTAAGCCGTCTCGATGGTCATATGGCTCTCGCTAATTCGAAGGCGCTGAAGATGGCAGGCGTCGATCGGAACACCAAAGACATTCCTGGTGGTGTGATTGTGCGTGATGAGAATGGTGATCCGACGGGCATTCTGAAGGACGCCGCGCAGAGTCTTGTCGAGAAGGTCATTCCGCCGCCGTCGCCCGATGAAATCATCCGTGCAATCCAAGCTGCGCAGCAGTACGCCGCGGCCAACGGCGTGACCAGCGTGCAAGATATGTCTGCCGCACCGAATATCTTTCGCGCCTATCAGACCATGCTCCACAAAGGCGACCTGCACGTGCGTGTGTCGGGTCATCAACCGCTTATGAATTGGGAACGGCTTGCCACCGTGGGCTTGCTCGCGGACTTTGGCAACCCGTTCCTGCATATTGGAGGCCTCAAGGGGTTCGCCGACGGGTCACTCGGGTCCACGACCGCGCTCCTCTTTGCTCCCTATCTCGATTCGCCCAATACCAGCGGCATTCCGAGCGCCGAACTGGCTCAACCGGAAAAGATGCTCCACAATATTGAGCAAGCCGATGCCGCGGGGCTGCAAATTGCCGTCCACGCCATTGGAGACAAGGCGAATCACACCATTCTCGGTTTTTACGAAGAGACCGCGCAGAAGAATGGACCACGCGACCGGCGCTTCCGCATCGAACACGCCCAGCACCTGATCGCCGCCGACATACCGCGCTTCGGCACCCTGCATGTGATTGCTTCCATGCAGCCCTATCACCTGATGGATGATGGCCGGTGGGCCGAAAAGCGTATCGGTCCGGAGCGCGCCAAGACCAGCTATGCCTATCGGAGCCTGCTCGATACTGGCGCTGTGCTAGCCTTCGGTTCCGATTGGCCGGTCGCACCGATGGTTCCGCTTCAGGGTATTTTAGGTGCCGTCACGCGCCGCACGCTGGATGGCAAACATCCCGGTGGATGGGTGCCTGAACAGAAAATTTCTGTGGCCGAAGCAGTTAAAGCATACACTTTGGGCGCTGCTTACGCCAGCTTCGAAGATGGCATTAAAGGCTCGATTGAGCCCGGAAAGTTGGCCGACTTAGTCGTACTCTCTGACGACATTTTCACCATCGACCCCGCTCGCATCGGCGATACGCACGTATTGGCCACTATGCTCGACGGCAAAATTATTTTCGGGTCTTTTTGAGGAACGGCGCAAAACGGGCCGGGATCAAGCCCTTTGCGTTTAAGCCGAAAACGGCCACAAGCGAATCTGCTGCCTCACGATAAGCTCTCGTATCCGGGGCGAGACCAGCGCTTCCAACTCTCGTACCCGCGATTCCTTCAGCCGGGTTTGAGCGGTCGCTAAATCATTGCCCAGTCTTCCCGGATGACACATGAATTCCGTGGTTCCTTCCGGCAAACGCAGCAAAGCCTGCGCCAAGGTCTCCTCCGTCAGTCGTCCCGTTAGCCGAAAGCCAATGAAATGATCAGTCGTCTTGACGTCGGAACTCATTCGCTCGTAGTAACGGCGAATTGTGCCCGCTAGCGGTAGAGATGTATCGACGGGCAGGCGAACGTAGGGAATGGAGTATTCCTTTGCCAACCGCACGACGGCGCGGAAAACGTTGGGCATCAAGTGAGTATGTTTGTGCGTGTCTAGATGGCTGGGCCGAATGCCCGCTCCGATGATCTTTTCGATCTGGGCGGCAAATTCCGCATAGGCATCGAGCTTTCCCGACATCATCAGGGGCGCCAGCTGCGAGAGTTTCCCCGGCAGGGACTTCCCGGTGAGTGTGGAATGCCC
>JBARMQ010000287.1:0-12018 GCA_049802535.1 Bryobacteraceae bacterium | reverse complement strand
GGGTCACCGTTTTCAGCGAGGAACTCGTCTTCCGGGGCGTAATCGAGAAGGCCTTTCTCGACACGTGGCGTTCGCCCTGGCCGGCGATCGTCGCTTCTGCCCTGCTGTTCGGCGTCGTCCATCTCTGGTTCCGCCGCTTTCCCAACTGGAATTGGATGTGGATCGCATCCTTGCTTGGCCTGTTCTTGGGTTGGCTTTACGCTCGAACCGGCAGCATACGGGCGACCATGGTTACCCATGCACTCGTGATCGTCACTTGGCGGATGCTGTTTACTTCAATTTAAGCGGAAACAGCGGGCGCTTCTTACGGTTTGGAAATAAGATCCTGTCGGGTGGCACGCAGCCGTGCCAGCTGCGCTTTTAAGCCCGCAAACCGTCGATAAACTTGTGCAGCCGGTCTAGACCGCGTTCCAATTCGGTCATCGACGTCGCATACGAGATTCGTATGTGATCGTTGGTCCCGAAAGCTTCGCCCGGAACAACGGCAACGTGCCCTTTGGCCAGCAGTTCAGCCGCGAATTCGAGCGAATTTTTCACGCGCCCGCTCGCAAAAGCAAGGCTCACGTTCGGGTAAGCGTAAAACGCACCCTTAGGCATCGTGATCGTAACGCCTGCAATCTGCAAAAGGCGGTTGACCACGAAGTCGCGGCGTTTACGATACTCCGCCAGCATCACCGGAATCGAACCCTGCGGGCCGCGCATCGCTTCTACCGCAGCCTTCTGCGAGATGGAAGTCGGATTTGACGTGCTGTGGCTTTGCAGCTTGGTCATCGCGCTAATAATCGGCGGCGGCGCCAGCGCGAACCCGATGCGCCAACCTGTCATCGCATATGTTTTCGAAAGCGATCCCGCCACCACTACGGTTTCCTTCGCGCCCGGCGTAGCAGCGATCGAAAATGGCTCGCCTTCATACACGAATTGGCAATAGCATTCATCCGTCATCAGGAAGATGCCGCGTTCCGACGCCAGTTTATAGATCGCCTGAAACGCCGGCTTTGAAACCACCGCACCACTCGGATTCGAAGGCGAGTTGATGATGATCAGTTTCGTGCGCGGCGTAAGATGACGCTCAATCATGGCCGCGGTAATTTCGAAGCCTCCCTTTTCGCTGGTCTCAACGAAAACACACTTTCCTCCGGCGTAATTCACGACGTCTTTGTACGTGACCCAGTAAGGAACAGGAATGATGACTTCGTCGCCCGGATTAATCAGCGCCTGCATCAGGTTGAAGATCGCGTGTTTACCGCCGACCGTTACCATGCATTCCGCTGGCGAATAATCCGTACCGAAATCTGTCTTATGACGAGCACAAATCGCTTCCCGCAGTTCCAACGTGCCGCCGACCGCCGTGTATTTCGTGATATTTTTTGCAAGCGCATCAATGGCGGCGTTCTTAATGTTGTCGGGTGTTGGAAAGTCCGGCTCACCGGCGCCAAAGTCAACAACGTCCACACCTTCGCGCCGCAACTTCTCGGCGTCGCTTGAAACCTTCATGGTGGACGAAACACTGATGTGCGAAATCCGTTCGGCGATTTCTAGGGTCGCTTGCATATTACTTAGATTCAGTCCTTCTTTGTAATTTAGCGCGAAGGAGCTCCGAAATGAAAGCGGGCACAAACGTCGACACGTCTCCGCCAAGAGCGGCAATCTCCTTCACGCGCCGCGAACTGACGTGTAAATTGCGTTCAGCGGCCAGCAAACACACTGTCTCGATACCTGGTCGAAGGGCGCGATTAAGCGCGGCCATCTCGCGCTCCATCTCATAGTCGGCAACGCTACGCAGACCTCGTAGCAGCACGTTAGCACCCTTACCCGCAGCATATTCGACCAGCAGTCCTTCGAACGAATCCACCTCCACGTTCGGTATACCCGCTGTCGCTTCGCGAATCATGCCGAGCCGTTCCTCCACCGTGAAAAGCGCCTGCTTATCGGCATTGGTAAGAACAGCCACCACGACGCCGCTAAACAGCCGCGCGGCGCGTTGTATCAGGTCCAGATGCCCGTTCGTTAAGGGGTCAAACGATCCGGGAACAATGGCGATCACATCTGACAGCATAAGGACGCGAACGTCCCGAGTGTAGCGAAAGCGGTTTATAGCAGAATAGAGGGCGATGTCACATCAACTGTTTAACCTTTCGGGCCGCTTGGCAGTAGTGATGGGTGGAACGTCCGGAATCGGCCGCGCTATGGCGATGGGACTCGCTGAAGCGGGAGCCGACGTTGTCGCCACCGGCCGACGCGAAGCATTGGTTAACGAAGTTGGCAGCGAAATTGAATCTCTCGGCCGAAAGACGTTGCGACAATCCGTCGATGCCGCCAGCCGCGAATCCATAGACGCTCTCCGCGACGCGGTTCTGCAGCAATTTGGCCGGGTCGACATTCTGCTGAACGCTGCCGGTCAGATCTTTCGCAAGCCTACGCCCACGATCAGCGAGAGCGAATGGAACAAATTGATGGATGTTAACGTCACCGGCATGCTCCGCTCCTGCCAAAGCTTCTATGAGCCATTGGTCGATAGCGGCCGCGGACGGGTCATCAACATCGCTTCTCTCAATTCATTCGTCAGCTTACTGGAAGTGGCAGCCTATGCGACGTCCAAAGCAGCCGTGTTGGGCCTGACGCGCAGCCTCGCGGTGGAATGGGCGCCCAGAGGCGTTAACGTCAACGCCATCGCGCCAGGAGTGTTTCGAACTGAGCTCAACTCCGGCTTGCTCGATGGTACGGACCGCGGCCGGGAACTGCTCACGCGCATACCCATGAAACGCTTTGGCAAGATCACGGAGCTTGTCGGCTCTGCCATCCTGCTTGCCTCTGACGCCGCTAGCTACATCACGGGACAAACGATCATTGTCGATGGCGGATTTCTGGCATCCGGCGTGAATTGCTGAGCGCGAATGCATTGAACACTTCTCAGGCAGATCCCGATTGGCCCCATAATTTGCGGGAGCAGAATGGTGGACCGCCGCATCTGGAAAGCGTAGTCTTAATGATATGAACAGCATGAATGCCAGCGAAGCCCGTGAGAAGCTTTACACACTTCTTGACAAAGCGGCCAGCGACCACCAGCCTGTTCTCATAACTGGTCCCCGTTCGAATGCCGTGCTTGTGGGAGAAGAAGACTGGAACGCCCTTCAGGAAACGTTATATCTCCTCTCGATTCCCGGCATGCGTGAATCAATTGTTGAAGGAATCCAATTACCAATCGAACATTGCGGAGATGAACCGGGCTGGTGACAGAGTGGAAAATTGTCTTCACTAAGCAAGCGCAGAAAGACGGGCATCGTTTAGCTTCTGCCGGGCTCAGGCCGAAAACCGAGGAACTTCTTCGCATCTTGGCCGCCGACCCGTTTCAAAAGCCGCCGCCATTTGAAAAGCTTTTGGGAGATCTGCGCGGAGCGTACTCTCGCCGAATCAATCTTCAGCACCGGCTGGTCTATCAGGTGATAGAAAATGAACGAGTCGTTAAAGTTCTCCGAATGTGGACCCATTACGAATAGCGACGAAAGAGTGTTTTCGTCACATCGTCAGTGCCACATACTCGATGGCGTGCGAAACTATCTCACCAACCGCTGCAGCCGTTCGGCCGCGGCTAACAGGGTCTCCCGCTTCTTAGCGAAGCAGAACCGCACTAAATGCGCCCCGATTTTCGGCTCCGAAAAGAAACTTGAGCCCGGCACCGCGCCCACTCCGATCTCTTCAACCAGGTGCTTGCAGAAAGCCACATCGCTCGCAAAGCCGAATGCGGAAATATCCGTCATGATGTAGTACGCTCCCTTGGGAACCGAGCAACGAAAGCCCACTTTCTCAAGAATGTCCACCAACAGGTCGCGCTTCGCTTGATAGGTCTCGGCCAGTTCGTTGTAGTACTCATCCGGCAGCGCTAGCGCCGTAATGCCGGCTTGCTGCAGCGGCGTCGCCGCGCCAACTGTCAGGAAGTCATGCACCTTGCGAATCGAGGCGGTCAATTCAGGCGGCGCAATCACCCAGCCGACTCGCCATCCAGTCACCGAGTACGTCTTGCTTAAGCTATTCACCAAAACACAGCGGTCACGCATGCCCGGCAACGTGATTGGCGGCACGTGGCGAGTACCATCGAAAACGATGTGTTCATAAATCTCATCCGTGATCAGCAGCGCATCAAATTCCTGACAGAGCTCGCCCAGCAGGATCAGTTCCGCGCGACTAAACACACGGCCAGTCGGATTATTGGGCGAGTTGACAATCACCGCGCGAGTTTTCGAAGTGAAGGCGGCCCGTAACTCCGCAGGATCAAAGCTCCAGTCCGGCGGATGCAGCGTCACATGCCGGCAAATCGCACCGCTCAATTGCGAATCGGGCCAATAGTTCTCATAGAACGGTTCAAAGACGATGACTTCGTCCCCCGCATTCAGCAGCGCGAGCATCGCCGCGATCATGCCTTCGGTCGCGCCGCAGCAGACCGTCAATTCGCGTTCAGGATCGACATCCAGGCCGTAGAACTGTTTGTAATAGCGAGCGATCGCATCGCGAAAAGGTTTAGCTCCCCAGGTGATCGAGTATTGATTCAGATCGTCGCCAATCGCCTGTTGAGCCGCCGCTTTGAGCTCGGCTGGCGCTGGAAAATCCGGAAAACCTTGCGATAAATTGACTGCGCTGTGCTTCAACGAAAGACGCGTCATCTCGCGAATCACGGATTCCTTGAACTCTGCGACGCGGGCGCTCTGGAAACGAACGGTGGTAGCGGCCATGTTGCGATTCTAAATGGTCGGCCCCTCGGCCCTCCAGAATTGCGGCGTCAGAGGCTCAAAGTGGTTGTATCATTTCTAAACAATGTGGACTTGGCGGACCATCGCGAGGAGGTCTTGGCGGGGCATTAAGGCGTGGACATGGCGGACCATCGCAATAGGTTTGGTCGGTGGCTTCCTACTAATTTGCCTGTGCGCGCTGTTTCTGGAGCCGTCAAAGGAAGACGCGATCGGCCCGCGTATCGCTACGGTAGCCGAAGAAGCCAAAGCGCCTGAAGTTTCGACTGTTCGGATTCAAGGCGGCTTAACGACGAATCACCTGTATCGAAATTCCTCTTTGAACGTTTGGGCATCCGTGGAGAACCACTCTTCTGCTGACATCCAAATCACGAGTTTTCGAATTTTGGACAACAACGGCTTCGAAGTTGCTAAAAGCGCAAAGATATCTCAGAGCGTTGCAAAAGGAGGATCAGTCGTTCTCGAAGCGAGTGCACGCGCCGTCGCGTCTTCAGGCCGTTATTGGCTAGTCGCGGTGCTCGAATATCAGGCTGGGAAGCAGGACTATCGGCGAACGCTCTCCCTCGGGCCAGTGGAGTTGACGGATTGGTGGCGCGAGACACTGCTGCCCTTAAGCCGTCTGCAAGGCTTTATCCTTCCGGCCACGCTCGCTCTCCTGACATTGGTCGTGCAACAATCGCTCGCCCGGCGTACTGAGCGAAACGAGGTGTGGAAAGGGCTGCTGCCACAGTTCATGGAGCGGACCGAAAAGTACTACCTGCCCCTGAGCTTGGCGACCGGCAATTTCTTGAAATATGCCGACAAGGCGAAGGCAGATCCTAGCCATAATCGAGTGGCCTTCTACTCTTGTATGGTCTTTCTTTACAGGAAGCGCATGTTGAAAGAAAAAATCGGCGGCATCACGTTTAAAAACCGGGATGGCGAAGACCTGGCATCGAAATGCCTGGGGCGAATCCTCAACCAGACGGACGAAAGGCTGGATTGGATTGCTCGCGACACTGTGTTAAGCCAGATGCGGCTAAATGAGACGTACGCCCATTTCTTGGATAAGTTTACCGGGTCGCTTTACGGCCCGACATTTCTAAATTTGGAACAGCAACTCATCCAATGGATCAATGGGACTGATTATCCGAAGCTGCGTGTCGCGCTGCGGGTACTCGGTTTTACGATTGACAGAGAGGTCAATCGGCCTTTGGAGAAATGGTATGAAGATCGAGAAGTGGTAGAACAGACTGAGGTAGAGGGAATTCGTTCGGAATTGAGCGGCGACGCTGAGTTGGAGCCCTCATTCACGGCTTACGCCGACCTATTGGTATGAAAATACAGGGCTTAGCATCAACCGCTCATCCGCAGCGCCGGATTGCTAATTAGCACCATCCAGCGTCTTTTAGCCTACTTTTGTATAATCCATACACTTCTACCTAAAGTCACTCTACACTATCCTCCCCAAAAGTCAACCTCTTAAAGCAACCCTCCCTTTCATCTTATCGCCACCCTCATCGTACTTTTCGCTTCCGTTTATGTGCGGGCGCACGCGGTTTCGGTTTATACGCCGGTACGTCAGGAACCGTCCCGGCATACAGCTGCCGGTACACGTCGGCATTCCGCAGCACGATTTGAATATATAGCCGCGTCTGGTGGAACGGAACCACCTCAATGTACTCCGCCGGTTCTCGAAAGGGCCCCCAAGAGCGCCACAGGACAGCCCGGCTCTCGCCGGCATTGTAGGAAGCAAGCGCAGGCTCAGGCTCCCCATGGAACGCGTTCATTAAATTCCGAAAATAATACGTTCCAAGCTGTATATTTCGGTCGGCCGTCAGCAACTGTTGAGCCGTGAAGCCGCGTATTCTTAAATGCCTCGCCAAGTCTCGACCGGTGGACGGGAGAATCTGCATCAGCCCATATGCCTTGGCGTAGGAGATCACGGTCACATTGAACTCCGATTCCTGACGGATGAGAGCTGTTACCAAAAATGGATCCAGATCTTGTGCGCGGCTGCGGGTTTCAATCGAAGGACGATAAGGAATCGGGAATGCCAGCCGCCAAAATGCAACCGGCGCCTGGTCCAGCGGCATATACAGGTAATCCGGCGCGTACGCTTTGATGTAACGCATCCCCTGATCGGCCGAGCCCCGAGCCGAGGCCTGTTTCGCAAGCTCGAACGCATACACGTTGGGCTGGTCGGTTTGATCGTTGCGCGCTCCGAATTTCAATTCGTTTTCCGCGAAATCATTCAATCCCGTCAAGGCAAGCAGTTGCGACCGCGCAATCCTCGCTTCCGCCGTCTTATCGGCTTCAAAGCTGGGAAACTGCAGACGCGGCGGCCACGAAACCCCCTGAAGATATGCGACCGTCGACGGATTCGGTGTACTTGCCTCCAACGCGGGAGTCTTCAACCTCTCGCGCGCGATCACAGCAAAATATGTGTTGGGAAAACGCTGATTCAGTTCCTCGTAACACGCCCGCGCCGAAGTTAAATCCTTCTTGCTTTCGGCCAACCGCCCTAAGAAATAAAGCGCGTCGTCAACATCGTCGGAATTCGGATACTTTTGGATGTGCGCGCGCAGCAGGTCGGCCGCGTCGGGGCTATCGCGGTGATAGCTTTCGAAGGCAACCTGCCAACTGCACCACGCCGCCCGCTTGTCGGCCGCAAATGTCGCGGCGCAACTCTTATAAAGCGGCAGATACTCCGATACGTGGTGCTCTGTTCTCGCCTCGTCCGCCACAGAAATCAGCGCATCCAAGCGCCAGGGAGATTCCGGATGACTCTTCGCCAGTTGATCCAGGAACGGTTTCACGTCTCCATGGCGGTCCAATTTCCGCACGCAACGGATCAAATAATCTAACCGCTCGGCATCGGCTTCCGCATCGTCCACCTTCAAGGCCGAAAAGTATTGAAAGGCCGGCGCTGTGTGTCCCGCCTGAAAATCCGCTTCCCCCAACCGTACGCGCGCCAGGTCTTTTTGAGCGCCGCCCAACTGGGGGATCGCCGCAACCAGTTCGATGCGCGCGGCGCCCGGGTTCTTCCCATCGAACAGTTTCTGTGCGCGATTCAACAACGCCGAGGCCATCGGAACAGGAAAGCCGCTCCCTAACTGCTGCTTGATGACCACCAGAGCATTGGCCGCATCCGTCGCCTCTTTCGCCGCGGGATAGTTGTAGTAGACACGTTCGTAATATTCTGCCGCCTGCGCTAAGTCGCCCGAGCCTTGAAGTCCTCGCGCAATCAAAAGGTCGCCTTCCGGCTGCGGAATGCGGTCGTAATACTTACGGATTAAATCGAGCGCCGCCTTCGGACTGTCGTTATCCAATTCCGCTCGCACCGCTAAGGCCGCTGCTTCTCCGGTGAAGGGCGATAAGAGCGGCTGGTTAAAAACACGCGTCGCGGACTTTACCACCTCCGCATAGTTCCTTAATTTATACTCCGCTTCCGCACGAATGTATTGCGCGTAGTCCTCGAGCATGGGCGCTTGTGCCGATGCCGCCTTAGCGTATTCGGCGGCAGCGCTGGGATTATTCAACTCCAGCTCATGCTGCGCCACAGCAATAAGACCGGCCGCGCCCACAACTTTTGGCTTGGGCGGAGGAGGAGGTTTCGCCGGGTGCTTCTTGGGCGGAGCTGAGGCCAGTAACCCGATGGACAGTATGATTGACGCGACCGACGTCCCAACGTACAATCGCCGTCTGAAACGGCGCGAGCTATTGCAAGGGTCCAGGGTATTCGGCTCCCAGTTTCAACTCATCGCCGGCCGCAGCCGTCCCGACAAGTTCCAAGTGAAGATAGTCGACCATTGTCGGAGTTGCCATGAACTGCCGCCGGTAGGCTTCCCGTGCTCCATCGATTTCCGGCCGCAAAAGCAAATACAAGTTGCCCCGCTCGCGCCCTTCCCGGCAAGCCTCCGGCCTGTAAAGCTGCATCTCTGCTACTTTGACGCGTGAGAAGCGTTGCGCGCGTACGTGTTGCGACCGCTGTTCCTCGCCCAGGTGGCTCCAAGCCGGCAACGCGGCTTTCTTCGCTGGCTCAGCCGGAGCATCGCTCATGGCAACCGGTTGAATTTGCGCATGCAGCGTGACGTTAGAACCGCGTTCCAGTACTGCTGATGCAAGGCCGGCAATCAATTCGAGAGCGTCTGTATTCAACTCTTCTTCGCCACTGAGTGCAAACAAGACGCTAACGACTCGATCGCGATTCGAAATCGGTACGATCCAGGCACGGTCGCCGGGCCTGGTCGAAGCCAATGCCTCGCCAACTTCCGCCGAAGTGCGCAGAGCAATCACTGTATCCCTCGAGGAAATTGCGTTAGCGAAGGCCGCGCCCGCTTGACGTGTCATCTCAAAGCCGGCCGGCAACGGCAGTTCGCGTTCGCCGAGCAACTCCAGTTTTCCCGGTCGAACCGCCAACAAGGCCGATTGTGTCGCGAAGAGAGCGGCGCCATCGAGTATCGTCGACGCCCAGCCGGTTTCATTCTCGTACCGCCGCAGACGCCGCAATAGTTGATTTAAGCCTTTCAGCAGGTCCGACCGCGCTGTTAATGCCGCCGTCCGCTGCCCGGCATCGAATTCGTCGCATACTGTCTTCCATGCCGAGTCGAGAACATGCATCTAAACCTTGATTTTAGCGGAGAGCTTCGGCGGTTCAGCGCCAAAAGAAGACTTGATTGAATAGGAAGGAGAGGCAATTGACGATGGAATGGATTCACGACGCATCCTACTTTTTTGGCGGCGTTTTTCTCACTAACGCCCTGCCGCATTTTGTGAGCGGCGTGATGGGCCGTCCTTTTCAAAGCCCTTTTGCGAAACCACCTGGACAAGGACTCTCTTCTTCGACCGGCAACGTCCTTTGGGGATTTCTGAACCTGGTTCTCGGCTATCTTTTGATATGCCGCGTCGGCAAGTTCGATCCGCGGTCTATGGATCACGTTGTCGCTTTAGGATTGGGCATTCTGCTCATGGGCATCGTGCTGGCGCGCGGCTTCGGACGATTCCACGGCGGAAACTCTCCTGGAAATTCGTAAACGATCTGAGCGCTAAGGCGCCGGTTGGACACGACCGTTACTGTTGTGCCACGCTGCTCAATGGCGGCGCCGCTGTGACTGCGGGATCTAGTGTGCTCACAACATGGCGCTGGTGTCCCGCATGTTGCAGGTCCACGGTCAAACGTCCATCGCTTTGGGTGGTGGCTTGACCCTGCCATTCGTCGTCATCATCAACTGCTTCGACTTGCGTCAATTTTAGGTTCGGCCAATCCTGCTGGAACGACGCGGTGAACAAACCGGTCACGCTTTGAAATGAATCGGCCGGGGATAAATCGACGTCTGACGCCGTAAAGGTTCCGCTCGCTTGCAGATTTTGAATCGCATCCTGGCCTAGGCCCTTCGACTCAAATCGCGCGTCGCATCCCACTAACCCGCCTTTCCAGCCAAAGCCCGACGCAGTCGCATTAAAGCGGTAAAGCGGTGCATAGCCTGCGAGATTGATTGTTCCGTGCGCCCGCACTTGCCCCGCCTGTGAGTTCAGCTGCAGCGACGCAACCTGCACGCCTGCGCCTTGCCACAGCAGATGCGCATGCATGGAACCCAATGACGCATCACCCGCTGTCAGCCGGTCCACTCTTACGTCTCCATCCAAATTTCGCTCGCGCATCCACTCCGGAATATCCCTGCGGCCAAAGCGGAACCTTGCCCAAATTCCCTGTGCTCGAAGCGCCGGGTCCAACGCGGCCTGTAATTCACCCAGGTCGAGCGCCGGCATCTCAATCCGCAATTTCTCCAGATGCTTCGCGTGCTCATTGAAGTGATATTCCCCGCGTAGGGCCAAGCCATCAAGGACCGCGGTGAAGCGAGGCAGGTCCAGCGTTGTCGCACCGAATACCACCCGGCCATTGAACTGCCGCAGCGGTAGCGCCACGCCATCAGGCGCAAGCGATCCGTCTTTGATTTCTAATTCGCCCGACCAAATCGCCGGATCGCTGCCCACATGCGTGTAAATCATCTCGCCCGTAGCCGTCCCGCTATCGAAAGCAAGCAACGCCGAAGGCTCGCCAAACCATTTCGACACGGTCTCCTGCAAGGGCACTAGCTTCAATTCGATTGCCGTCAACGTGGTCACCACGCTTTGGGCCGCCGGATCGTAGGTTCCGCTTACCTCCAGCGTGCCCGTATCCGGCGTTTCAAGAACCGCCCGGTCAAAATGTATCGACGATCCCGAAATTGCGATGCGCGCAAGAGCGGTGCGAATCGGCGGAAGATTAGGCAAGGTCGCTACTGCATTGGAGATGGTGGCGCCGCCGCTAAACCCCGAGCCATTCGAATAAGCCACTTCGCCTTGCAGCATGCCCCCAAGTGACAGTCCGACTGGCACAGCCAAGCCCATCCGCTTGCACAAAGGCAACAGCTTCTCCGCCGGAATATTTTTCAAGTGCGCCACCGCGGTCCACTTTGGCTGAGTCAAAAAGTCTGCCGTATGGACTTCGAGGGAAACCGGCTTCGTTTCTCCAACTCGCCAAGGTTGCGTCTCCAAATCGAACCGGTGACTCAGCGCGTCGATCACACCGCGATAACGAATGTGCCAGTCCTCGCCCTGCGATGTCAGCAGGTCCCACCGATGCACGTCCTGAAGCCGCAACTCGCCCTTCAGCCGCAGGGCGTTCGCCGGCCCCTCAATCCGCGCTTGCGAACTCACCGTGCCGTGAATGCCCAAGTCATATCCCTGAAATAGCGTAGTCAGCTCACTCAAATCACTCGGATCCAACGTCACGTCGGCCTCCAACTGATTTGCCGAGGCATCCGGCGGAGCGAGGTACCAACTGGCAGTCCCGCGCAAGTGACCGAATCCAATACCCGCGCGATCCGTTCGCGCCGGCGAACCGGAGAACTGTATGTAGAGTTTGCCTGAACGCTCCGGGTAAATGGAGACATTCGTCTGGGTCATATAAAACGTCGTCTTCCGCGTCCCAAACTTAAAATCGATACGAGCTTGCGCAATCTCCACCGCCGGAAACAGACTTAAGGGCATCGATCGTTGCGCGCTGAGCCGCCCGACGAGCTCCACCACGTTCCATGTGCCATCGCTACGCTTCACCAAATTGAGGGATGGCTCTTCCAGCCGCAAACTGGCAAACTGAACCTTCCCCAGCAGCAATTTGTCCAGCCGGACTCGCGCCTCCAACGTCTCCACATAAGCGAATGGCTCAAGACCGTAACGCGGATCTTCATAGATAGTGACGTTCTCCAGCGAGAAGCCGGGTCCCGCAAAGAGTGAAAAGGCAGCTTTGTCA
>JBARMQ010000286.1:0-26452 GCA_049802535.1 Bryobacteraceae bacterium | reverse complement strand
AGACATGGTTGATTGCGCCGATCGCCGCGCCGGAAGGTGCTGCGGAGGACTTCGCCGGACAAACACGGAAGCTTTCTGAGATCCGCGACAAAACGGTGCTGCTGCATTTCTGGACATCGGCATCATCCGTCTGCCGGGAGCAGATGTCTGCTTTGCGCCGATATCAAGGAGAGTGGCCGATTTTGGCGATCGACTGCGGCAAAGAGAATGGCGACGTTGCCGCTGTCTACAGCCTGCTGTATCGCTATTTGTTCGATCGTCATCGTGATTTGCCGCTGCCCAGTACGTTTCTGATTAATCGTGACGGCGATATCGTGAAGGTCTATCAGGGGCCGGTTTCGCCCGCGCGCATGGCGGCCGATCGACACTCCGCTGACGAACCGGCGACGCTGGCAAGAGCGCTACCGTTTGCGGGCGTGGCCACTACATATGAATTCGGCCGCAACTATCTTTCACTGGGTTCGGGTTTTTTTGGCCGTGGTTATTACGATGAGGCGGAGTCTTCGTTTGCGCGCGCGCTGAAGGAAAACCCGTCGAGCGCTGAGGCACTCTATGGAATGGGTAGCGTGTACCTGAAACAGAACAGGACGGCTGCGGCGCAAGAGCATTTTCAACGCGCTGTGAAGTCGGACGCCAGCTATCCCGACACGTTGCCTAATGCCTGGAACAATCTCGGAATCATTGCGGCGCGGGAAGGCCGAACGGATCAGGCCATTGGCGATTTTCAACGTGCGTTGAGCCTGGCGCGCGACCATTTTGAGGCGCTTGAAAATTTGGGCAATGCCTATCGGCAGGAAAAACGATGGGACGACGCACGGCGAGCGTTGGAGCACGCGGTTGCCGTAAAGCCAACGGATCCCGAGGCCACCTATGGTTTGGCGATGGTGTTTGCACAGGCGGGCGAGACGCAACGCGCTGATGACCTGTTTCATCGCGCTTTGGCGTTGCGGCCGGATTATCCAGAAGCATTGAATAACCTCGGAGTCTTGTATCTGAGAACGCAACGGCGAGACCAAGCGGTCGAAACATTTGAAAAATGCATGCGCGTGGCGCCGGACTTCGATCGATCTTACTTGAATCTGGCGCGGGTGTACGCGATTGAAGGCGACACAGACAAGGCGCGCGGGGTGTTGCAGCAGCTATTGAAGCAAGTTCCTGGCGATGAGCAAGCGCGGCAGGCTTTGGAGCAATTGAAGTGAACGCGCGTCGCGCCATCGTCATCGATACCGATCCATCGCCAGACGATGCTGTCGCAATTTTGATTGCATTGGCATCGCCCGAAACTTTAGAGGTGCTGGCGGTCACGGTCGTGGCAGGCAACGTTCCGCTGGAACTCACGGCCAAGAATGCACGCAAAGCGTTAGAGCTGGCGAAAAGGACAGCGACGCCGGTCTATGCAGGAGCGGCTGCGCCATTGGTGCGGCCATTGATCACAGCGGAGCACGTGCATGGCCGCACGGGCTTTGACGGCTATGATCTTCCCGAGCCTGTGATGCCGCTGGCGCGAGGTTTTGCGCCGGATGTCATCGTCGACTTAGTGATGTCGCGGCCTCCGGGTGATGTGACGCTATGCTGTCTCGCACCGCTGACGAATATCGCTTTAGCGTTAGCCAAAGAACCGCGGCTTGCGGGACGCTTGCGCGAGATCGTTTTGATGGGCGGCGCGTTTTCGGAAGGCGGCAACATAACACCCGCGGCCGAATTCAATATCTATGTCGACCCGGAAGCCGCGGCCCGCGTCTTCGCATGCGGCGCGCCCATCACTATGATTCCGCTTGACTGCACGCATCAAGCTTTGACGACTGATGCTAGGTTGAATCGCTTGCGAAGCATAGGAACGCCAGTGGCAGAGGCGTTTTATCACTTACTGAAATTCAACAAGATCTTTGATGAGCGCAAGTATGGTTGGCAAGGTGGCCCGCTGCACGATCCCACGGTGATCGCATACCTTTTGGCGCCGGAATTGTTTGATGGGCGCACGGTGAATGTCGCGATTGAATGTGCGAGTCCGTTGACATTAGGCATGACGGTAGTCGATTGGTGGGGCGTCACAGGCAAAGCGGCGAACGCGACAGTCCTGCGGACAGTGGACGCGGAAGGTTATTTTGAGTTAGTCAGTCAGCGTCTTGGCCGGTTTTAGGAGGCCGCTTGTGTGTTGCGGATGTGTTACCCTATAGGGGAAAAAAGATTGAGATTAAGGTAAGACGAGGAGTATCGTTTCTAGCATGTCCCTGGCGGTTGAGCAAAAGTCTGAAGTTATTGGGAAGTACCGGATTCATAAGTCGGATTCGGGATCGCCAGAGGTACAGGTTGCCCTCTTGAGTCAGCGTATCCTACAACTCACTGAGCATTTCAAAACGCATAAAAAGGACCATCATTCACGGCGTGGTTTGCTGACAATGGTGTCTCGGCGTAGAAGGATGCTTAAATATTTGAAAGATCGCAGTCCGGAGCGGTACAAGACGCTGATTCAGAGTCTTGGTATTCGCCGCTAGGTTCGATTCTCAGGCAAGGCGCGCTTTCAGGCACTGGCCCAGTCGGCCAGCGGCTTCGCGGTAACGCATAACACCGTTTTGGTAAACGGTTCCTTCCTCCGCATCCACTCTAAGTCCTCACTTAATCCAAAGGCGGGTAACCGCACAGTGTTGGATTAAATAAATGCATACAGTTGAAATCGACCTGAATGGGTCAAAGATTACGCTTGAGAGTGGCAAGGTAGCCAAGCAAGCGAATGGATCGGTAGTGGTCCGGTCCGGAGATTCGGTGGTTCTGGTAACCGCCTGCTCCAATGAAAAGCCGAAGCCTGGCGCGATGTTTTTTCCGCTGACTGTGGACTACCGCGAGTATATGTATGCCGCGGGTAAGTTTCCCGGCGGATTCATTAAGCGCGAGGGACGTCCTTCAGAAAAAGAAATCCTGACAAGCCGATTGATCGACCGGCCCGTCCGCCCGTTGTTTCCGGAAGGCTACAGCAACGAAACGCAGATTATTGCGATGGTCCTTTCGGCGGATCCGGAGTTCGATCCGGGCGTGCTGGCGATTGTCGGAGCGGGCGCTGCTCTGGCAATTTCCGATATTCCGTTTCATCACGTATTGGGCGGCGTACGCGTGGCATTGGTAGACGGCGTATTCCGCGCCAATGTGCCGTACGACACGACCAAAAGTGCCAAGGTCAGCATCGTGGTGGCTGGTACCGAAGAAGGCATCGTCATGGTGGAAGCCGCCGCCTCAGAAGCGCTGGAATCGGAAGTTGTCGAGGCCATTGAATTTGGCCACGACTGCTGCCGCAAGATTGTCGGCGGCATTCGTGAATTGATGAAAGCGTGCGGCAAAACCAAACGCACTTACACGCCTCCAATTCCGAATGAAACAGCGGCGGCAAAAATCTCCGATGCCGTGCGCACGGAACTGGCCGACGCCTTAGATACCAAGAAATATGGCAAGCTGGAAAGCTATAGCCGGGTCGATCAGGCCAAACAGAAGGCGCTTGGTTTGTTCACTGAGGATCCTGCGCTCGCTGAAGCTCCGAAGCTGTTTGATGCTTTGAAGGAAAAGATTTTCCGCGATCAGATGTTGAAGGATCGCCGCCGGCCCGATGGCCGCGCGTTCGATCAAATCCGTGAAATCACCTGCGAAGTGGGCGTGCTGCCCCGCACTCATGGTTCAGCAATCTTCACGCGTGGTGAAACTCAGGCCTTGGTCACGACCACGCTCGGGACCAAGGATGATGAGCAGCGCATTGAACTCTTTGACCCGACTGAGACGTCGAAGCGGTTTATGCTGCATTACAACTTCCCGCCATTCAGCGTAGGCGAAGTCGGATTTATGCGTGGTCCGGGGCGGCGGGAAATTGGTCACGGTGCGCTGGCAGAGCGGTCGCTGTCGGCGATGATTCCCGATGAGTCTAAATTCCCATATACGCTACGCGTCGTGAGCGACATTCTGGAATCGAACGGTTCCAGTTCCATGGCAAGCGTCTGCGGCGGCACGTTGGCGCTGATGGATGCGGGCGTTCCCTTGACATCGCCGGTGGCGGGTATTGCCATGGGACTTGTTCTCGAAGGCGAGAGCTACGCGATTCTGACAGACATCGCCGGTGCCGAGGACCACTACGGCGACATGGATTTCAAGGTTGCGGGAACCAAAGCCGGCATTACCGGCCTGCAGATGGACATCAAGGTTCCGAACGTGACCACGCAGATCATGCGTGAAGCGTTGACGCAGGCACGGAAGGCACGGCTCGAAATTCTCGACAAGATGGTTGCGACAATTTCGACGCCTCGGACAGAGCTTTCAAAGTACGCGCCGCGCATTTACACCACAACAATTCCGACCGACAAGATTCGCGAATTGATTGGCCCTGGCGGCAAGGTGATCAAGGGCATCATCGAAGAGACAGGTGTCAAGATCGATGTTTCCGATGACGGCACTGTCAATATTTTCGCCTCCGATGGCGTGTCCGCCATGCGCGCTTTACAAATGGTGAGCGACATTGCCGCGGTAGCCGAAGTGGGCAAGACGTATTTGGGCAAGGTCGTGCGAATCGCCGATTTCGGCGCATTCGTTGAAATCTTTCCCGGCACCGATGGCCTGCTGCACATCAGCGAAATATCGGAAAGCCGCATTAAAAATGTGCGCGATGAGTTGAAGGAAGGCGACCAGATTCTAGTGAAGGTTCTGGCCCTTGAAGGCAACAAGATCAAGCTGAGCCGTAAAGCCATTCTCAAGGAACAACGAGAGAAGCTGAAGGGCGGCACGGACAAGGAATAACCGCTTCAAACGCTTGCTACGATCGCTTGTGCTCGCCGCGTGGATAGGGGCAAACGCCCTGGCTCAGAGTGCGGGCGTAGAAGGCACAGTTCGCGATAGCTCAAAACAGCCTATCGCGAATGCAGCAGTCGTCTTACAGAACGCCGCGGGTGAAACCGCGGCCACTACCTCAACGGCAAAAGATGGGAAGTACCATTTTTCTGCCTCTCCTGACGGTCAATACACAATCGCTGCAAGAAAGACCGGCTATCGCCAGGCTAGCGCTCCTGTCACTTTAACATCGCAAAATACGGAGCGCCTAGACCTTACCCTGACCACCATTACCGCGCCCGATTACGATGAGCAACCGGCCTATACCGTTGCGGGCGTCAGCGATCCGGGTCATGGAGGCGGGCACGGATCGGATTCGATTCTGAGGTCGACGGAGAAGTTGGCTCAGGAGACCAGCGGACTGAACGGCTCCTCAACGGGTGCAGGCGAAAAGGAACTGCGCGAGGCGACGGTGCGTGATCCGGCGAACGCCGATGCTTTTCGTGATTTGGGCGATGCGGAGGAGCGGTTAGGGCATCCTTTAGAAGCGGCGCGGGCATTTCAACGTGCGGCGGAACTAGCTCCGACAGAACCGAATTTGTTCGCTTGGGGAGCCGATCTGTTGAAGCATCGCGCGCCTTTGCCTGCCGAGGAAGTCTTCGCCAAGGGCAATCATCTGTTTCCGAAGTCGGTGCGCATGCTGTTGGGCCTAGGCGCAGCGTGGTATGCGGTCGGGTCTTTCGATAAGGCAGTCCAAAGTTTCTTTGAAGCTTCAGATCTTGATACGGCCGATCCAAATCCTTATCTGTTCCTTGGCCGCGTGCAGGATGTGAGCGGCAATCTGCACGGCATTGAAGAGCGGTTGCGCCGGTTTGCTCAAACGCAGCCGAACAGTGCGCTTGCGAACTACTACTACGCTGAATGTTTGTGGGCGCAGAAGCAAGACGCACCGACTGCGGTTATTGTGCTGCCGCTGCTCCAAAAGGCTGTAAGGCTGGATCCGAAACTCGCGGCCGCCTTTTTGGAGGAAGGCACTGTTCTCGCGGCCCAAAACGATTTTGCCGCGGCAATCGCGCCTTTTCAAGAAGCGATAGCGGCCGACCCTAATTCCGCGCAAGCACACTACCGGCTAGCGCAGGCGTATAAGCATACTGGCAAGGCGGCCGAGGCCCAACGGGAGTTCGGCATGTACAAGGACGCGTCGAAAAAGTCAGCTGAGCAAGAGCAGCGCGAACGCGCGTCAATACCGGAGTTTGTGTTTGAACTGCGTCCTGGCGATTCAGGGAATGGCCGGCGTCCTGGCGCCCATTAACTTCACGAACATTCCGTAGAATTTGTCCTTGTCCAGATCCATCTGGATCTCAACTGGCTGCGTTGTAGTCTTAACGTCGTCTTTGGAATCCCACGTTAGCGTATTGCCGTACCCCGCGCCGTGGTCGATGTTGACGCTCATAAAACGAGTCTCGCTTTTGGTAATGACCGAAGGGTCAAGCCAAGCCAATGCGGTGAGTTCATCCCACATAAAGTCGTTGCCCATCCCCGCCTTGAAATAGGCTTGGATGTACTTGCCAAGAGGCGTGCCGCTGGCTGCGATGCGATTGTTTAGGGCGGGCGTTTGAAGAGTTTTGATAGAGATATCGACCGGCGTGCAGACGATCTTCTTCCAGGGAGCCCGCAGAACGACAGCGGCGGCTTCAGGATCGAACCAAAAATTGAATTCGTGGCGGGGATTGTCGGCGAACTCAGCATAATCGGTTTGCGGATTGAGGCTGCCGCCCATGAAGACAAGCTCCTTTGCTAGTTCCGGAAAGTGTTGATCGATAGAGATGGCCAAGGCGAGGTTGGTCATTGGGCCGCCTTCGTAAATGGTCACTTGATTCGGAAATGTGTGAACCATGCGCAGCAAAAAATGGATGGCCCCCTCGTCGGAGGCCTTTGTTGTGGGTTGGCCTTCGGGCAGCGGAGGAACGACAGCAGATTCGTGCCACCAGCGGTTATCCCACGCACCTTCGTAGGCGAGTTTGCCATAGCGCTGCTGCCATAGACTTGCCTGCTCTCGCGTGTGGACTAACGGGAATGCAGCGCCTTTCATGACCGGAATGTCGGTACGGCCCATGATCTCAAGCAGACGCAAGGTATGCGCTACCTCTTCATCACGCCACTGATCGCCCGAGACCACAGTGATGCCGAGGACTTGAACCTGAGGTGATTGGATGAGCAACATCAAGGCTTGCATGTTGCTGCCGCCCGGTCCGGAGCAATCCTCGTTGATGATGATTTTGCGGCGTTGTTCCGCCCAACTGGCGCCGGTTGACAACAGCAACACGGCTGCCGCCACAGACATCGTGCGATATTGAAGCATCAAATTTCTAGCGTAGCAACCAGGCCTATTCTTCGTCCGGAGATTGGAACATGCGAATGCCCGCGATGCCCTCGCAGCCAGCCTGCATGCAATCGTCGGCATTTTCCCAATTGACACCGCCTAACGCAAATACCGGCTTGCCAAGCGCGCATGCCCGGCGCAAAGCTTCGATTCCTACCGGTTCGCCTTTACCAGGAGTGGCGAAGACCGGCCCGAAGGTGACGAAATCAGCTGTCGACTTTTGTATTTCTTCCAGCGAGTGGCAGGACCGGCCGACCAATAAGCCGGGGAGGACTTGTTGGGCAGCGTTTGCGGGCAAATGAACTCCATCGGCCTTTGCGGCCGCCGCAACATCGCCACGTTCATTGATAAGAATCTTGGGCGGTGCGACTTTGCGCCGCTCTCCGTCGCGGACTTCGAGCACGGCCAGCGTAAATTCAAATAGCTGCCGCGCCGTAAGATCCTTCTCGCGGATTTGAATCATATCAACACCTAAGAACATCTGGTCGCGAATTATGTCGAGCAGTTGACGAAAGCCGCCGGCAGCCTTGCGATCCGTAATGTAGTAGCGCTTCATTTTCCGAGGAAGTATATAGCAGCACGCGGAATCTGGAGATACACTCGCGGGCTGCCGTCGAGATCTTTGTATTGTCCTTCACTAGCTATGATCCACGCGTCGTTTCCAAAATCCAGCCTCATTCCAAGGGCGGACGGGTTAGCCGCGACGATGGTCATTGCTAAATGATCGGCGCCCTTCGTAGCAGCGGCCATAAGCCGCGTTTCGGACCGGCGGACGCACAGTGTGCCGCGGTCACCGATCAACCTGCCGGGCAAGTATGGCCCTTCGATCTCCTGATCCCATACGCGAATGCGGCTGGTATTCCGGCCCGGGTCTAGCGCTGCGATCTCCGCCGGCCAGATGTTGTAGATGCCAAGAAGGCGCGCCACCTCGATGCTTGATGGGTGAAGGAACACCTGATCCTTAGTCCCCGACTGAAGCAAACGTCCTTTGTCGATGATGCAGACCGAATCGGCGAGCTCAAAGCAGTCCTCGAGATCGTGCGTGACGAGTACCATCGGAACATTCAGACGATCTCTGGCCTTTCGCAAGATGTCATGAAATGAGAGGCGAAGCCGTTGATCGAGACCGCGGCTGGGCTCGTCCAGCAGGAGCAGGCGAGGGTCGCCCATAAGAATCCGCGCTAGTGCGGCGCGCTGCTTTTGGCCGCCGGAAAGGCGTGAAGGACGCCTGTCGACGAGATCGGTGAGCTCAAAAGCCTCCAGCAGTTCCTGCATCTTGCGATGGCGATTCAATCGTCCCGTGCGGGCGGCGGCGGCCGCAAATTGCAGATTGCCGCGCACCGTCATATGCGGAAAAAGAGCGTGATCCTGGAAGATGTAAGCGCATCGCCGGCGTTGCGGCGGAACATGTACACCGGTGGCGCCGTCAAACAGCAGATTGTCCGAAACCAAGATCCGGCCTTCATCCGGACGAACGAATCCGGCGATGGAGTTCAGCGTTAGGCTCTTGCCCGCGCCGCTGGGACCGAATAATACCGTGATTCCATTGCCCGTCTGTAAGTGAATGTCCAGCGTGAAAGGCTCCGCATCCGATCGCGACACAAGCCGCTTCACTACGCGAGCGTCGATCATTCTTATCCGGCAATCTCGGTTCGAGGAGTACGCGACAAGATGCTGGCTGGCCACAGCAATGCGAGCGCCGTTGCCGACACGACCAGGACAAGCACGCGCGCGAGTAAGCCATTGCCGGATTCAACCGCATCATAGATGGCAACCGAAAGCGTTTGCGTGCGGTGCGGAATATTGCCGGCAACCATAATGGTGACGCCGAAATCGCCCAGCGACCGCGCGAAGACTAGAGTTCCCAGCGAGCTCAAACCCCGACGCGCAAGCGGTAGCGTGACCCGCCAGAATGTGCGCCATTCGGAGGCCCCTAGGCTGAGCGCCGCCCACTCATACCGGTAGTTGACCGATTCGAGTGTCGCGCGGGCCGCCTTTATATAGAGCGGGGCAGAGTGCATGCAAGCGGCGATCACTGCGGCCTGCCAGGTGAAGACCAGCGGTTGGCCAAAAAGCCATTCGTAGAATTTGCCTGGAGCCGAATCCCTTCCGATGACGACCAACAAGTAATAGCCCAATACCGTTGGAGGCAAAACCAAGGGTAACGTAAGAACCGCGTCTAAGATGTTCTTGCCACGAAACTGCTTATGAGAGAGCAGATAGGCAAGCCAGGTGCCGGCAAACACAACGGCAATGGTGGCAAGTGCCGCCACTCGCAGGCTTAGCCAAAGCGGGAACCAATCAATGGTGGTCGATTCGCCCATTTGCTCAATGGAAGCTCAATTATAACGGCACGCATCTACCTTGAATGTTCTTGCGCAAAGGAAAGCAAGCCACCGTCACTTAGCGGCTTTATCGGGAAGAGGTTTGAATAACACGCCGCTAGGGGCTCGATAGCCGAGTTGATAACGGGCCGGACCTGTCGCGCCTGAAAATAATCGTTCCAGTGCGCGGTGCAAGGGTCCGAGACGAATCGCTCGTTGGCCCGACACCGCGATCACCTCGATCTCATCTTCGCGAAAGAACGGCGCGAGCTCTGCAGGCAAACCGTCAGCAACATCATAGCCGCGAGCAAACGGGGAGAAAGCGGGGATCACGATGCAGTGTGGAGTGACGAGAAAGATAGGTAGTTTTTGGCTTGCGCCTGCCGCGTCTTTCACAGTAAGAGATGGATGCAGATGACCCAAGATGAGTGTGTGATGCTCGGGAAGGGCGATGGCCAAGCGATCGCCATGAATGGCCGTCAGCGTGTCATTCGACCAAGACTCGCGAAACTCGACCGGCAGATGGCCGAATTCGCGAGCGAACGCACGATCATGATTACCGCGCACAACCATCAGTTCCGACGCTTCCGCCAACTGGGTCAACGTCTCCTCAATCCATGCCCGCTCCGGCCCGCATGGCCGCGGCGCGTGGACTAAATCTCCTAGGAAAACGATGCGCGCCGGCGTAAATTCGCGGCACACCGCCGACAACTTCTCTCGCGCGCGAGCGTCGGCGAGAGGTCCCAGCTCGCCCTTGCGCCGTTGCGCCCAACCGTAGCCTAAATGCACGTCGGCGAGGATTAACGTTTTTGATTCGGGGACCCAGAGCGCGCCGGAGCCATGCGCCATGAGACCTGGTAAGGCGACGATAGAACTGTTCAAGTTCAAATTATCTCAAGAACAGCGGGGGTTCCTAAGCCCAGATGCAGCTGTTGCGGCGCGCTACACTGGCCATGCAATATGGCTGAGCGGCTTAATATACGATTTGTCTCCGCGCCCAAGCAGTTCTTGGAACACACCGTGGTTTTCACTGACGGATTATTGACAGGGGAGTCGGCGGCGCTGACGCGTAACAAACTGACGCATTTTTTTGATCTCGAACCGCTGAAGGGCCGAACGGCTCTGAGAGTCCTCGCCGGCCAGCATCTCTATTCGAACGACACTCACATCAGTGGTTATTTCGTGAAGCCAGGCTCATCCACCATGGTGCCGGTGGGCGACACGCCGCATCCGTACATTTTTCTTTCTGAGTTCACCTCTTGCCGGCTTCTTGTGCGAAGGGACGGCGACAATTGGCTGCGATTCGAAATGGAAGACAATCTGTCTGGCTCGGTTCCGCCGGCGGAGGGTCCTGGATCGCCCTTCACCGACTCATACGCGTACTGGGACAACACCTCCGGCTATTTGGTCGGAAGCATCAGGGGCACGGCAGTCGTTGTGAAGGAGCCGGGGGGCGTTTGGACCATTTACATGCAGCAGATCGTGGGCACCGCTGGCTTTGAGCAAGTGCGTATGCTCTTTACCAGGCCACTGCGCTATTGATTTAGCGGCGCTTGGTTTTGGTCGACGCGCTTGCCGTGATGATAAATCATGGCGATCTTTTCTGTATTGCGAATATCTGCGATCGGATCCGCATTTAAGACGATGAAGTCGGCTTCGTTGCCCGGGACCAGCGTCCCGGTGTCCTTTTCAATTCCCAGCAACGCTGCGTTGCCGCCGGTAGCGCTTTGAATCGCCTGGAGCGGCGTCATGCCCGCCTGGACCATTAATTGCAGCTCGCGATGTTCGGCAAAGCCCTGGATACGGAACGGACTAGCGCCGGAATCGGTGCCGAAGCCGATCCGCGCACCTGCATCCAGTAGCGTCCTGAGATTCTTCATGGCTATTTTGAGAGCCTGCTGGTGCACCTGCGTGTCCGGATTGTTTTTCACTTGGTCGACATAGCCCTTCGAATTGAGCACCGCCGCAAGAGCTGGACTTAATGCGTTCTTGAAGAACGGCGTATTCATCCATTCGGGATGATCCGCATAAATGTAGAAGGCCTCTTCCAATTGCAGAGTCGGAATGTAGAACACACCTTGTTTCGTGATCAGATCGATGGTGCGATCGTCCAGCAATTTGTCGCGAATGCTGTGGGCCAGAATGTCGACATGATTTTGCAACAGACGATCCGCGTCTTCGAGATAGTAGACATGAGCGGCAACTCGCAAATTTAGCTCGTGCGCTTGTTGGATGGCCGCGCCATAGACGGCAGGATCGGGCCGCGGCAGCTTGCCAAGGTTGTCATCTACCCAGATCTTTATCAGGTTTGGATGCCGCTTTGCCATTTCGCGGACGTCGCTGCGCGCTTCATCCGGTGTCTTGGGCCGATAGACTGGATCGTCGTGTAGACCGAGATCCGGAACGCCTCCGGGCACGCCGATCCCTCGGCCCGCGGTCATGATCGTTGCGCCATCCAATTTGCCTTTAGCCTGTTGGGCTCGCATTTTGTACAGAAGATCGAGATTCAAGCCCAGCGACATGACTGTAGTCACGCCATAACGCTGATATTGTGCGAGCTGGCGTTCGACATTTTCTTCGGTGTAATTTGCCAGCGAGACAGTGTCGCCTTGGACCAAGCCCAAGTGTCCATGGGCGTTGATAATGCCGGGAATGATGGTCTTGCCCTTAAGCTCAATGATCTGAGCGTCTTTGGGCCAGTGGCCGTTGGCTTTGTCGTACACGACATTGGCAATCTTGCTGCCGACGACAAGAATTGACGCGTGATCGAAGGCCGGCTCACTCGTGCCATCGATCAACTTGACGTCTTCTAAAACGAAAGCGTTCTGGTGGTGTGAGAAATGCGGATGCGGAAGAGACACTAGCGCGAACGCAAGGAGCGAGCCAAAGATCACGCTTTCAGCTTACTGTGGGCGCGGCTGTAGCCGAAGTAGATCGCGAGACCGATGATAAGCCAGACGATGAGGCGCAGCCAATTGTCGACACCGAGTCCGGCGATCAGCAGCAAATTGGAAATGATGCCGAGAATCGGCACCAGTGGAACGAAGGGGACCTTGAATGGGCGAGGCAGGTCGGGACGAGTGCGGCGCATGATAATGATCGCGGCGCAGACTATGACGAACGCGAACAGTGTGCCGATACTCGTCATGGTGCCCAGGACACCGATGGGGAAAAATCCAGAGAACACGGACACGAAGCAAAAAAGAACTATGTTGGACTTCCAGGGCGTGCGGAATTTGGGATGGATGTCGGAAAAGATACGCGGCAGCAGACCGTCCCGGGACATGGAATAAAACACGCGGCTCTGTCCCAACAACATCACTAACATGACCGAGGTCAAGCCGGCCAGAATGGCCAATTCCATCGCGATGCTGAGCCAGGGATACGGCATTTTGGCTAGCGCCAGAGTGATGGGCGCGGCGCTGCC
Organism: Bryobacteraceae bacterium; assembly: GCA_049802535.1. Lineage (GTDB taxonomy): Bacteria > Acidobacteriota > Terriglobia > Bryobacterales > Bryobacteraceae > Bog-105. The sequence goes on along the minus strand of JBARMQ010000286.1, from coordinate 13,518 downwards.
AAGCAGCGTGTAGTTCACAACGCCCGTCAAGACCCATGCATACAAGATGAATAAAATAGTGCACACAATGAGGGATCCGATGATCCCGATCGGCATGTCGCGCTGTGGTTTTTTGGCCTCCTGGGCGGCGGTGGATACAGCGTCGAAACCAATGTAGGCGAAGAAAATGACGCCAGCCCCACGAAGAACACCACTCCAGCCGAAGTGGCCGAATTCGCCGGTTGTGTTTGGCGGAATGAAGGGCACATGATTTACGCCGTTGATATAACCCCAGCCGATCGCGATGAAGATGATCACCACCGATACCTTCAAAAAAACGATGACTGTATTTACGCCTGCCGATTCCTGAATTCCAACGATGAGGATGATCGTGATGATGCCGATGATGAAGATGGCGGGCAGATTCACGATGCCGTGCATTGGGCTCATGACGCCACCGGGCAGCATGACATGTTCAAAGGGCGATGCGACAAATTGCGGTGGAAGCGGCAAGCCGAAGCGGGCTAACAAGTCGGCCAGGTGACTGCCCCAACTCACTGAAACGGTTGCCGCACCCAAAGCATACTCAAGCACAAGATCCCATCCGATGATCCACGCGAGCAATTCGCCCATGGTGGCGTAGGCGTAAGTGTATGCACTGCCGGCAATCGGGATCATGGCGGCGAACTCGCTGTAGCAGACACCCGCGAAGCCGCAGCCGATGGCGGCAAAAACAAATGAAAGCAGGATGGCCGATCCGGCGTTATTCGCGGCGGCGGTGCCAGTGAGTGAAAAGATGCCGGCGCCGATGATGGCCCCGATGCCTAACGCGACCAGCGAAACCGGCCCTAGCGTTCGCTTCAAGGCGTGTTCCCGCTCGTTGCACTCTTCCATTAGCCGCTCCAGCGGCTTGGTTGCCAAAAGGCTCACGCGATCACCTCAAATTGGATCTTCAGAGTAACTTCCGGAAACAATGGGCTGCGGCCCACGCGAGTTAAAGTAAACCAGAAGATAGCATAAATCGCATTTTGTTACGAATTGGTGAGGGGGGAGAGGGATCGGAAGGCCCCGCCAGGCCGCTGCTAAGTAGTTGTTTGGTTTGAGGGAGTTAGGACGAAATTTCCAATTGAAATCCGCGAGCTACCAGGCGAATTGCAGGAGAGAGACGGCCTGGCTGGGGAGGGTCAAATCGATTGGATGTCTGGCGTCCACGCGGGAACCACCGTCGAGGGACTGCAGCTGGCTGGCGGCAATGAGGCTTGCGTATTGCGACGGGGTTGGCTGCTGCCGCGAACCTAAACGCTGCCACGCGGTGTAGGCGTTGCTGTGAGTCCGATCGATGCGGTAGTGGCGGACGTGAGCGTGCTTGGCGCCCGCCGGGAGACCGGCGATCTCAAGATCGATATGAGCGTCGGGCGCGGCCACATCGTCATCCTGATAGTTCCAGATCAAAACGGATAGACTGCGGGGAGAACTTACGGCAATGGCGTCGACATCGGGAATGCCGCGGACGCCGGTCTTGATCATTGTCTCCACATTCATACCGCTGGTGCTTTCGACGGCAACACGATTGCCGTGCATCAATGAGTCCATACGGAACAGATTGAGAATCGGTTTGTCGATGCCATTGGTTGCCAGGGTGCGAAAACCATCGAAGTACGGCTGATCCTCAAACTCAAAAGCCCAGGTCAGCATACCGGCGATGTTGGTGTGATCGCGATCGGCGAGTTCAAAGATGTTCTTCATCATGACCGCCGTATAGGTTGGGTACAGCGACCCATTGCGGTATGCGTTTTGTGGATACACTCGCGCGGAACACGCGGCGCAGCCTTCGGGATCGGACTCGCTCAGAACAATCGGAAGATCGTGAAACTTGGGGAATTCATTCACCAATTGAAAACCCGCCTCGACATCTTCGGCGTTCTTGGCAATGCCCATGCGCACGTGGCCGTCGACGACACTTGGGCGCCCTTTGGCGTGATAGGAAATAAAGTCGAGTGGTGCGCCCGTAGCGCCGGTTACCGCGTTTGTGCCCGTCGAGCAATGCTCCAGAAACTGATGCAGGAAACTCGCTGCGCGGCGGCCAGCCGGCCCCGTGGTTGCGGGACCACCGATGCGGGCGGTGGGTAATGCGCGCTTCACCGCATCGGCAGTGTAGTCATAGAGTTTGTCGTATTCTTCCGGCGTCCCGTGCCAATATCCACCATCAGGCTCGTTCCAAACTTCCCAATACCACGACTCAACTCGATGCCGGCCATATTTTGAGACGCAATGCTTGACCCACTGACTTACTAACTCCGCCCACTTAGAGTAATCCTTTGGTGGATAAGTCCAACCGATATTGTAGCTATCGTTCTTAGCGCCGGGGATCCACACCGGTTGATAAGGATCTGGATGTTGGGATAGCGCTTGGGGCATAAAGCCAATTTCGACAAACGGCGTGGCGCCCGCCTGAAGGTAGGTGTCAAAGATGCGATCGGTTATGGTCCAATCGTAAATGGGCTTGCCAGAGGGGTCCTCTGTGTAAGCGTTGGTCGATCCCCACTTCAGGCCAGGGGCGCCGTTGCCGGTTGCCAACAAAAAGTGCGTGCGGATGTAGATGGGTTTAGGGCTTAACGCGCCCAACTCGCCGATTAGCTTCTTCCCGTTCGGCGCGTCGGTGTAATTGGGCTCGTCGTAACCAAAATAAGTATAAATTGGTTTAAAGGGTCCGATAGTACTTAGAGTGTTTACTGTTATTGTGACGCCGTCTTGCGCAGATGCGATAGCCAATAACGAGAAAGCAAGAAGAAACAGTCGCAAGGCGATTTTACTTTACGCCGTATTGTTTGAGGGTTTGTAAATCGCGGTCGAGGTGAAGGCGGAGTTCGGTGTATATGTCGATTAATTTCACAATAGGGGCGATACTCTCTCCGCCGTTGCGCGCCAACATTGTCTTCAAGGCGTCGAGCGGCGGCGCATAACTGTCGGCGTTGAGGGTAGAGACGAGAGCCTGATTTTGAGCAAATGCCTGCGCAATGCCCTTCAGGCGTTGGACCACATGGGCGTATTCCTTGCGGCGGGCGCCGTGCTCGACCAGCAGCCTGCCAATTTCGGTGTATGGTTCGTGATCACTCACAATGGGTCTCGTTTCAATTGGTTACTAGGGTAGCATTTTGAGCCCGGCTTGAGAATTTTCCCGTCAACCAACTGGCATCGCCAGAAAGCCGCCTGGCACGTAAATTGGACTTCTATAGACTGGCAGCATGTATCGTTCTGTTTTCTTATTGCTGCCGATCTTGCTGTTGACGCCCGCGCTATCACCCGGGCAGGCGAGTCCATTTGTAGGCCGATGGGATTTCGACGTGCCGACGCCTAACGGCATTGGCGCGAACTGGCTGGGGGTGACTGAAAATGGCGGCAAGCTGGACATCTGGTTTCAGCCGACCGGCGGCAACGTTTTTGAAGTGAAGGACTACAAAGTCGACGGCAACCATTTGACGTTGACGGTTGCACCGGCGCGCGGCAGTCATCCGGCGAGGACGTGGGAATTAGAAGCGGCGGACGGGAAGTTGACGGGAACCGAGAAGCGGGGGACCAATACGATTACTGTCACCGGTGTACGAGCGCCGAAATTGGATCGCGCCGCGCCAAGTTCCTGGAGTGCGCCGGAGGCACTGTTCGACGGCAAAGATTTGGATGGATGGAAGCCGGTAGGCGATGTGGCCCATAGCCATTGGACGGTCGAAGACGGCATGCTGGTCAATACAGAACACGGCGCGAATTTAGAGACGACGCGCAAGTTCACTGACTTTAAGGTGCATTTCGAGGTGAATTGTCCGGAGGACGGCAACAGCGGATTCTTTTTGAGGGGACGATATGAGGTGCAGATTGAGGACGAGCCGCTCGACAAGAATCCACCGAACCGCCGGATTGGATCGATCTATGGCCGCATCGCGCCGTCAATCGACCTGCCGCGGACGCCGGGCAAATGGACAACGTTCGATATCACGCTGGTTGGGCGCACGGTGACGATCGTGCGAGACGGCCAGACAACCATCGATCATAAGGAAATTGAAGGGATCACCGGCGGCGCGTTAAACGCGGATGAGGGTGAGCCTGGGCCGTTCTACATACAGGGCGATCACACGGGTGGACTGAAATTCCGGGATATTACGGTGGAGGTGCCGAAGTAGGGGACGCTTTGCTGCTGCCGGGGCCTTCGTCTGGCGCGGTTTCCAAAGGTGCTGGCAAAATAAACGGTTGGAGAACTGCCGTGTTCCGCTCATCATCGTTTTTGCTAAGGCTCCGATTCCCTCACAGGTGAAGACGCGACTGATTCCCAGCCTCGGTGCGGACGCTGCCTGCCGCCTGCATCAGGCTTTTGTGGAAGATACGTTAAGTTCGTTGCGGGAATTGGCGGTTTCCTGCGATGTGGAGCTTCATATCGACTGCGATTTGCCGGACTGGCGGCCGGGCGGTGTGTCGCAGAGGCTGCAAAGCTCAGGCGACTTGGGAAACCGCATGTACGTAGCTCTTTCCGGCGCTCTGAAAGAGGGGAGGCCGGCCGCCGCAATCCTCGGAAGCGATTCACCGACTCTGCCTCTCAATTACGTGACGGAGCTGTTGAATTCGCCGGCAGATATTTGCTTAGGTCCTACCTCAGATGGCGGGTTTTATGCGATTAGCTGCCGCAGGACCGATCCCGAAATGTTTGCGGGAGTCGAATGGTCGACCGCTAAGACAAGGATGCAAACGGTGGCGGCATCCCGGCTGGCTGGTCTCACGGTGGGGGAGGGAAGTGAGTGGTATGACGTCGATACCAAGGAAGATCTCGATCGGTTGATCGCCGACTTCGGCTTGCGCCCATGCACGCAGCGAGCGCTGATGGCGGAGGGCCTGATGCCGGATACCCACTTACATTAGTCAGGCGCCCAATCACTGCGCTGCGCCAAGAATGGAATGGTCAGGCACTCGTTCAGGCCGACATCCTTAATGTGTTGATACGCGGGTACGCCGATGACGGCGGAGTTGTCCTCACCATACGTCCAAAGCCGAGTGCCGTGCAGCAGGTCCCACAGGGCGAGCCCACTGGACCAGTTCGAATGGGAGTGGTTTCGATTAGCCTCGTGATGTGTTGAGTGCAGACGCGGCGTCATGATTAGGAAACTGAGCCATCGTTCGATTTTGATGGGCAGTTGCACGTTCGAGTGGTGAAACAGTATGGACACGAAAAGAAGCGTCTGCCAAATGGAGACTGCGAGCGGCGATGCGCCCACGGCCACGATCTGCATTAAGCGCCAAGGCACGGATAGCACCATCTCGCCGAAATGGAAACGCAGTGCGGTGGAGGCGTCCATATCGAGGTCGATGTGGTGAACCAAATGAAACCTCCACAGGAACGGCACTTTATGGGTGAGGACGTGCCAGACATAAAGCCCATAATCCATTAGCAACACGGCCGCAAGACTCTGGACGAAAGGGCCGCCGGGCACGAATGCCGCTAGCCCCATCGCTTACGATCGACTTGGCGGGCGAGGCGCTGAGCAAGAGGCCGTTCCCAGAGTTGCATCGCCAAACCGGCTGCACCGGCAATGACAAGATTCCGCAGGCCGCGCCGCAGTTTAGGCTCGCGTGTTTTTCTACGCAACGCGCGCCGGGATTCGAGCGCCACCAACACGGCGAATGTGCCGATAATAATGGCTCCGCGAAACCAGCCGCTCAGTTCGCCGTCCTTTTGTAGGCGCTTCAAATACAGGCCCCTCACAGATCGCCGTCCGCTATTATGCAACCACTGATGAATGAGGGCCGCCCCCGATGAAATGCAGTATTATCATTCCCACATTGAACGAGGCAAAAGTTTTGCCTGGTATGCTGCGCGCGGTTTCAGAACTTCAAGGCGATTATGAAGTGATAGTGGCGGATGGCGGCAGCGCCGACAACACAGTTGCGATCGCCGAATCGTTAGGAGCGGCGGTAGTGCATGCGCAGCGCGGCCGCGGAAGCCAGCAGATTGCCGGAGCGGCACGCGCGACGGGAGACGTTCTATGGTTTCTGCACGCCGATTCGACACCCTCTCCCGATTCATTGCTCGCGATGGAAGCTTTGTTGAGCAACACACAGCAAGTGGGCGGAAACTTTACTTTGCACTTCGACGGCCACGGAAGATCGGCTCGTGCGCTGACGTTAGCCTACCCGTATTTCCGTCTGCTAGGCCTTTGTTACGGAGACTCAGGCATCTTTGTGCGGCGCACCGCTTATGAGTCTGCCGGTGGGTTCCAGGCTTATCCTCTATTTGAAGATATCGACTTTGTCAGGCGTTTGCGGCGCAACGGGCAATTCAGCCGCTTGCCGTGTCGGCTGATCACCTCATCGCGCCGCTTCGACGGACGGTTCCTGCGGACCTTCGCTCACTGGACATTGCTTCAAATTCTGTATTGGCTGGGCGTATCGCCGGTGCGGCTTGCCCGGTTCTACGCACACATTCGATGAGAAACGAAGCGAGTCACTTATTGCGGAGCGCATCCCAGTAAAACCGTGTTTGTGAATAGTCGCTTCCATGCGAACCGGCGTCGTTCAGCCCCCAATCGTAGGTCTTGTATTCGAGCGTTGACCCGGGTTGAGTGAGAAACTCTACGCTGCCTGCGGGACCAAATTTCGTGAGAAATGCTTTTACAGTGGACCCGGCTTTGATGAAATCGCCGGCGTACCATTTGAAGATTGCGCTGACGCTAGCTGTTTTTTCCTGAGGGAAGAATTCATTCAGCGCCGGATTTCGAAGCCACTCCCGCACGTTGTCGTCGAGTTGGGCATCGACATGATCGGGCTCATAGGCTTCGCGCCGCAGAGGCGGACAGCTTCGGGCAGCGCACACGAGCGCCCCATGAATCCGGGGGTCATGGGTCGAGCGCAACTCCGATTCGATGCCATCGAGCGAGATCATCTCGCCATTCACTCGATTCCGAGCGAGCGCGAACGGGTGCTTGGTCTGCCATATGCTTTCTACCGGATAATTCGCGAGAATCCACCGCACAGTCAGCGCGTTATAGAGATTGAGGAGAGCGGCCTTCGTTTCGGCCGGAGTTACTCCGGACGGCCACTTTGAGGCGAACTGCGACAGGTAAGCGTCTAAGCGCGTAAGGTCGTTGTTCTTCAGAGTCTGATAATCGACGCGATGGCTCGCGTTGATGTAACGATGGGTCAGATCGTTCCATACGGAGTGGTCAAAGGCCTCTGCGACAGGCCGAGACATTTCCAACGTTGCGATCAGCTTCCGCGCGAAGTCTGGAGGCGGCTGAAAGCAATAGAGCGCTCGCGACCGCGTGGACAGATGAGCGTCCGCTACCAGATAGGGCTTCAACGCCGCTTGATGTGTGCCCGGCGCGATAGCGTCATTCGGGAGCGACTGTATCTGCACCGGAAGGGATTCACAGTGGAAGCCCGCGGGTGAGATCGCGTAGCCGACCGCCAGCGTATCGAACGGATTGAAGCCATCGGTCTTCAGATGTTGCTTCCAATAATTCAGCCAATCTCGCGCAGCGTCGATAACCCAGCCCAGCGCGGGAGCGGCAGATTGGAGAGCGTCCAGATCTTGGCCGCGAATCCAAACGTGAGAGGAGAGCTCCCACGGCGCCAAGACAAGCGGGACGGGCGAATCCAGGATCACCTGGAAAGCAGCGGGATCGAGTTCGAAATTGAAGTCGCGGAAGGGGACGGCGGAGTCATTCGGCTGAAAGTGCTGGTGAGGACGCCGCCCGGCTACCGCAATCAAGCGCAAGATGCGGCTTGATAGTTCGGAATGATTTCGGAGAACGGTGGCAACGTTCGTCAGCGGACCGATGGCAATCACCACCAGCGGCTGTTGCCGCAGAGCCGCCGCCAGTGCACGCGATGCTTCGGTCTCCGTTCCCAGCTCGGCGGCCGACGCTGCGCCACGATAAACCCGAACAGCATTGGCGTCGAAGTCTTTCACCAACCGTTGAGCCTTCGGAAATTCAATGTTCAGAGGCGCGTTACCAAAAACGGCACTCACGCCGCGAATCGACAAATTGGAAGAATGAAATGCCTGTATCAGCGCGAATCCGTCGTCGACCTCATGGCCGCCCGGCAGCAGGGAAGGGTCAGTGTCGATCCAGACCGCGGTGGGCTCAACAGCGAGCGCGACTGGGGCGCAGAAAGCATCCACCAAGACAAAAACGCACAACAGCTTCAGCATCCAAGAACCAAGTTTCGCGCAAGCTGCAGCAATTCTTCTTTTTCGCGTAATCCATACGCGAGAGGGAGTTGAGCCACTCCGATCAAGCGCCGCATAATTTCGACGCCAGCAAATTTCAACAAGAGCGTTCGGTCTAGTGGCGCGTGTGCCGTATACATGCTGAGCGCGCGGCCGCCCATAGCGGCGGGTTGGCCGGCGAGATGAAGATGCGCCAACATGACGGCCATATCCCATTCCGGCGGCCCATAAAAGCAGAATTCCGGATCGATCACGAACACCCCGTGTTCCGTTTTCAACCAACTGCCGGAGAAATAATCTCCATGCAACAGGCATCCTTCTGCTCGAGAGTTGAGATACGCAGCACCCGCTTCGGCGACCTCCTTACAAAATGCGGCGTCCTGCTGAAGTTGCCGGGCAAGCGCGGAGAGGCCGTGGGTGATGGAGTCGAGCGAAAGTCCATTGCCGGAATTCAAAGGGAACGAAAAAACATGTTCGTGGTTCAGCTTGCGCATGTCGCGATTTGCGAAACTGCCGGACAGCGAGGGTTCGCGAAAGCCGGTGTGCAGCGAGACCAGGTAGTCCGTTAGCGCCAACAAGTCGGTTTGCGCCATCTCATTGAGATCTGAATACAGAAAGGTGAAGTCTCTGGCATCGCCCAAGTCCTCCATCAGCAGCAGCCGTTCTTCTCTGTCGAACGCCAAGAGTTTCGGCATCCGCGCTCCAATCCCGGCATGCGTGCTGGTCTTCCGATAAAACTGTTGCTCGATCAGTGACCGGTCCCAGGGCGCGGCAATAGCGGGATATTTTTCCACCCATGGCCGCGACTGTTTCACGATAAAGCTTCGCTGGTTCGTCCGGACGCGCAACACGCAATTCATGTTGCCCGCACCGGCTCGTTCAATCGTCTGGACTACTTCGCTCGCATGCAGCCAAGCCTTGCCGGCAAGATACGAGGCGAGGCCCGAAACGTCTTTCTCCGTCAGGAAAAAACGTCCCGGGAAGCCCTTCGGAACGCGGCAAGAAGCGCTCATGACAGCGCTGACGATCCTTTGCGAACACCGCGAAAACGCGATAGCTTGCCCCAAAGGCCGAGCAGCGGCGAATCGAGCTGCTTCCAACCCGGCTGGCCGGCGGCCCGGCGATTGCCGAGAAGATAGGTGGGATAGGGATGGATGGTCTCTGAAATTTGCGAGAGGCGCAAACCATTTCGCATCGCCAGGGCATATTCCGAAATCATTTCGCCGGCATTTTCGCCCAGAATGGAAACGCCAAGAATTCGCCCTGACTTAGCGGCAATGATCTTAATCTCGCCGTCCGTTGCATGCTCTGTAATTGCGCGATCCAGCTTGTCAAAAGAGAAGCGGTAAATAGCGTGCAGCCTTCCGGATCTGATGACGTCTGCTTCGGATGCCCCTAAGTGGGCGCCGTTGTTCACGGTGGCCTGCAACCCACCGTTGCTTTTTTCAAGAGCCGTCACTGTATGGCCAAGGATGAACGTAACACCTTCGCGAGACAAGATCTCGCAGAGAGACTTCGCGTGCTCTGGTTCGTCCCTCGGAAGAATTTTGTTGCCGGCCGCAACGATGGTCACGGCGGTTCCCAGGCGCTGGAACGCTTGTGCCATTTCAATGCCGACAGGGCCCGCCCCCATGATGAGCAGACGCTCCGGCTGCGACGTTAGCTCAAAGATGCTTTCATTGGTCAGGTACGGAGCGGAGAAGACCGGCAGAACAGGACGGCTGCCGGTGGCAATTACGAAATAGTGCGCCGTAATGCGCCGCGCCGGATTGCTAGCGCCGCATAACTCAACTGTGTGCGGATCGCAAAACCGGGCGCTCGCAAAGATCGCCTCGACACCCAGCTTTTCTAAATTCGGCGGCGCATCAGCATCGTGATACACCCGCTCACGAAGCGTGCGAACATTTTGCATCACGCGCGCAAAGGGAACATTGGCCTGCAAGGGGTCGAGGCCGAATCGATCCGCCGTTCGCATTTCGTGCACGACTCGAGCCGCCTTAAGGAGTGTCTTGCTCGGAATGCAACCCATCCAGGTGCAATCTCCCCCTGCTAGCGGAGCCCATTGCGACAAACAGCGCAGTTCTTTCGACCGCCGGAAACTTAGTGTTCCAAGGAGAAGGGACAGGCAAGTTTGCTGCTTACGCCTCTGATAGCGGGCGAATGCTCTGGTCTGTCATGACGGGCTCAGCCATCCACTCGGTTCCGGTGAGTTTTGCCATTCGAGGAGAGCAGTACATCCTGGTCCCGGTTGGCTGGGGCTCCGCCTCAAGATTGTTCAGCCGTGGCAGTTCGATGGCTACACCGGAAGCCAAGCGCGGGCCGGCGCGCTTACTGGCATTTAGGTTAGGAGCCACAACGCCTTTCGAGCAAGTTGCCGTTCGCATCCCGCCGGTGCCGAAGCCGCCCGAGCAAACCTTCAGCAAGGAAATCATTCAGCGGGGCGCGGCGCTTTACGTAAAGTACATCTGTTTCGACTGTCACGCGCCGCAGGCGGACGGAAGCGGCGCCTTCACGGAAGATGGCGCAATTCCCGACTTGCGTTACTTGCCTGGTGAATCTCACCGGTTATGGTATGCCACTGTTCTGGGCGGCAGTCATCGAAAAAATGGCATGCCTGGATTTGGCGATCCGCCTGGCTACCCGCTCGTAAAGCAAAAGATGAGCAGCCAGGAAGCCGATGCAATTCACGCCTACATCGTAGATCAGTCCTGGAAGGCTTACACGAAAGAGCAAACCAAGGCGGGACCGCCAGATGGACATCACTGAGGCCGGCGCTCGCTAGCTCGTCAAATTGTAAATTAAGCCGAACGGATCTTTCACGTAGCATCGCGGAAAATCAGGCTCGTCCTTGATGATCGTGCAGCCATTGTTCACCAGGCGAAGCTTCGCCTCTGCGACGCTGTCCACCGTTACCTCCAGAACCGGACCTAACTCCGGTCCAGGCTCAATGAACAAGTTGATGTTCCTCCCATGCAGCCCAATCATGTTCGGATTGTTGTCAGTGACTGTGAATCCGAGATGCGCGACGTAAAAGGCGGCTGCAGCTTTGGGATCCTGCGCCTGAATCAGAATATCTGTGCCAAAGCTGTTTGCCATGTAGATTCCTCGCTACTACCTGTTCTCGGCCCTGTGATGCGAGATTTTTACCAGTTGCCGGAGTGTACCACCGTCGTTGTTGAATCAAGCCGCGGCGGACGGGCCGGCTGAATTCCATGTCCTAAGGGCCGCTATGACCAGTGCACTGCAAGACGCCCAGGTAGGCGCTCCACGGACCGACCACGTCATGATACTGGTGGGCCATCACGCGCGAGAGTTGATGCAGATGAGTGAGGTCGTGAACAGCCCACGTCGCCAGAAGTTGCGATAGCGTGACCACTCCCAATGCGGGATGCTTTCCTCGTCGGGTCAAGTCTTCCTGCTGTACATTCAGCGCATGCAATCCTGCTAGATTTTCCGTTCGCAAGCAAGCGAAATCGTCCAGTAGTTCCGCCAGCGAGTTGCCTTGACTCTCTTTCAGCTGCGCAAAGCGGTCAAAGGGATCAAAAGGCCGCGCTTCGCCGTTCTCGAGCACAATCCGCACCCGCGGCATCCAGTCGGTGCGCTCCCCGAAGACCAAGTGGCCCATGATGTCGAACGCGCTCCAGGTATCCTTCCCTTCGTTGCCGCTCACCCAAAAGCTGGGCAACCCGCGCAACAACGCGTTTAGAGTTGCGGGAGTGCGTGTCAGAATCGCGATGGCCTCAGACACATTGAATTTTGTCAAGCTCTCCATGCGCGTAGCCTACCGCATCGGCTCGGTGACGATGCTCGATAGTCCCGCGCTGATGTCGATCTGGCGGCACGACGGAGAAAGTCGATCGGAGACTGACAACATCCGCAACTCCGCGGCGCTGGAGCCACCGATGCGAAAGACGGTGGTCTGTTTGGATGCGCTCCATTGTAGAGAGATTTCTCGCGTGGGCGAAGGTCCGGGGCAAGCTGCGACGTGTTCCCACTGAAGCGCTTGCTTTGCCGCCTTTGCAGCCAGCAGGTGATGATGCATGGATGCTTCAGGGGAGCTCCAGCGGGCGGCCTCGGCGTCGTCCATTTCCAGCCACTCGTTGATGAAGCTTGCGAACGATGTGGCAAGAGGCGCCTCCCGGGTGGCATGACCATCTTGAACCCGATAGCACGCGATCCCCGCACGAGTCAGAGCGTCCACGTCGCCGCGCATTAGGGTTGTGTAGCGGAAGGTAACTGTGTTGTCTTCGATGCGGATTTTCACTTTGTCGTCGCCGTAGGCCGACACGTCCCGATCGAGAACATTATCGATCGAACCCCCGCGCAACAGGTCGATCCGAAAGCGGTTACCGTTCCAGTTGCTGGTGCAGTTTGAGGCTACCCACGCGGAACCGATCATTCTGCCATGGCCGGTGTTGTCTTTTCCAATGGCAAAGTCACGGAGCTCATAGCCATGCGTGTATGACCGCTCCCCGTTGACCTGCGCCAGTCGCCGCAAGGGCTTGCGCCCGTAGAGCAAGAGGGTCTCATCCAAGTTGCAGTCGCCGCCGGTGTAAATTCCAAACGTGATAGCAAGCAAATCTTCAGCGGGCGGCACGGGCTTAGCCTCGATTTCCCCGAGGAAACCAGCGTAGGTCTTGTCGAACATCTCGCTGACGGATTCCGGACCGTTCGATAGCAGCTTGGCGGCGTCGAGTTCGCCGTTCATCCGTGCGACGCTGAGGCCGGTTTTTAATCGGGAATTAATCCAATTTAGATATTGGTGTTGGATCGCCTTGTCTTCGGTGGCAGACAATTCGTAGATCGTATGGTGTCGAAACCGCTCCAGATGTGCGGCCAGGCGCGCCGTGTCGGGCGCTATGTCGCCTGCAAAACAGGGGGTGCACAAAATGAAGCCGATGATGAGTGGGGACCAATCGCAACGCATTCGGGCACCGACTATTATCTCTTCGCTGCCTCATTGCCCGTTTCCTGCACCAGGCGCTCTAAAGCTTCGACCCGCCGTCAACCGGAATACTGGCTCCTGTGATCCACCGCGCCGCATCGGAAGCCAAAAAAGCCACGACGTCGGCAATATCTTCGGGCTTGCCGATTCGCTTCAACGCCTGCATTGCCAACGTGACATCGCGACCCGCCTCTGTCTTCGTGAAGTTCGACATGTCGGTGTCGATGACGCCCGGGGCCACCGCATTAACGCGTATGCCACGCGGCCCAAGAATGGCGGCCCAGTTCTTCACCAGAGTCTCAATTGCCCCTTTGGTAGAGGCATAAGCAAGGATCGAAGGGTTTTCCAAGGCTGGCTTCCCCACCACCGTCCGCGCCACGAC
>JBARMQ010000285.1:0-6036 GCA_049802535.1 Bryobacteraceae bacterium | reverse complement strand
AGCATGCTTATTGAGGGCGGCTACAACGCCGTCCTTGGGAGCCACCTCCAGGGACAGTTGCTTGACTACAATCAGGACAATCCATCCGTGCTGACGGAGTTCGGCAGCATTCAGCAGAGTACTGCGGTTCTTAACAGCCGCGTCGGATCCGCGCTGGCAAACCAATATGGAATTGTTGCGCCGTATCCAGGATTCACGGGAACGGTAAAGCAGGCGTTGCGGCCATTTCCCCAATACACGTTGATCGATACATATGGCGGGCAAGGCGATCATAGCGGTCACTCCACGTACCATTCAGCCCTCATTCGATTTGAAAAGCGCTACGGCTCCGGGCTGACCGTCCAGTCGTCGTATGTCTTCTCCAAGCTGTTGACTGATGCCGATAGCTATTGGGGCAATGCAATCGGCGGCAATTTGAATAACTCGGGCGGCGGTGGCGGCTGTTGCCTGGCTGCGGACCAATACAATCGCGGGTTGGAGAAGTCGATCGGCGAATTCGATGTGACCCACGACTTCAAGAACGGCATCGTCTATGATCTTCCGTTCGGGAAGGGTAGAAAATACTTGACGCATGGGCCCGCCTCGTGGATTCTCGGAGACTGGGGCATCAACGGCGTCCTCACCTACGCCAGCGGCCTTCCGATTGCCCTCACTTCTTCGTACGTTTTACCGCTTTACGGCGCGACCAACGGCCGCAGTATCCCCTACATCACGTCTTACAGCGGATGGCAGCCGAACTGGAACGGCAAGTTCGATCCTAGCGTCGATACCTTCCTGGTTCCCTATTGCACTTCGCCCGCCACGACGTGCTCAGGCCCATTCCCCTATCAAGGAAATCCTACTCTCTCGTCGCAAAACGTAGGATTCGGAAATGCGACACGCTATAACCCGAAAGTCCGGCAGTTTCCAAACCTGAATGAGAACATCTCGCTCTCGCGCACATTCCCCATCAAGGAATCGTTCCGCATGGAATTCCGGGCGGAAGGATTTAATGTGTTCAACCGCGTCCGGTTTGGCCCCGGCGACCTCAATTTGCAGGATGCTAATTTTGGCCATCTGACCAGCAGCAGCGATTTGTTGAATTCGCCCCGGCAATTGCAGTTGGCTCTGAAGGCTTATTTTTAAGACTCGTCAGACGAAATCGTGGGTTGATTCCGGCTCAGGGGGCACGTCGATGACGCGCCGGGAACCAGGGCCGGACAATCCACGGTTATACGATTTAATGTCGACGTAGTTCTACATTAAACCGGTGCTCCATTGCCTAACCTTCCGATCGCCAAAGCTGTTACACCCCGTGTCCTGTACGCGCTGCTGTTTCTCTACGCAGGCATTGGAGGCACATACGAAGTTGCAAACTCGGTCTCAACGACCATTGGCAGTTTCAATCTACGCGACCAAGTACAAGCACCTTTTGAACTCTATGGAAATTTGATCGATAGCGTGGAAACGGCCGCCGGGGACGCCGGTGTTGCACGGGGCGACACAGTGCTTGCCATGAATCAGTTGCCTTTTACCGGTCAAGCGCTGTGGCAGCGCATTCGCTGGTACGCCCGGCCTGGCGACACAATCACTCTTCTGGTCCGAAAACGGAACGGAACAACACTGACCGCAACGATTTCTCTCGTGGGGTATCCGAAAGGCTGGTCAGTGGAGGACCCACCAGTCCCACCCACGTTGCCGGGAACGATCTTTACCTTGGTGGTCATCCTCGTTATTCCGCTTTTCTGCCTGGCGCTCGGTGTTTGGGTCGCGCTTGCCCGGCCTTTCGATCCCAATGCTTGGTTCATCCTAATTCTTCTGACCTACCCGCAAGGCCTCAATCCCGGGGCATACCGTTGGTGGATCCCGGCTTGGCTGCCGCTTCGGCTGTTCTGGCATCTCTTCATTCAATTCCTAGTCCCCGCCGCTTTATTCCTCCTCGGTTTGCTTTTTCCGAAGCGTTCGCGGCTCGATAAAGCGCTTCCTTGGCTGAAGTGGCTGGTGATCGCATTGACCGGCGTGACCGTGGTTGCCGCTTTCGTTTCGGAGTACAACGTTTGGTACGACATTTCTCTGCTGCCGCGTGTCGATGGCATAGACCGATTCGTGAACCCGGTGTTTGTGTGGTCCTCCCTCGCTTACGTTGCCCTGTACTGGATTTTGCTCTTCGATCAGCTCCGAGCCGCCAGCTCGCCAGACGCGCGGCGTCGGCTTCAAGTATTGCTTGCGGGCTCCGTTGTGGGCCTCGGCAGCATTCTTGTCGTTTTCGCATTATTGCCTTACTTCGGAATCGCCGATCCAAATGAACATCGATGGCTCCTGTTCCTTGGACTGATACTGATGCTCTTCTTTCCGCTGACGCTCGCCTACGTCGTAATCGTCCAGCGCGCCATGGATGTCCGCATTCTGTTGCGCATGGGCAGCAAGTACTTGCTTGCCCGGACAACGGTGACCATCGCGCGGTTTGCCGGAATCGCAGCGCTTATCTGGCTTGTCGCGGTCCCGGTTTTTACTCACCGCCTCGGTCTGACAAAAACTGCCGTTTGGGGCGGGCTGCTCCTGCTTTTCGGCTATCTGTTCCTCAAGAAGAGGTCGCCCACCGACCTTCTGCAGCAGTGGATCGACCGCAAATTCTTCCGCGAAGCGTATGACGCCGAAGTGATGCTGAGCCAGCTTGCAAAGACCGCGCAAACGATCTCGGATCCGGCAGCGCTGATCCAAACAGTTTCACGCCAGATCTCGGAAGTGCTGCATATTGACCAGCTGGCCGTGCTGCTCCGCAACAACGGCGGCTTTGAGACTGCTTACGCCATTGGACCGGCGCTTGCTATGCCAGTTCGCGTGCTGGATCAGGTTCGTACTTCGACGCCAATCTTCAACAGCGCCAATGACGGCCGCACGCCGGATCCGGAATCGCCAGAACTGTTGCTTCCGTTACCCGGGCGTAGGCAGTTATTAGGCGTGATGGCGCTCGGTCCCAAACGTTCCGAAGCTCCGTATACTCCTTCCGACCTCCGTATGCTTGAATCGGTCGGCGTACAGACGGGTCTCGGGCTCGAACTCAGCGAAGCGGCTGCGTCGCTGGCAACTGCGGCGGTGGAACGCGCCCACGCCGCGCGCGAAATGGAAGTTGCCCGCGAAGTTCAGGAGCGGCTGTTTCCCCAGCGTCTACCGGAGATCAAAGGCGTCAGTATTGCCGGCGCGTGCCGCACTGTCTTTGGAGTCGGTGGCGATTACTACGACGCGTTTGAAATCGGCGACGGCTGCCTCGGGCTGGCCATTGGCGATGTTTCGGGCAAAGGCATCTCGGCGGCGCTCCTGATGGCGAGTTTGCGCGCTTGTCTTCGCACCATGACTCGCACAACTTCGGGTGAACTCACGCACTTGATGTCACACCTGAACCGCCTGATCTATGAAGCTTCTGCCATCAATCGGTACGCCACTTTCTTCTTTGGCATTTTCGATCCGGCAGCGAGCAAGTTTCATTACGTCAATGCCGGCCACAATCCTCCCGTGCTCCTCCGCAAATCTGCGAACGGCCGCTCCGAATGGATTCGCCTCGACTGCGGCGGACCAGTGGTCGGGCTCCTGCCGGAAGTATCGTATGAACAAGGCTCGCTCTTGATTCATCCCGGCGATCTGTTGCTTACGTATACAGACGGTATCAGCGAAGCGATGAACTCCGATGAGGAAGAATGGGGCGAAGAAGCTATGATTTTGGCCGCTCAACAAGCTTCAGACGGAACCGCTGAAGATATTGTCAACGCGGTCTTCGCCGCAGCCGATGTTTTCGCCGGAGGTGCATCGCAGCACGACGACATGACCGTTCTAGTCATGAAATGTTCGAGCACTGTTTGAACGCTGAATGCCAACCTTACGCGTGAGCGTCGGAAGTCACCCTTTCCGAAACAGATGGTCTGGCAATCGCGGTTGACAGTTGCACGGTAAGTTGCGGATACTAGCGGCAGAGTGCGTCAGGGCACCACCGGCCCGCGGCAAGGGAACAAATCCCACCTGCTTCGATTCAGACGGCGTCCTTTGCGTCTTCTTTCAGCCTGTATCAGCGGGTCACAGGCGATTGAAAGGAGATCGCCATGTCCGCATCGAAGCTTCCCCCTCACCCCTCCCTGGACTCCCTGCGCAAACAAGCCAAGAAACTGGCGCGCGAAATCGCTGCCGGCGATGCAGTTGCCATCGCTCGGGCCCGTGCTCAGCTGCCTCAAGCCGGGCTGTCGTTGTCACAACGTCATGCCCAGTTCGTGCTGGCGCGCGAATATGGGTTTCAAGGCTGGCAGGACCTGGTCAAAGGAGTAAACCAACGCTTGGGCAACGGACTCGAATGGGCCGTATCCCTAGCCCACCGACGTATCCATGACAACGACGTCGAAGGTCTGCGGCAACTGTTGGCTGAATACCCGGGCCTCTTGTCTTGGAGGGCGGATGAAAACGGCGGCGGGTTGCTCGGGATGGCTACTGATTCCTTCGGCGACAGCTTCGACCCCTCCCGGGAGCGGCAGTACACGCGCCCGGAATGCGCCGAAGTCCTGATCGATGCCGGCGCAGTCGTCGTGCCGTCGGTATGCCATGGCCTCATCGCTTCCCGCGCAAAGGGGTTGCTCGATCTATTCCACCGCAGAGGACTTCTTCCCCAATCGCTCAAGTTCTTTGCCGCGCTCGGCGACGTTAATGGCGTTCGGGCATGTCTTGATACGAATGGCGGCGATCTTGCCGCAGTGAACGAAGCGTTCATCTGTGCCTGCCGTTTCCAGCACGCGACCGCAGCGGCGTTGCTGTTGGATTGGTCTATCAGGCTCGATGCCGAATTGGGAAGGCGGATAGAGGGCGAGCCGGGACGCTCCGCTTTTGTCCAATCCACGATGGCTGAAAGTGAGACGCTCGCCTTCACCCACGCCGACCCAGCCGGACCCTGGCAGGCTTTTGTCATGCGACAGGTCGTCCGCGCGGAGAACGACGGCGACCTGCAAACCTTCGTCGACGGATTGCGGCGCGAAGCATGGATGTTGGCAGACGCATGTGTGAAATTCCAAGTCGGATTGATCGAGAGGGCGGTGCTCCGCGATCGCCCAGCTTTCGTTACCGCTCTTCTTGATCTCGATCCCGCTGTGTTGCGCAGTCGCGTGCCGCCGCCATCGCAGGCCATTGAATTCGCGTTCACATATGCGAAGAGCCATCTGCTTCCGACACTACTGCGGATCTGGCGCCTGCCCGACGATCTGCCACACGCAGCCGGGAACGGGGACTTCGCACTTGTAAGACGCTGGTTCGACGCGGCGGGCAAGCCTGCACTGGGCGACCTCGCGAATCATTTTCCCGCTAACAGTGCCTACACCCGTGGAAACCTGCAATGGGGCGAGCCCAGTGTGAAGCAGGTTCTCGACACCGCACTCGCCTGGGCGGTCCTGAACAACCACTTTGAAATCGCCGACTTTCTCCTCGGGCGCGGGGCCGATATCAACACAAACTGGGGCTCCCATGAACCCGCCAGTATCCTGCATGAGCTGGTGTTCCACCAAAATTACGAAGCCATGCAATTCCTTATCGACCGCGGCATCGACATGACGATCGTCGACTATCGCTGGGGATCTACTGCCGAGGGTTGGGCATCCCACGCTAAGAAGGACGAGAAGATGGCGCAGTGGCTGCGCGAGGCGCAACAGCGGCGGGAGCAGACATCGCGCTGAGAGCGAGGAGGCTGGCGGCGAACTCCACTTACCTCGACCACTAAATCGCGCGCTCTGCTTTCTCAATGCCCGCTGCAACCAGGTGTAGAGGCGCTTAGAGCCCGTCGCCTTGCGCGAGTCGATTAAAACAGCGACAGCGGGATAGCATCGGCCATCGCCTTGTATCCCGCATCGTTCGGATGAAGATGATCGCCGCTGTCATATGAAGGAGCGATGTGATCGGGATGGTCTGGGTCGCGTACGGCCTGCTCAAAGTCGATCACGCCATCGAATTGATGCCTCGTCCGGATCCATTGGTTAATGGCCTTCCGCTTGATTTCTTTCTCAGGCGTAAAGTAGCCCGGGAAGACTGTGC
>JBARMQ010000284.1:0-2627 GCA_049802535.1 Bryobacteraceae bacterium | reverse complement strand
TGCGGTTTTGCACTTGTCCCCTCCTCCCGGCCAAAAGAAGCGCTCTTTCCTGGGCGAGCAGCTAGCCCAGGAAAAACAGCGATTGAAGGAAACAGCGGCCCTCTTCACGGCACCCGGGAAAGGCGACCGGCTGGTGCAATTTATCTATACCCAGCTGCCGTATCACCCGCAACGGATCGAAGCGGGAACAACTTGGACGGTTGAGCTGACTCGGCCGCTGAACCTGAGCGTCAGTGAACATCCGCCATTGGGCAGCGACGGGGCGGTGGTTCCAGGAAACGGGAAAGAGGCAGCGGCAGGTCCTGCGGAGCAAGACAAGGGATGGCACTTGCATGCTTATTTGCTGCGAACGATCAGCTCCGCAAAAGCAAAGCCGGGAGATACTTTCCAGGCCTTTGTCGCGGACCCGGTTTTCAACTCGGATCACGCCCTGGTGGTTCCCGAAGGATCGTTAATGATTGGGGAGATCACACAAGCTAAGGCAGCGCGCTCTTTCGGACGCCAGGGCAAGCTTCGGTTTCGATTTCGAGAATTGAAGCTGCCAGGCGGCTTTACTCAACCTGTGGAAGGCACACTCGCTGGAATCGATTCGAATAAAAAAGAGAATTTAAAGATCGATTCGGAGGGCGGAGTTCAACAACAATCGCAGAACCGGGTGATTGTGCCCCTGGCGCTAACCTTTCTCGCGGGGCGTGCCTTCGATACTGACGAGAACCAAATCGTGAACCGCGCCGTCTCGTCGAATGGCTTCGGGATTATGGGCCGGCTTGCCGGCATTCTGGCAGACTCCCGGAACGTGGCAGCCGGCATTGGTTTTTATGCAGCTGCCCTTTCGGTCTACGATCTTTGGCTGGCGCACGGACATGACGTCGCGTTTGTGAAGAATACTCGGGTCGAAATTACGACAATGCCGGGACGCAGCCCAGTCAATGGCCCCGGGAATACGGGACAGGCCCCCACGCCTCGCTAGTGAGGTACATTGCCTTCGCAGCCGATATATTTGCAAGGGGCACGTACCCCGCAAGAGTCTTAGCTTATTACGATTCTGCTTGACATTTAGTCTTAACCGCTTAAGACTTTTGGGATGGCAGTTTGGAGCTTTCGGGCGATCTTTGGGCTTAACGGCTGGATCAGTTCAGTTGTTCTCAATTGAGCAGCGCTGGAAAACCATCTCCATGGCCAACAAGGCCGGTAGCCGGCGGGGTTTTGTTACCGCTTGAAACGGCAAGTTGAGCACGGCAGCCACGAGAGCCAGATGGATGCAGACGATGAGGATTTTCCCGTCAGGTACCTGCTTTGGGCAGTTGCATTCCTGATTGTATTTGCGGCCGCCGCAGGCATCCTCTTCTTCGTCTTTGTTCGGTAGACGCGATGGGCGAACAACCGGCCCTTGCTTCCTGTTGTTCGGAAGCACCGTCGAGTACTACCATTGCTTTAGATTCAGGAGTCTTCTTGAAGTATTCCCTACTTGCCCTCTTAGAATGCCCGGTTTGTCATGACAGTTTTGATATCCACCAAGAGACGTTTGAGGACCTGGACGTAATCGAGGGTAGCCTGATCTGTCAGGGGTGCAAAGGCGGATTCCCGATCGTTCGCGGGGTTCCACGCTTTTTGCCGGGCCCATTGACTGCGGAGCAGAAGGCTACCGCTTCGGCATTTGGCTATGAGTGGACACACTATTCGCAACTGACCGAAGCGGATAAGAAGGAATTCCTGGCTTGGATTTCACCTTTGTCGGCAGCAGACTTCAAAGATCAAGTTGTGTTGGACGCTGGCTGTGGCAAGGGTCGTCATATCTACCTGGCGTCTCAATTCGGGGCCCGCACCGTTGTCGGTGTTGACTTGTCGGATGCGGTGGACGCAGCTTTTCGCAACACGCGCACTTTGACAAATGTGCATGTTATACAAGCGGATATTCTCAACCTGCCATTCAAAGCCCGGTTCGACCTTGCGTACAGCATTGGGGTCGTTCATCATCTGCCGGTTCCAAAAGCGGGTTTCGTGGCTGTTGCGGGCCATGTCAAACCTGGTGGCCGCATAGCGACCTGGGTTTATGGCAGAGAGGGGAATCTATGGATCGAAAGACTCGTTGACCCCTTACGGAGAACTTTAACTTCGCGACTACCCCCATTCTTCACCCGGTGTTTATCCTTCTTCCCGGCTGTCACACTCTTTGCTGGTCTCAGGGTTCTGTATCGCCCGGCGAAGAGGCGGAACTGGTTGAAAACACGCCTTCCCTATGCAGACTATCTTTGCTCGATATCCGACTATTCCTTCTCGGAGAACTTCTGGAATGTGTTCGATCAATTAGTGGCGCCCACCGCTTTCTATCACAGCCATGACGAGGTGATCGACTGGTTCAAGACGGTGGGCGCGGACCACGTTCAAATCTCGCATCACAACAGCAACAGTTGGCGTGGGACGGGCCTAGTACCCGAAGCAGAAGATTCGGCTTTCCTAGAGAAAGAGTGGGCCGGATCCCGCGGTTGTCTTTCTAAGATTATGAAGTGACCCATGATCACCAAGCTGACGATAAGAGAAGAAATACGAGCACTTCGGCCGGCTCTGCTGCTGGCAATTGGATGCCGAACCTGCAGCATCCTCAAGATCCAATAGCACGCTATTCC
>JBARMQ010000283.1:0-1862 GCA_049802535.1 Bryobacteraceae bacterium | reverse complement strand
GCATAACGGCTACATCTTCTTGTCGTAGGCCGGCGTCACCGGCCCATCTCCTGCCTGATCGACCCCGGCCCGGAAACGGCCTCACCGAGCAATTACTACACCGGAACGCTCGGCTCCGCTTTCAAGGTGGTTAATTCCATCAGACTAGCTCGAAGACTCGCCAGCAGTTCCGCAGGGGTTGGAGACGCCGCTAATGGCAGCTTCAACACACCCGCGGGGGTGAATTGCGCGCCGTTAGTGGAGCGAACTAAAGCCATCAGCTTATACGGGTCCACTTTCGACTGCTGATGGAATTTGATATTCGCGAAGCCGTGACGCCGGTCGATGGATTCCACTCCGGTTGCCGCCGCAAGGCTCTTTAGCACCGAAAAATCGATCAGATTCCTGACCTCTTCCGGAATAGGTCCATAGCGATCCGAAATGTCCTCCCTCGTCCGCGCCGCTTGCTCCTCGTCTGCCACATCGGCAATTCGCTTATAAGACCGCAGCCGCTGCGCCTCATCGCCAATGTACGTGGAGGGTATGCGTATATCGAGGCCGAGGTTTAACGTAGCGTGTATCTCCAGCGGCACCTCTTCACCCCTCAGCTCCCGCACGGTTTCTTCCAGCAGCCGGACGTACGTGTCGTATCCGACCGCTTCAATATGTCCGTGCTGTTCTCCCCCAAGAAGGTTACCCGCGCCTCGCAGTTCCAAGTCAAGCGCCGCAATCTTAAAACCGGCGCCAAGATCGCTAAATTCTTTCAGCGCCGCCAATCGTTTCCGCGCCACCTCGCTTAATTGCGTATCGGCCGGTACCAGCAGATAGGCATAAGCCCGGCGGTTCGATCGGCCAACGCGGCCCCTAAGCTGGTAAAGCTCGCTTAGTCCATAGCGTTCCGCGTTTTCGATGATGATGGTGTTTGCAAGCGGAATGTCCAATCCGTTTTCGACGATGGTGGTGCAAACGAAGACGTCGAACTCATGGCGCATAAAACCCAGCAACACTTTTTCCAGTGCGGCTTCTCCCATCTGACCATGGCCTACGCCGACATTGCAGTTTGGTAGAAGCTCCTTGATAGAAGCGGCGCGCATGAAGATCGTATCCACGCGGTTGTGGACGAAATACACTTGCCCCTGCCTTGCAATTTCCTGCTCAATCGCAGTCTTAATCAAATCGGGATTGAAATGCGCAACCACCGTATTGATAGCCAGGCGATCCTTGGGCGGCGTCTCGATCACCGACATATCGCGCAGACCCAGCAGCGACATATGTAGAGTTCGCGGGATCGGCGTTGCGCTCATCGTCAATACATCGACGTTATGCTTTAGCTGCTTCAAACGTTCTTTATGCTTGACTCCGAAGCGTTGCTCCTCATCGACAATAAGAAGACCGACATCGTGAAACTCGACATCCTGTGAAAGCAGCCGATGTGTACCGATCAGCACATCCACCCGTCCCGTCTTCAAATCTTCCAAAACAGCTTTAATTTCTTTGGCAGAGCGAAAGCGGCTGACGAGTTCGACACGAACCGGGAAGGAAGCGAAGCGCCGTTTGAAGGTCTCAAAATGCTGGAACGACAGGACCGTTGTCGGCGCCAATACGGCCACCTGTTTCCCATCGCCCAACGCTTTGAAGGCCGCCCGCATGGCGACTTCCGTCTTTCCGAAGCCGACATCGCCGCATAACAAACGGTCCATCGGCTGCTCGCCTTCCATGTCCCGCTTGATTTGGGCAACCGCGCTCGCTTGGTCCTTTGTTGTAGCGTATTCAAATGCGTCTTCAAACTCGCGCTGCCAGTTGCTATCGGGTGAATAAGAGAAACCTTCGGCCATGCGGCGTTGGGCGTAAAGTTTCAACAGCTCGTCCGCCATGTCGCGCAT
>JBARMQ010000282.1:0-3116 GCA_049802535.1 Bryobacteraceae bacterium | reverse complement strand
TTGGATTCCTGCCCCGGCTCTTCAATCGGACGAACCCCGGCGCGATCTGGTTGCATGCTGTCTCGGCCGGTGAGGTTACTTCCGCCATTCCGCTACTAGAAGTGCTGCGATCTCGCGGAACCTTTCGCATTCCAGTCTACCTGTCTACCTCGACGGTAGCCGGCCGCGCTGCCGCGGAACGGCGGCTATCAAGCTTGCTCGATGGCATTTTCTATGTACCGTATGACTATGCCAGTTGTGTCCGCCGCGTGCTGCGAGTATTGCGGCCTTCGCTAGTGATCGTGTTGGAGACGGAGATTTGGCCAAATTTGTATGCCGAGGTGGTGCGGACCGGTGCGGGCTTGGTGGTGGTGAACGGGCGGATTTCCAGCCGCACTTGGCCCAAGTACCGGACGTTGCGGTGGTTCTTTTCGCCTATTTTGCAGCTTCCGGAGGCAATTTACGTTCAGACCGCCAAAGATCGCGACCGCTATTGCGAGCTGGGCGTGCTGGAAGACCGGCTGCATTTCGAAGGCAATTTGAAGTACGATGCCTGCTCGCTGCGCGGGGAGACGCGGTTGCCGACGTTTGGTGCAGCGCGTGTATGGATTGCCGCCAGCACTGTCGGCCCGAATGAAGCCGGCAGCGTGGAACGGCATTCGGTTGATGAAGACGAATTAGTGCTTGACACTTTCGAGAGTCTTGCCAAGGACATGAAGGACTTGCTGGTGATTGTGGCGCCACGCCAGCCGCAACGATTTGAGGTGGTCGCAAGGAAACTGGAACAGCGTGGATTGCGGCATGCGCGGCGTACGAATCTGCCGCAGAGCGTGGAGCTGCCCGCTGTCATTTTGCTGGATACGGTGGGTGAATTAGCGAATGCGTTCACACTAGCGCAGGTGGCGTTTGTCGGCGGTTCGATCGCGCCGCGCGGCGGACATAACATTCTGGAACCCGCGGCGGCCGGCGCAGCAGTGGTCGTCGGACGGCACATGCAAAATTTTGAAGCCATTGCGCAAGACTTCCGCGAAGCCGGCGCATTGGTGGAAGTTGATAGCGCCAGCGAACTGACGGGAACGATCCGGGAACTGCTGACCGACACCACGAAAGCGGCTGAGATTGGACGGCTCGGCCGCGAATTGGTTCAGCGGAACCAGGGAATTTCATCGCGGATTGCGGATCAACTGTGGCCTGTTTACTACGGCGCTTTCCGCGCAGCTTCGCGAGGATTGCTATCGCGCTGGCTTCGGGCGCCGCTGGCGTGGCTGTGGGAAAAAGGCGGAATCTGGAAACGCGCACGATCGGAACGGAGGGCCCATTCATTGCCGGTCCCGGTGATCAGCATTGGCGGCATCACGGTGGGGGGGTCAGGCAAAACCCCGATGACGAACTATCTGGCATCGCTCCTGCGACGTCTGGGGCAAACTCCAGCGATTCTGACGCGTGGGTATCGGCGCCGGTCGCCAGCTGAAATGATGGTTCTGCCTCCGGGATCGCAAGTGCCGCCGAGACTGACAGGCGACGAGCCGCAGATTTTTCTACGCGCAGCCGAGGCGATTGTCGGCATTGGATCGCGCCGTTACGAAGCGGGACAGTTGGTGCTGAAGGAGTTTCCCGAAACCACCGTTTGCCTGTTGGACGATGGATTTCAACACGCCGCGTTGCGCCGCGACGCGGACATTGTCGTGATTGACGGGCTTGATCCCTTTGGCGGCGGCGCAGTCGTGCCATTGGGACGGTTACGCGAGCCGGTGAATGCGTTGGCGCGTGCAAACATGTTCGTCCTCACTAGGACGGAGAACGATTTACGCTTTGACGCAATTCGGCGGCGATTGGAACACTTCAACCCAACCGCGCCGATCTTCCGAACGCGATTGGTGGCAAGGCACTGGGTCGACTATCAAACTAGTGATCGTAACGCCAATCTGCCGGCGTACCGCGTGGCGGCCTTTTGCGGGTTAGGCAATCCACAAAGCTTTTGGAGCACGCTGGAGTCGTTGAACCTTGAGGTTGTCTACCGATGGAGTTTTCCGGACCACCATGTTTATCGTCCGAAAGAATTGTGGCGCATCGCTCAGCAAGCCCGATTTTATGGGGCCGAGATGATCGTGACAACTGAAAAGGACCGCATCAACTGCCCCGACCATTTAGAGCGCGTGATTTACCCCTTCAATATGGCGTGGCTCGAGATCGAATTTGCGTTGGAGAATGAAGCGAACTTTATGACGCTGCTGCAAAATTTGCTTCGTGCGCCAACAACCGTTTCTTCAAACCAAGGCCGCCGGTAAAGCCGCCCAGCTTTCCGCCGGCCGCAACCACGCGGTGACAAGGAATTAGGAGCGGCAGGCGATTGCGTCCGTTTGCGCCACCAACTGCGCGAACAGCCTCCGGGTGGCCGATTGCCATCGCAACTGTGCCGTAACTTTGTGTTTCCCCGTAAGGGATTTGACGCAGCGCATTCCAAACGCTGACTTGGAATGGCGTACCGCGGATCTCAAGTGGAAGGTCGAACGTCCGCAGCCTGCCCTTGAAATAATTTTCGACCTGCATGGCCGCCGCATCCAGCAGACCTGCTCCCGTGCCGTGTTCCCAGCGTGACCAGACATGCGGGCTCCCTAAGTGGCTGAGAAACTCATCGGTCGTCACCGGATGATTGTCATCGCTTAAGGACGCACGCCACAAGCGGCCTTCGTTCGCGGCCAGATGTAAACGCATCGGCAGCCCATCGTGCAGGCGCCCTTCCACTATCGTCCAAACGGGCATATTTCAGAGTCGGGAGGCGGATCGCTAACGCCCCTGTCATAAGGATAGTGTCAGGCGCGTCCGGAGATATAACTATGCAGGTGTTCGATGGTTTCTTCCTGAGAATTAATGATCCATTTGACCAGGTCGCCAATCGAAATCATGCCAAGAACCGTTCCGCGCTCACTCACCACGGGCAAGTGGCGCATCCGATGTTCGGTCATGATTCTCATCGCTTCCGATACCGCGCAGGCGGCGGTAATGGTAATTGGTTGAGAGGTCATGATCTCGTCGACGCGCGTTTCTTTTGACGAGCGCGCTTTCAAAATGATCTTCCGGGCATAGTCGCGCTCGGACATGACGCCGGCCACGCGCTCACCATCCAGGATGAGCAA
>JBARMQ010000281.1:0-17265 GCA_049802535.1 Bryobacteraceae bacterium | reverse complement strand
TGCCCGCGGGATTGCCGGCGCAGTCGTGCGTTCTGCCGGTCCGTGGAAAACTTCCGGGGAATGGTGGACACCTAAGCCTTGGAATCGCGAGGAATGGGATGTGGCCCTCGAAGACGGATCGCTCTATCGAATTTATTGTGAGACCCCCGCTTGCGACTGGTTTATCTACGGCATCTACGACTAATCATTTTGTAGGCAGCGGGAGCAGTTGGACGCCCGTAACTCTACTATTTTATCGTGAAGAGCCACATTGAGTGTAATGTCTACCTAACTTTATCTAACATGAAGGCCATATTTGGCAGCAACATCAGATCAGTAAAGCTTGTCAGATAGATGTGTACATTTCTGTTTTTTAAAAAAGGACCAGGTTAAATGAAACCTCGGATTTTGATAGGGGACGATCACGCCCTGATGCTCGATGGGCTATCCCAATTGCTTGAAACCGAATGTGAACTGGTCGGCACCGCGGACAACGGAGTCGATTTGGTAGCGAAAGCAGAAAGTCTGAAACCTGACGTGGCTTTGGTGGACATCTCGATGCCTGGCCTTAATGGCCTTGATGCAGCCCGTCAAATCATGGAAAAAAGCCCCAATTCGAAGGTTCTCATCGTAACGATGCATAGCAGTGAAACATACGTGCGAGAAGCCTTGCGGGCAGGTGTGTCGGGTTATGTGCTGAAGAGTTCGGCCGCACCGGAATTAGCTCTTGCCGTTCGCAAAGTGATGCAAGGCGAAACCTACATCGCCGCTTCCGTTCAGCACAAGGACCGATCTGCCAATCAGGAAGAGCCTCAGGGCCTTACTCCCCGGCAGCGGGAGGTGCTTCGATTGATCGCCGCCGGTTCGACCGCAAAAGAAGTCGCCTCGCAATTAAATATCTCTGTGCGCACAGCGGAATTTCACAAAGTCAGCATCATGCAGAAACTCGGGATCCGGACAACGGCGCAACTTACAAGATTTGCAGTTGAAAACGGACTCGGCTAATACAATCGAAGCACCTAGGCTACTCGATATTTCGGCGGGTCAATGTGGCGGAACCGACGTTTAATGCTGGCCCGTGAGACTTTGTCGTCGCCCTCCACTCCACTTCAATATTTTTCGCATCGACCTGAATGATCTTCAGAACGCCTTTTCGGCCGTCCTTGCTTTCCCAAGAAAATCTTTTTGAATTCGCCGCATTGGCAAACACCTGAAAGTTCACATCAGGGCGCAGGGACGTATCCTTCACTTGATAACGCGCCTTATATTCTCCATGAAGCAGTCCCTGATCGGAGACTAGACGCAGTTCAATGAATTCGGGCGGGAAGTAGCCTTTGGATGGTTTTTCAGGTTCTGCCGGCGCATACACCCAGTCGCCCGCCAAAGGATCCTTTACATCTGCTTTTGCGATTGCCGGCAGAGACGCTTTTGGCGGCGGCACCGACTCACCGCTCGGAACAACGACAGAGGCGGCATCCGCGTACGGCGGCGTTGGATCGGACTTAGAGGCGCCAGGCTGATGGGCCGCCGTGGCAGGGCTTGCCGGGATGATTGCCGCCGTTTCGACGGGGCGCGTGTTGGCGTTGTCGCTCTTCGGCGCCCTGGAATTAGCGTGCTCGGGGTCCGGTACAGCTGTAATGGGCGCTATTGGCGGCTCCTGCTTCGCCGGGGCAATGTTCTTAGTTCCAATGCTTGCGTTCTCTTGGGATGCTTCATTACTTTGCGAAGCCTTGAGTTCGGCAGGCTTGAGATCGTCGTTCTTGGCGTCGCTCCTTACGTCATTTTTCGTTTCGACGGCCTTAGCAGCAGCCGCCGGAACAGCGGGTTTCTCCGCCGCCATAGCGGCCAGGATGCGATTCAGCGCGGCTAAGGCGGTGTGTTTCGGATGCTCAATGGTGATTGGGCGATCCGTGTCAGTTGGTTTCTGGTCTTTATTTTCGGTGCTGTCCTTCGGACGCACATAATCGGTAGGGCGATTTCCGAAAGAGCTGCCCGAATAGTCCGCGACCATCCAACTGATCACAAACGTCATTGCGAGGGCTCCGCCGGTGCTCCATACCCACCAGGGGAGAGCCCGCCAGAGGCCGCGTAATCCAGAGACAAAGCTCGACGGCGGCTGCATTGCGCGCATCGGCGCAGATTTTGCGGCCGACTGGACGACGCTGGGGTTAGCGGGCGGCGGGACGGTTGCCTTGGGCTGCAGCTGTTCATCATAGAGGCGACGCTTTCCGGGATCCGTTAAAACGTCAACAATGGCGTTTAGCCGGCGCATTTGCGTCTCGGCAAGCTTCTTAACGGCGTCATCGACTTGCTGGTCCGGATGCATTAACCGGGCAAGGCGGCGGTGTGCTCGGGCAATCTCTTCCTCTGTCGCGGAGGGGTCAATTCCGAGTTCCTCATAGTAGTTCATCGTGGGTCCGCGATATGGCCTTCTGATTGATAATGATAAACAACTTCGGCTATACTGGGGAGGATTACTCGATCCTTAAATCGGGTATTACGGAGAAATATGCAAACAAACAGCTTACGAGCGTTCTTCGCTGTAGCCGCACTGTCAGCTACTTCTGTTTTTGCTGCTACCCCCGTGATCGGCGTGGCATCCGCGTTTGGGATGTTTTCAGTTAACAATGTGAGTATGGCTGGAACGGCCAATATTGTGGATGGTTCCCAGCTAAAGACCGACGCAACGACCAGCGAGGTGACGCTCCATAACGGGGCCACAGTTCTCCTCGCGACCAAATCGTCCGGCCAAATTTTCGCGAATTCCTTCGTCCTGACAAGCGGGGCGGCCAAGATCGACAACCTCGGCAAATATCAGATCCTCGGCGATCGGTATCATGTTGTCGCAGACACTCCAGCCAGCCAGGTTGCGGTCCGTCTCCATGAGGGTAGCTTTGATGTTGCCTCCATTGCTGGCTCCGTAAGCGTTCTGAACGGTTCCGGGGCCCTGTTGACTCACGTCGCCGAGGGCACGTCCGCCTCTTTTAAGACGGGCGGCACGGCGGACGATCCGGATAATGGTGGACAGACTCCGACGGGCGCTACCTACAAAAAGGGTATTCCGCTCTGGTGGGTGCTTGTGTTTGCTGGCGCAGCCGCCGGTATTGCCGTCGGCGCCTACTACGGGACGAATCACACGGGCAGTTCGACCACCCTTCCTACCAGCGACTAACTTTCATTCTCTAATCCGCCAGGGTGGATCGTCACTGATCCGCCCTGGATTTACTCACCCGCTTTCGCTTTCCCCTCTAAGTCTTACAGCTATTGTCATTTTTGGTGGTGCAGTCCTGCCTCCATGTCTATCTATGAAGAGGAGGGACAATGGAGAGCAATGTTTTTCAAGGTCGCGATGCGCAGATCTATGCAGGCGCAACTGCGTTGGGTGTGGTTGCGGGTATGCGGTCCATGGCTGCACCGGCTATCCTCGGTCGCCTCAGCCGCACGCGCTGCCTGAAGGAGGGTTGCGCCACTACTACTGAGGAACTCGCGCAAGACGGGCACGGGATCAAGCATGCCTCCCGAAGAACAAGCGGGTTCCTCTCCTGTCTGGGGGCACGCAGCCGTGCCCTTTGCGCTTTTGAGAAGCCAGTTATCGCTCACTCGCTACTCGCTTTGGCGATTGGTGAGTTCGTGTTTGACAAGCTTCCATTCATGCCGAAACGTACGCAGACCGGCAGCCTGATCGCCCGTATGGCATCGGGAGCAATCTGTGGCGCGCTGTTCTGTTCCGCGCTGAAGCGGTCGCCGGTGATGGGCGCTTTTGCGGGCGCATCTGCCGCTTTAGGGGGCACCTATGCCTTTTACGAACTTCGCCGCGCCGCCACTGAAGAATTGGGAATGCCCGGTTTCGCCGTGGCTCTCGCTGAGGACGCAGTTGTAGCAGGTTTAGGATTTATGGTTGCGAACGCCGCCAGCGGAAAGCTAAGGGTTAAGCAAATCAAAGAAGCAGTGAAGGGCGACGTTCGAGAATTAGCAGAATTGCGCAGGCACCCGCTCTCTTGACCGTCATTCATATCGCAGAGCTTCAGTTGGATTCAGTTCCGCAGCCCGGCGCGCGGGCAACAACCCAAAGCCTACGCCGACCGTGAACGAAACAGCGAACGCGACGACCACGGATAAGGGCGAGATAGGCACATTCACTTGATCGGTGAAAAGTCGAACGCTCAACGGCAACGCTAAGCCAATCACGATGCCGATCGCGCCACCGGCCACGCTGATCATCACCGCTTCGACGAGGAATTGCAGCATGATCTGGCCACGCGAAGCCCCTAGCGCCATTCGCAAGCCGATCTCCCTCGTACGCTCCGTGACGGTCACCAGCATGATGTTCATGATGCCGATTCCAGAGATTACGAGCGCAATCGCCGACACGATTACAAGCACGGCCGACAACACTGTTGCGATTTTGTTAGCGGCATCCAAATAACCCTGCAAGTCTTGGACTACGTACGTTGCACCAGGTCTGTGCCGTTTTGCAAGGATCTCGGCAACGCGTTCGCGCACGAGCGGCACATCGGCAGCCGTCCGAGCCTCCAAATACACAGGCTCCACGCGCTCATACTGTTCAAAGTCCTTCATGACGGAGGTCGGAATCAGAATGGTCTCGTCGGCAATTTCGCCCTGGCCAAATGTGCTCGTCCTCTCACGAAAGGTACCAATTACCGTGAACTGCAGTTGATTGATTTTGATGATTTGCCCGATCGCGGCCTCTTGTCCGCCAAAGAGGCGCGTGGCTAACTGTTGGCTGACCATCGCAACACGCTCGCTGAATGTAATATCGCTCTGGACGAAGGCGCGGCCCTTAAGGATATCTAGATTACGCACTTTGGCGTATTCCGCGTCTACTCCGTCCACTGTCACTTCACGTACTTGACCGTTCACAACAATCTGGTCATGGTTCGGCAGTACCGCCGTGGCAGCAACGATCAAGTTGCCCAAGTCTTCCCGCAGAGCGTTGACGTCTGCGATCTTAACGAAGTCGCCTGCCACCTTTGAGACGTTCTGGCCAGCAGTCTCGTAGTTTGCGAACACCAAATTCGAGCCGATGCCTCGAATAGTGTTGAGGATCATGTCTTGGCTGGCGAGCGAGATGGTGACTACGAGGATGACTGATGCATTGCCGATGATCAGCCCGAGCGCGGTTAAAAAAGTGCGGAGTTTGTTGGCCCTTAGCGCTTCAATGCCAAAACGAATCGCTTCCGCGAAGTCCAACTAGACACCGTTTTCTGCAACGCGCTTCAGCAACTTCGCGGCCTGGGTCTTCGGCGGATCGTCGGGAGTGAGTGGAGCTTGAATGTACTTTTCGAGCAAGGTTTTAGCTTCGGGAAGATTGCGCTTCTCCTGGATCAGCGTATCAGCCCAGGTAAACCAAACCCGTGGAGTATTCGGCGCAATTTGATCGGCTTTTTGGAACATGGCATCGCTTTCCTGCGTGCGACCTTCCTTGGATAGCAGCTTCGCCAGCGCGAGCAATTTCCCCACTTGTCGCGGCGCGGAGGCTATAGCCAAGCGCAGATGCGACTCGGCTTCTTGCATATTTTGCCGCTTCTGGTCGAGCTGCGCCTTTGCAAAATAGCCCTCGGAGGGATCGATCGCCGCGATCTTGTCCGCCACACCCATCGCTTTCTCGTAGCCGCCGCCCAAGAAACCAGGAGCTTCGAGGTAGTAGTCAAATAGGTCCGACAACGCCTCCCTATTCTTTGGATTCAATAAAACGGCTCGTTCAAACGACTGACGTGCCTTCGAGGCATATCCCGGAGCAGCGACAAAATTCGAGGTTTCGGCCCGGCGGCCGTATGCGCGTCCTAGCCAATCCTGGTATTCACTGTTTGAAACGTCTTCCGAAGCCGCTTTTTCAAGCGATTCCATCGATTTCTTAAAGTCGCCCAAGGAAAAATAATCGCGGCCTAACAGAAAGTTCGTGGCTGCATCATTGGAATGTTTGTCCAAGAACGTTAGCGAGCCTTGAAAGTCGGTACGTTGATATAAATCCTCGGCTTTGGCGTTACCATTCAACGGCGTTTGGGCGAACGAGAGCGTGCCGCTCAAGGCCAACACCGCAGCCGCCTTTTTCCCCCATGTCAACGAATTTGCCCCTTTGTGCGTAACCACCATACTAAATCCTTATTCAAGTCTATGGGGAATTGATGCGCCCATATACGCCTGGGTTGCAGGAGCTGTGTAACCCTTTGCCAATATTGGCGTCGTCCATAATGTAGTATCCTGATCCAGGAATTCACAAAAGGTTTACGAGGGCCGGCCGCGCCGGGCCAGGCACCCGGTCCTATTGCGATGAAATGCAAACAGATTGGAGACATTGAATTTATGCTCGCCCAGTTGCGACGTCCGCTACTTTTGAGCGCTTCGGTTCTCCTGGTTGCCAGTTCGGTCTGGGCGCAGGTGACCACACTCGAAGGCGACGTCAAGGATGGCAAAGGAACTCCGGTCCGCGGAGCTCAAATTGTTCTCACGCGAACTGATATCAAGGGTCATTATCAAGTCAAATCCGATAAGAAAGGCCATTGGTTCTACACCGGCCTCCCCTTTGGAACTTACGACATCGCCTGCCAAGTGGATGGCGCGGTGGTCGATAGCGTCAAAAACGTCCACTCTAAGTATGGTGATAGTACGACCGTCGACTTCAACACCGACCGCATGAAATCTCAGCAGGCTGCCGCGATGAAGGCTGCTGAAACCGGACAACTGACCGACGACCAGACAAGAGGGCTAAGCGCTCAGCAGAAGGCCGAGTTGGAAGCGAAGGCCAAAGCCCAATCCGAGACGATGAAGAAAAACAAGGCATTGAACGACGCGTTTAATGCCGGCGTCGACGGCATGAAAAATAAGGACTATAAGACGGCTGTGGACCAGTTCACCAAAGCGAGTGAGCTAGACGCCACGCAACAAGCTGTCTGGGCACAGTTAGGAGACGCTTATGCCGGGCTTGCCGCAACCCAGACCGGAGATGAGAAAACAAAGTCTTACGATCAGGCATTGGCGGCATTTCAAAAAGCCTTAGACTTGAAGCCCAGCGATCCCGGTAATGCTGGAATCTACAACCAGATGGGTAACATCTACGGTGCCGAGAAGAAGATGCCGGAGGCCACCCAGGCGCTAACAAAAGCCGCTCAGCTCGATCCGGGAATGGCGGCTAAGGCGTATTACAACATGGGTGCCAATCTTGTGAATTCCGGCCAAAACGATCAGGCTGCCGACTTCTTCAAGAAAGCGATTGACGCCGATCCGAATTACGCTGACGCCCATTATCAATACGGCATTTGTTTAATGGGAAAAGCAACCGTCGATCAGAAAACCGGTAAGGTGACGCCTCCGGAAGGTACCGCTGAACAGTTCCAGAAGTATCTTGAACTGAAGCCCGATGGGCCATTTGCCCAGCCCAGCAAAGACATGTTAGCCAGCTTGGGCACGACCGTCCAAACCAAGGTCACGGTTCCCGATGCCAAGAAGAAACATTAAGGCATAAACTAGGAATAGGGCGGAGGCAGTCTTAGTGTGAGGCGCCCTCCGTATCGTTTTCATGTTCTTTCGAACGATTTTCGAACTGCTGGTCACCATCTTCCTGGTGATTGCGGTTCGTTCCTTGCTAGGTGGCTTTCTCCGGAGCCTGACGGGGAGCCAGACTCCGAGCCAAAAGTCGCAAGGCGCCCCCAACCGGGAAGAATCAGCGCCCCAACTGAATGGTCACTTGCATCGAGACCCGGTATGCGGCACATTCGTGGCGGAATCTACCCGTTATCAACGTCAAGTTGGCCGGCAGACGGTCTACTACTGTTCGTCCGACTGTCTCGAAAAGCATTCCTACGTTGCGCAGTAGGTAATCGGCAAGTTCACTCCGCTGATGCGCTTATGCAGCATTGCGGTCTACTGATACTGCATGAACATTCTCGTTCTCAATGCCGGCAGTTCATCGCTCAAATTCGAAATAATCGACGACAATTGGCAGCGTTTGTCCAAGGGAGGTGTTGACCGGTTTGGAGAACGGGCGACTCTCGCGCTGACATCCGGTGGAGAGACCAAGCTGATGGATGGTGCGATTCCTGACGCACGAACGGCCATCGATCTGCTTGTGAACGAGGCGGTTCGCCAACACGGAACCATTCATGCCGCTGGCCATCGCGTTGTTCAGGGCGGCGAGCGCTTCCTCCATTCCGTTCTGATTACTCCCGACGTTCTGAAGGGAATTCAAGAATGCGTGGAACTCGCTCCTTTGCACAATCCAGCGAATATTCGGGGCATCGAAGCAGTTCGAGACGTGTTCGGCAATTCACTACCGCAGGTAGCCGTCTTCGATACATCGTTCCATCAGCAAGCTCCTGAGCGGGCCTATCTCTATGGAGTGCCATACGCTCTCTACGAACAGTTCGAGATCCGCCGGTACGGTTTTCATGGAACCTCCTACCGCTACCTCTGGTCACGCTACCTGGCCATAACCGGAAGGCCCGCTGAAAGCTCGAGGATCATTGCCTTGCATCTAGGAAACGGCTGTTCGGTGTGTGCGATTAACCGGGGTCGCCCAATCGATACGTCGATGGGATTCACACCGCTTGAAGGATTGATGATGGGTACGCGTTGCGGCGACATTGACCCTTCGGTTGTCGCCTTCCTGAACCGCAAGACTGGGCAGACAGCCGATCAGATCGAAGCGGTTCTCAATCACGACTCCGGACTGCTCGGAATTTCGGGCATGACCAACGATATGCGGGATCTGCTCAAAGCATCCCAGGACGGCGCCCATCCGCGGGCGCAATTAGCGATCGAGATGTTCTGCTATCGGGCTTGTAAGTACGTGGGCGCTTATCTTGCTGCGATGGGAGGCGCCGACGCTGTGGTTTTCAGCGCCGGAATCGGCGAGCACGCGCCGGAAATCCGGGCAATGATCTGTCAGTCTTTAGGCTGGTGCGGGTTGATGATTGATGACGCTCGTAATATGAAGGCCAGCGGTGAAGAAGGAAAGATTTCGACCGACACCTCCACGATGGCAGCTTGGGTGATCCCGACCGACGAAGAACTCGTCATCGCGCAGGATACCTATCGCTTGGCGCAAAGCGCAACCATTGCATGACACCCCCGGGGTCTTCGTGTTTAATGGGGATTTTGGTGAAGCCGAACACTGAACCCGGGATGATCCCGAACACGGTCGTAGCGAGGCTGGCATCTCAGTGCAAGAGAAGTGTTCGGCTTCTTCAGGAGCTAGGAAACGCGTGCAGCGTGCGCGGCGGGGATCGATATCGACGCCCGGGAGATCTTTGTTGCCGTGCATCACGATCCGGACCATCAGCCGGTCCGCCGGTTCGGTACGTCCACCGAAAACCTTCAGCAAATGGCCGACTGGCTGCAACGTTTGCGGCGTCACCAACGCCCGGCATATGAAGAATGTTCCAGGGCGCAGAACCGATTGGCACGAATGTCAATGGATTCAGTTTCCGCACTCGGTTGGTTTGCTGCGCGCGGCTTACCGGCCGGAAGCGCAAAGGGCACGGCTGCGTGCCACCAGACCTGGAGGAACCCGCTAGTTCTTTGGGTGGCATTCTTGATATCGTGCCCGTTTTGCGCGAGTTCTTCAGAAGATCAGGTCTGCGCGGTGGGAGCCATCATGCGTAATCGCCAGCAGCAAAATCGAACGACATCTGAAAACCATGACCTCGAAGTGGGCACCAGTACCACAATCCGATCCCAGCGCGCTTTCCGCACCAAAACAGCAGCCGCGTTTCAACCTCAAGGACCAACTCCGCCGCATCACGGAAGTCGACCTGACCAGAGTCGCTGGCCTGGAGCTACAGACCGTGCAGACGATCATTTCCGAAGTCGGTGTCGACATGAGTCGTTGGAAGACGGAAAAGCAGTTTGCCTCCTGGCTAGGCCTGTGTCCCGACAACCGGATCAGCGGAGGCAAAGTGCTCAAGAGTGGAACCCGCCACGTTGTCAATCGCGCCGCTACGGCTCTTCGACTGGCCGCATGGAGCCTCATCCGAAGCCAGACCACCGTCCCTTTCCCGCTGAAAGTGGAGAACGGCTGCAGAGATTGCGATCTCCGATTTAATCAGTGATGACTAGAAGGTAGCCGAGCCGATGCAGAGCCCGCTCCACAAACTTCGTCGTGCGCTGCGCACTCTATTAACAGTGAAGGTCAACACTCCCTCGATACCGTAACCCGTTTCTTCGAAGTGGCCGTGGCTATGGGCCGGTTCTGGTATGGCCGCCTTTCCAAGCGAGCATCAAACGAACTCAGGTAGAGGTAAGGATGCTTGCGAAAACGTCGCTCTTTATGTCCGGCCGTTCACTAAACTGCAGTTTTGTGAATACCGAAAAGCGCCGGCACTTACCGGCCGTTTTGAGCTAATCCGGACTCATTATGCCGGTCCATGGTACATGTTGCCGTAATCGTAGGGCGATTGCGGATTCACTTTAACCTCAATGTCGCGGAAACTGTCAACGTCGATTTGAGCCGGGAACGCGCCGAGATGGCCATAACCCGGCAGACCCCAGCTCTTTTTGTCGCAAGGGCCGAGGGATGAGCGCTTCGCCCTCGTCCGGAGTCGACCGACGACCGTTACCCAGATCTCGAACCGTTTACCTGTCGTTTTGGCTTCGGTCTCGACCGTGCGAACCGTTTTGCTCAGAGCATCCCAGGTGGCATCGGTCCCTCCTTCGAGGTTGATGAAAGAGGGCCACAAACCGGCAGCGCATTTCTGTGGGCACTCCTGCCGAAGCCCATAGTAGTAAACGCCCCGTACGGTCACGGGCTTATCGCGGAAGCCACGAAAGTCTTTAGAGATTTCACAGACAGACATGACTGCGGGAGTGGCAGGCACTGGAGCGGCGCCGGAAGCGATTAACAGGGCGAGAGATAGAACACCGCTGGCGAACCCCGCCGCACATACCCCGATTTGCATGCGCTAACTCTATCTCCGTTCCATAGGTTCAGGAGAGTGGGGTTTGGATACTTCGTAAGGCGATCCAGTTGGGATGGCAGGATTAGAACGAATTCTAGTGGGGGAAACTTCGTGGAGGTTCAAGTCCTCTCATCCGCACCAAGCAAAACAGAGGAAGGTTCGTCGACTGGGAGCGGTTGCTCGTCCGGGGCTTCGGTTGGTGGCGCGAGGGCCCGCACTTGGAGTTCGGCTTGTCTGAGGTCAGTGACGACCATATCAAAGCAGCCTGGTCCCAGACGTTCCTGAACTTTCTCGATTTCGATCGTCGAGCCCCATAATCCGACGATGATCTTGAGCTTCGGGCACTTCCGGCGAACCTTTCGGCATAGCGAACGCGCTTGGCTTAAGGCGTGGGGAGGCAGGGCGGACACAAAGAGAATGTCGGGCTGATGCTCATCGAGGATGTCAAATGAGCCAATGGGGGCAATCTCCGCGTTGAAATGGGATTCGCGGAGGACGTGACCGAGCATGAGGGCGACCAGCTCATCGGCTTCGTCTCTGGCCGGAATGCAAACGACCGATATGGATGAGGCTTCCGAAGTATTCGGCTCGCCGGTCGCGGTTTGGTCAGCCCAATCTTCAATGAGATCTCTGGTGCTGCGGTGGATAAACTCTTCCCTGACGTCGTCCAGCGCGTTTTGGTGCCGGTCCTTTTCGGCGAGAGCCAAGGCGGGAACCACAACTAGATCGTAAAGCTCACCAAACGTTTTTTCCTTCAAATAACCCTCAGCGATTTCGCGGGCTTCGTCCTCATCCATCGCCAGCAAGCGTTGATAAAAGCAAGCTTCGGGCGGAAGCAGCACTTTGTCGCCCAAGAGAACGCCAAGAAATTTGAGGGGCGGCGCGTATCGGCCGAGTACGAGCAGACACACGGTTAGTGGGGTAGACAGCACTAACCCAATCGGTCCCCACAACAACGTCCAAAAAGCGGCGGAGACCAAAATGGCGAGCGACGAAACTCCGGTGTGCGCACCGTAGAGCCATGGCTCAATGGCGGCCGACATAGTCAGTTCGATGCCGGCGAACAGCCCCAATGTCAGCAAGGGCTTGGTCCACCCGTCAAAGACGGCGAGAGCCAAGAGCATGGGACAGACTCCGGCAATGAGGGTGCCGATGTACGGAACGAAACGAAGAATGGCGCCTAACACACCCCAAAACGGAGCATTCGGAACGCCGATCCAGTAGAGCCCCAGGCCCAGCAGTAGACCGAAGGTGCCATTGATGAGCGCCTGTGTGAGCATGTATCGACTCACGCCGTGCGCCGCATCGTCGAGCGCCGCAGTCATGACGTTCAGATGTCCTGTGCCAATCAGCTGGAAAAATCGGTTGCGGAGATCGCCTCGCTGCATCAGCATGAAGAGCGTAAAGATGAGCACGGCCGCGGCTACCCCGAGAAAATGGGCCAGCGAAACCCCAACCAGGCCCAAGGACGCCATCATGCCCGGGCCATGCTGCACAACCTCGACCGGCACCGGTCCAACCGGCTTGGGAGTCTTCGAACGCGTTTTTCGGGAGGTCGCGGCTGGCGAAAGACGGTTCTCTGTATCGCCGGTTTTTGCATCGGTGGGCGGGCTGCTTGGCGATACGGCAGAGCTGAGCTGGTTGATACTGTCTTCGGCCTTTGATAATGCGGATCCGGCGGGATTGCGCATCGCCTGAACTTTTCTTTGAATGTTCTCCTTGTATTGCGGTAAGTGGTTGATGATGTCCGCCAGTTGGGTCACTCCCAACCAAACGATTCCCCCTGAGATGGAAAATGCCACCAGAAGGACTAGCAAAACCGACGGTATTCGCCCAAGCCTCAGTTTTTCTAACCAGGTTACCGGCGGCGTCAGGACGAAACTCAACAACAACGCCAAGGCGAATGGTATGAGGACCTCCTTGCCATAGTAGAGAGCGGCAATGACGATGGCCATCATGATGAGGGGCCCGACAAAGGACACCTCGACCGAGCGAGTGGGGCGAATGGTGACAGGCTTCATAGTTGGGCCGACGGGGCCGAGTGTTTGACTCGATTGTAGGGCACTGGCACTACCGAAATGTTGCTTATATGAGGAGTGATTGTTATCTCACAGTCGAGGTACGTTACTCAGACTGGGTCTGATGTTTGGCGGGGAAGCTTACCACGCCGGGCCACGATGATGCTCGCCGTCGATTGCGGTTAGACAAATGCAGGACGGCGGATGGCTTGCGATTCGGCGGCGCTTTCGCTGGTTTGGCGGCTTTCGTCGACCATTGTATTCAGGTGCTTCACGACTTGACGGAGGGCGCGAGCCTGCGCATCCATTTGTTTGCTGGCAGCGGCACCCTGTTGCGCGCTGGATGCTGTTTGTTGCGTCACGCGTTCCATCCGGGAGAGGCCTTCGGAGATCTGATTGATACCGCGGGCCTGTTCCTGGCTGGCCGTATTTACGGCGGATACCACTTGCCGCAGTTGTGTGGCGCTTTCGGTGATGGCGGAAATCACAGTTGCAACATCGTTCAGTTTGGCGCTGCCGTCGTTCGAGCTGGAAACAGCTTCAGCAATTAGTGCGCCGGTGTCCCGCGCGGCTTCCGAACAGCGTTGCGCGAGCGTTCTGACTTCATCGGCAACCACGGCGAAACCTAAACCGGCTTCCCCGGCACGGGCCGCTTCAACGGCCGCATTGAGCGCAAGCAGATTGGTCTGCGAGGCAATTTGCTCAATGACAGTGATGATTTGGGCTACCTTTTTGCTCGATGTTGTGATGCTGCGCATGCTGGAAATCATCTGTTCCAGGGTCTGATTGGCGCGCTCGACTTGCGAATCGACGCGTGCGACGGCATTCGCCGCGCTCTTGGCGTGTTCGGCGTTGCGTTGGGTCATGGAACTGATTTCGACGCTTGACGCCGAGGTCTCCTGAAGCGATGCGGCCTGATCGTTTGCCCCATGCGCCAGATGTTGGCTAATGGTTGAAATCTGCTGGGAAGCCTGAATCACCTGATTGGCGGTGTTGGCCATTCCTGAGGCGATATGCTTCAAACTGACTGAGGTGGCGCGTCCGACCAATATCACAAGGATGCCGACAACCAGGCAGAGGCCCATCAACGCGATGGCCGTCCAGCGGCTCCGAACCGGCAGATCGATGGCACGCTGCTTAGCCTGCTCAAGCAAGCTCTGTTCCACTGAAACGATTTGATCGGCGGACGCCTGCATTTGTTTTGCACGGGGCGCAACCTTCTCATCGAAGGTCTTGAAGGCACTTTGATAATCCTGCTTGCTGCACAGTTGCCACATGTCGGCATCCGCGGCGAGCCATGCCCGCAGAGCGTCTTGCATTTGTGCTGCCGAAGAACGAATCTCATCGCCGCTATTGTCCTGTTGTACTTCGGTGACGTTCTTGTCCACGCTTCGGGCGCGCGATTCGAAATCTTCGTGCAAGGCGGAAGCTGAGGACTGATCGCCGAGGGCCAATCGTAACAATAAGCCTCGCTCGGCACTCAGCATAATCGAAGAATTGAGCGCTACGCCACTTGCCAATTCCAGATGCCGGGCCGTTTTCCCGGCCGTGGTCGACAGTTCATTGCCGAGCGAATCCGCGGTTCGAAGTGAAGCGACGCTTAGCACCAGGGTTAAAGCGAGCATGGTGAAGCTGCCGCCCATCAATTTTTGACCGATCGTCATGGTAGTGATTTCCTCAAGCTATGTTCGGAAGTTAAGGCTTAGCGGACAAAATTGAAGGCGATGCGGACGACGGCTTTGGAGGGTTTGCCGTCGGTTTGAAAGGGCTGAAATTTCCAGTGCTTGGACGCGTTGACCGCCGCGCCGGCAAGAATAGGATTGCCGCTGATAGCGTCCACCTTCTCTACCTCGCCAGTCTCGTCGACATACAAGTCGACTTCTACCTTTCCAGAGAGGTTTAACTGTCTGGCGATGGGCGGAAACGCCGGCTCAACCTTAGAAATGATGTTCTTTTTCGCCTCTGCCTCGGAGACGCGAGTTTCCGCCCTCACGAGGGATGAAAAGGAACACGTCATGAGGACCAAGAGAACGGAGATCTGCAGCCCTTTGGACATACGCGAAGCATTGGAGGATAAAAATTTATGGGAAGTAAGCATGGCCGATTACCTACATGTCAAATCGGCCGGGCCCTTCAAATCTTTAGTGGGATTGATGGCCGGCTCGTCTATGAGGGCCGCAAAATTTCGTACGGACGCATCATCTCGTTGTCCTCGTGCTCGAGGATGTGACAATGCCAGACAAAGCGTCCTGTGTATCCCTCAAACGGTACGATGATGCGGGTTACGACGCCGGGCGTGGCGCGTACAGTGTCTTTCCATCCGCTCTCGTCCGGCGCAGGCGGCATGGCGGGGGCCGTATATACCAGCTTTTTATGGATGAGGTACCGCGCCACATCGAAGCTACGGCGATCGAGAATTTGAAAGCGAACGGTATGCAGGTGGATGGGATGCACATCGTCGGTGAGATTGACGAGAGACCAGATCTCGACGGAGCCGAGAGCAACTTTTTCGGTCACCGGCATATCCCAGTGCAAGTTGTTCAACAGCATGGTGTAGGACTGACCGGTTAAGTCGTCGACTTCATCGAGCGTCATTTCGCGATTTCGAGCGGCGATTGCCTCGGCGAGTCTCGAGACTGGCCTCAGCACGGTGGGCACCTGACTTGGGTCCTCGACGTTGCCAGTGGCCACGCGGAATTGCATCATGGGGAACGCGTCGTTCTTGAACACTAAGCGCTCTCCGGAAAGGCCAGCGAAATCGACCACAACATCGGCGCGTTCTCCGGGGGCAAGCGTAAGCCTAGTGTTACGCACAGGGGCGTTCAACAGGCCCTGATCACTACCAATGACTTGGCACGGAAGCCCGTTATCGAAGGCCAGGTGGTAAAAACGGCCATTGGCGGCATTCAGCATTCGGAAGCGGTAGCGCCGCGGCTCTACGTTCAGGTATGGGAGCAGTTTCCCATTTACAAGCAGCGCGTTGCCGAATAGCTCCGGAATCCAGGGGCGTTGGGGCGCGTTTGACGCAGGGTAGTAGAGTTGGCCGTCAGGCGTCAGGAAACGGTCGTAGAGTACCAGCGGGATTTCATGTTTTCCGCTGGGAAGATGGAGGTTTTCTTCGACCGCATCCCGGACGAAAAAGACGCCCGAAAGACCAGCGTAAACATTGAGCCGATTAATGCCCATGGCGTGATCGTGGTACCACAGCATGGCGGCTTCCTGGCGGTTCGGGTAGTGACAAATTGCGGAGCGGCCGGGCACGTACCAGTTCTCGGGATAGCCGTCGCTTTCGGGCGGCGTGATGGCGCCGTGAACGTGGACGATAGCGCGGACTTGCGGCAGGGTGGCCTCGGCGCCGTGCAAAGTGTGGTCAATCGGGAGAAAGTGCTGCGTTGGAAGTTCGTTAGCCCATTCGACGAGCAAGGCCTCACCACTGCGCGTCTCAAAGGTGGGTCCTGGAAGACCGGCGCCATAGGACCAGCAACGCGTGGGTGGAAGATCGCGGTGGAGGCGCGCTTCGATGGCCCGCATGGCGATTCGATAGTAGGGGACTTTTTGTGACGAGTTGGCGGGACCAGCCCGGAGTCCGGCCGGCTTGGCGACCAGAGGAATTGGAAGCGAATCGACAAACGGAGCGAGCTTGGCCGGATCGAGGGTAGGCCGGAAGGTGACCGGCACATGCATGTGCTGGGGGAGGATGGCGGCCGATGCCGATATTGCTCCGGCCTTCAGTAGCAGATGTCTTCGGGTAATCAGTGGGCCCTCAAGGTTAATTATGTTGTGCAATAAAAAGTGACCGGGGGACCTTTTTATGGATCCGCCCGGTCTTGCAAGCTGAAAAGACCAGTCGTTGCGTTTCTACTAGCGGATCAGACCAAAGGGAGCAGGAAAGCCAAGTCCGCATGCGAAGGGCTGGAAGGTGCGGACTTGCGATCCAGTGGTGTCATCGAGGATCAATCTACACTCGCTCGGAGGCGAAGTGAAATCGAGCATGGTTGCGATGGAATTCGATGTTGCGTCGAACGAGCCTTGACCGATGCGAGCGCCGCCAAGCCAATTGTCTTCGATGAAGTGAATGATGGAGGCGTGATCGTGGATGGAATGATCGACGAAGTTCACTCTAGAGAATGGCGAAATGACATTCATGGGGAGACGCGGTCCGTAGCCGCAACGGCCCTGCGCGTTCGGGCCGGAGACGCCTGGCCAAGCGTTGGCAGCTGAGCCGCAAGCGCCGGGACCGCTTAAAGCGTCGGCGGCTGAAACCGATTGACTTACAACTGGCGCCAACACATGGTCGTACCACCCGTCAGAATCGTCGTAGAAAATGACGACTAAGGGTCTGTCTAGAAATAACC
>JBARMQ010000280.1:0-7743 GCA_049802535.1 Bryobacteraceae bacterium | reverse complement strand
ACTTCGGACTCGGCTCGCGATCGTCCGAACCGGTGACGATTGGCGACGTGTTGCCGCAAATAAGACGGATCGCGTCGGAGACGAGGCTGTC
This sequence comes from Bryobacteraceae bacterium, assembly GCA_049802535.1. Taxonomy (GTDB): domain Bacteria; phylum Acidobacteriota; class Terriglobia; order Bryobacterales; family Bryobacteraceae; genus Bog-105. The sequence goes on along the minus strand of JBARMQ010000280.1, from coordinate 7,652 downwards.
GGCGTGACCCTTCACGAACTGCGCGGCGAAGTCTTGGACGCGAACCTGGAACTCGTGCGCCAGGGGCTGGTGATCTTTACCTTTGGAAACGCCAGCGGGCGCGATCCGGAGACGAATCTTATCGCCATAAAGCCCAGTGGCGTTCCGTACGAGCAAATCACGCCTGAGGATCTCGTCGTTACGGATCTTGACGGCAACATTGTCGAAGGGGAACTCCGCCCATCGTCGGACCTACCGACGCACCTTGCGCTCTATCGAGCTTTCCCAGGCGTGAACGGCGTGGTCCATACGCATTCGCGTTACGCAACGGCGTGGGCTCAGGCCGGCGTGGAAATTCCGGCCTTTGGTACCACCCACGCGGATTACTTCCCGGGCCCCATCCCCGTTACGCCTCACATGGAACCGCACGAAATCCAGACCAGCTACGAATTAAACACTGGACACGTCATCATTCGCCGTTTCGGCAATTTAGATCCGCTGCGGACCAAAGCCGTTCTCGTCGCCGGGCACGCGCCGTTTTGTTGGGACGAGACCGTAACCGGCGCCGCGCATGTGGCCGTAATTTTGGAAGAACTGGCGCGGATGGCTTATCTAACGCTCACTATTCGGGCGGACGCCGTCGCGATTTCCGAAGCTCTTCATCACAAGCATTTCTCCCGTAAGCATGGCCCGGAAGCCTATTACGGGCAGAAATAGAGTCGCAACTGGTTTACCAACCCGTATTCCTGCCCACGTGGTGAGTGTTACACTTGCCAACAGGCTCATCAGCCCCTTGGGTCCCAAATGGAATTGCCCGCGCTTCTCCCGCACCCCGGGTCCCCTAGCGAAGCCGGGCGCAACGCAGTCTCCGGCTTGTCTGCAGCATGGGAACCGTTTCGGGCCGCGTTTGCGCAGGCCGCCGTCGGTATGGCCATCACTGACCTAGAAGGCCGCTTCCTCGAAGTAAATCAAGCCTTGTGCCAGGCGGTTGAATACGAACGCGATGAACTGTTGCAGATGACCGCCATCTCTATCATTCACCCCAGTGATCGTGGGCGGCTGCGAGCCGCGATTGCGCGCATGTTATCCGGCAGGATCGCCAGTTTCGTGACGGAAGAATGTTGCCTGAAAAAGGGAGGCAGCTTAGGTTGGTTGCGAACCAGCATATCCCCTATGCGCGATGCCAACGGGCTGCCCGAGCGTATCGTAGTTCTCGCCGAAGAGATCAGCGACCGAAAACGGATTGCGTGCGAAATGGAGCGTGCGCATGAGGCGCTGCGCGAACACGAAAGGGAACTGCGTACCATCACAGACAACTTGCCCGTAATCGTCTCTTCAGTCGATGCCGATGGCCGCTTCCGTCATGTCAATCGCGCCTACGAGACTATCTTTGGCCGTCCAGCCGAGTCGGTCGCAGGTAAGACTCTTTGCGAAGTTGCCGGAGAGCCGCATGCAAGTATCGCCAAGCCTTACATCGGCCGAGCGCTGGCTGGCGAGGCAGTACGCTTCGAATCCAAAATCGTCGACCAGCATGGGGGAATGCGGGACGTACAAGTAGCGTATACTCCTCAGCTGGGCGCCGGCGGTGATGGGAATGGGTTCATCGCCTTGGTCGAAGACATCACCGAACGTAAGAGTCTCGAGAGTGAACGGCGCCGCTTGACAACCGAGCTGCTCATCGAGCGTGCGCACCTAAGGGCTGTGATCGATCAAATGCCCGCAGCTGTCTTGATTGCTGACGCGGCTCTACAAAAGGCTTTGTTAACGAACCGGCAGGTTGAGGAGATGTTTGGCCGCGCCGCCTTGGATGCAGTTCTATCGGGAGATAGCGGTCATCCGCTTTTACAGGCAATGCAAACCGGCGAGGCAGTGTCCAGCAAGGAGATCCCTTTTCGCCGAAGTGATGGCTCGCCCGGAACTCTCTTAGTGAGCGCGGCGCCGATCCGCGACGCCACGGAAAGAATTACCGCGGGTGCAGCCGTAATTCAAGACGTAACCGCTAGCCGGGAAGCCGAGGCAGCGCTACGCGAAAGCGAAGAACGATTTCGTTCCTTCTTCGATCTGGCTTCCATCGGGATGACTCAGTCCGCCGTCCCGTCGGGCAGGTACATTGCAGTCAATCAATCCTTCGCCGACACCACCGGCTACACCAAAGAAGAATTGCTTGAGAAGTCGTACGCGGATTTGACCCACCCGGAGGACCGCGAAGCGAACCTGTTGCTTTACCAACGGTTGATCGATAATGTAATTCGACAGTTCGCATACGAGAAAAGATATCTGCGAAAAGATGGCAAAGTGGTCTGGGTTCAGACGACCGCCTCCGTCGTTCGCGATTCGAGCGGGACGGCTCTCTATACGGTGGCCGTGGTCGAGGACGTGACTGAACGTAAGGCCACCGAGCAGGCTCTCCGGGAAAATGAGCGCCGCTTCCGGACGATGGCGGAATCACTTCCGCAACTCGTTTGGACATGCTTCCGTAACGGTGCATGCGATTACTTGAGCCGGCAGTGGGTCGCATATACCGGCATTCCCGAGGAAAATCAACTAGGTCTTGAATGGCTCTCGCAAGTCATTCACCCGGATGACCGGCGCAGAACCTTGGACGCGTGGATGAGCGCCGTCCAAGATAAGGCGCCCTACGACATCGAATATCGCATCCGGCGTTACGACGGCATTTATCGATGGTTCAAAACGCTTGGAACGCCTCTTCGCGATGGCGACGGACATATCGTGCGTTGGTTTGGCACCTGCACCGACATCGAAGATCAGCGCCGAACGACCGAGGCGCTCCGGCGAAGCAACGAAGAGTTGCGGCGCGCCAACGAGGATTTAAATCAATTTGCATTCTCGGCCTCTCACGATTTGAAGGAACCGCTGCGCATGATCGCAATCTATGCGCAATTGTTGCAGCGGAAGTATCATTCGAAACTGGATGCGACTGCGCAGGAATACATTGAGCAGGCGGTTAGCGGCGCGAAGCGGATGGAGATGCTGGTGAACGATCTGTTGGAGTACACCCAGGTTGTAAATGTTCCTCTGGCTGATAGCGCGCCCGCAGATGTAGAAGTTGCGGTGCAGCGAGCTTTGGCCAATCTCGAAACGGTTATCAGCGAAGCCAACGCCGAGATCTTCGTCAGTCCGCTTCCGCGCGTGTCCGTTCGCGAGGTTCACCTGCTGCAGCTTTTCCAGAATTTGATCTCCAATGCTTTGAAGTACAGAAGTGCTGCGCCTCCTCGAATTGACATCACCGCCGAACGGCTAGAGGATTTTTGGAAGCTTTGCGTTCGCGATAACGGCATGGGCATCAGTCCGGCGTATCATTTGCAGATTTTTCGGATCTTCCGGCGGCTCCACGCAAATCTCGATTACCCGGGTACGGGAATTGGCCTCGCGATCTGTCAAAAAATCGTCGAGCGTTACGGCGGCGCCATCTGGGTGGAGTCTGAAGGCGAAAATATGGGCTCGGCTTTCTACTTTACGTTTCCGGCCGAGCCCTCTGCTTCGCTGGCTGGAGCGAATTAAACGTTTTCGGGAACGATGTACGGCGCGCGATATTTGCGTTTGAACAATGCATTGGCCTCGTGATCGCCGATGCACTCCATCTTCTCGGAGTCGAAATGCAGCGACCGGCCTACCCGATACGAGATGTTGCCCAAATGCATCAGCAACGCTGATTTTGCGCCTTCTTCAATTGGCGCATTGCGGAGATTGGGATCGTTTGCCCGGACAGCTTCAATAAAATTGGCCCAGTTGTTTCCGCCGGCGGTCCGCTCTGGCCCTGGTTGCCGATTCTTGCCGTCAAAGATGTACGACCAATATTTGTCGTACCACTCGATGCACAGGTAGCCCTTGCTGCCGTAGAAGATATTGCCGACGCTGCCGGTGTCGCCTTTGTGGTCGACGCCAATCTTGTCTTCGAAGTTGGTCGCCCACCCTCGGACTTCAAACGTCAGCATCTTTTTCTTGCCGCCTTCATTAAACTCATACCCGACCGCCAGCATGTTTGGTGTTTCCTGGTCATCGTCGAACATGAAGTGGCCACCCGTCGCTGTGATTTTCGTCGGGTAATTGACCCCTAATCCCCAGCGCGCTATATCCAGTTCATGAATGCCCTGGTTTCCAAAGTCTCCGTTGCCGTACGCCCAAAACCAATGCCAGTTGTAATGGAAGCGGTTTTGCGTGAAGGCGTGTAGTGGCGCAGGCCCAAGCCACTGATCGTAATGGACGCCTGCAGGTACCGGCGCCACCGGAGCCCTGCCGATGGTATTCCGCCATTTGTAACAGAGACCGCGGGCGTAGTAAATGTCGCCAATCAGTCCGTCGTTCATCTTGTCGATGGCCTCGCGAATCGCGACGCCGGAGCGGCTGTTGGTGCCATGCTGGACAACTTTCCCGTATTTCTTCGTGGCCTTTACTAATTGGATGGCCTCATACGGATCGTGTGCGCACGGCTTCTCGCAATAAACGTGTTTTCCCGCCTGCAACGCCCAAATCGCCTGCAAGGTATGGCTATGGTTGGGAGTGGCGATGGAAATGGCGTCAATCGACTTATCTTCCAATAACTTGCGGATCTCCCAATAGCTGTCAGGCTTCTTCCCGGTGGCCTTTTCCGTCTCGTCGAGACGCTTATTTAAGACGCCTTCGTCGATATCGCAAATGGCGGCGATCTCGACGTTTGGCATTTTGGCGTACTGATGCAGATGGGCATTTCCCTGCCCATGCACTCCCACTACCGCCACTCTGACGGTGCTATTTGGGCTTGCCAGCAGGTGACTCTTTACTTGCGTCGAGGCAAGGGCGCCTGCTGCGCCCATCAGGAAATAGCGTCGGTTCATCGGTTGAAGCTCCAGGGATTCGAATGGAGGACGACTCGCGCAGGCTAATATGTTACGGTCCCAGGAACCGTTACATGAACATTCTTTGACCCGCGGCGGCAACGGTCGGCGCAGAGGGTCCAGTATATTGGTTGCAGAGGCGAACCGACTCGAAAGATGCAGCAAAGCCGACCAAGGCGCGTCCATGAATTGTGAGCAGCCAAATAATGCCTGAGGTCGGTTCTGACGAAGTCGTTCGCACGCCGAGCACCGGAACATTCCTCCGGCGTGCTGCTCCTGCCTTTGTCAGAGAAATCTCCCGTGAATTAACTCGCGAAACCATTCCTGCTCCGCTAGTTCCCAGGCCCGACTTGTGGCCCGATACAGGTTTGCATGCAGCGTGGCTGGGGCACAGCACTGTGTTGATTAAAGCCGACGGCTACACCATCCTCACGGATCCAGTATTCAGCAGCCGTGTTGGACTGAAAATGGGCCCGATGACAGTGGGCATTAAGCGCCTGGTGGAGGTCGCGGCCCCCATTTCCGCTCTACCGCCGGTCGACATGATCGTCCTGTCGCACGCCCACATGGACCATTTCGATCTGCCGAGCTTGCGCCGGTTGGAAAATCGCCGAACTCAAGTGGTCACTGCCGAGGCGACGGTCGATCTGCTGCGCCGCAGGCGTTACGCCGGTGTTCATGAAGCCCGTTGGAACCACACCATTCGAGTTGGTCCCGCAACCATCACTGCTTTTCAAGTTCAGCATTGGGGCGCGAGGCTGAGGAGCGACACATACCGCGGGTACAATGCCTACCTTATTGAAATTGGCGGGTACCGCCTGGTGTTTGGCGGAGACACGGCCTATACGGACGCGTTTCGGCAAGTGAAAACTTCGCGCCCGGTCAATCTCGCGATCATGCCGATCGGCGCCTACGACCCCTGGATCCGTGTTCACTGCAACCCGGAACAAGCTTGGACAATGGCGAACCATGCCGGCGCCGATTTCGTGCTTCCGGTTCACCATCAGACCTTTAAACTCAGCCGTGAATCGAACTTTGAGCCGATTGAGCGCTTGCTGGCCGCCGCCGGAAACTCGCCCGAGCGCGTCTGCGTGCAGGAAATCGGCGCCGAATTTCACGCTTAGAGACACGCTTCGACGGACACGCCGTTCCGCCGAGTTTGGCCGGTGAAAAAACGAAGCCAAAACCTCCGGCTCGCTCACGCTCGCAGTTCCGTTGCGCTCATCGGGGGGCGGTGAGGAGCAATTTCGGCTGTCAGGTTATCTTCGGCCGCCCATTCGATTTCGGGCTCTGAAAATTCGAACCCAACACTTGATGGCTTGGGTGCTGATTGCTTCGCTCGGAGGCGTTCTGTTTCCTGGCGCTCGGATTGCATGCGGCGCAGTTCGGCGGTGTCCTTCTCGCGGTTGCGGCGGAGGCGCATTTCCTGAGTCTGGAGATTGCGGAATTGCTTCTCGTAGTGCAGGAAGGTGTGCATCTGCGTGAAGCCGGCTTGAAGGGGGCCGCGATCGGCAAATTGCTCAGAGAATTCTTCATGGCCATGCGCGTAGAGAGCGTGTTCCAGCACAGTGACACGGTCGAGACGCCAGGCGTGGTCGGCGAGGGCTTGAACGAGTTCTGACTCGCGTGGGCCGACTGGCTGATATTGGTCGACGAACTGCTGAACATGATTTCGGTAGACCTCGACGTCGTCGGTCGGCAGCAGTACGGTGCGACCCGTTAGGCCGGTTTTGACGGCGTTGAGGCGCGACTTGGCTTTGCCTTCTTCGGTTTTAGGACCAGTGGAAAGTTGGGCATTGGCTTGATTGGCGGTGAGACGAGCGTCTTTGACAGCTTGGCGCTCGGCGGCGCGACGGATGGCGCGGGTGGACATGGGCACGATAGTCTCCTTTGGTAAACGCGCACAACGGGCACCAACCGCCCTGTGCGCTGTCTTCAACAAACCTCGCGCACAACAGGCACCAATCGCCCTGTGCGCTCGTTAGAAATAAATGGCCCGAAACGCGGGGAGTGGGTGCTCCGGCGTTTCAGGCCTGCCGGAGAGTAGCATGCGGAAAAGGAAAAACGGATCGAGGCGAGTGGTCGACAGCGGCGTAAGTTATTACGGCACTATGAGATGGAAATATTTTCTAGAGGCGTGACCGCTATTCACGGGTTGCGAGTTCAGGTCCGATTTGAACTTTGTCTCGTAAGCGCTGGCGGAGTCGAATTTGATCGCTTGTGAGCCGCGCATCATAGATTGATCGAGGCTCAATGGTTCGGGAGATCATGGTAGCGATCGTCCCAGCGAGAACGAGCGGCAAGATCGAGGATCGGCCTTGGCCGGTGAGTTCCATCAAGAGAACGACCGTTGAAACGGGCCCCTGCGTTGTCGCAGATAACACGGCGCCGGCGCCGAGGAATGCACACTGACCAACCGGGATGCCGGGAAATACAAACGAGCACAAATAGCCCAGTACGGAACCGAGCAACGCGCCGGAGGTGAGCGACGGTGTAAAGAGTCCGCCGGGCGTGCCGGATCCAATACACAAGAGGATGGCCGCCGGCTTGAGCAGAAGCAGCAGGCTGGCCAAACCGAACGGCACCGCAGCGGTGAACAAAAGCTGCGAAGCGTCACGGCCGTTGCCCAACAGCTGAGGGAAGCGAACAGCGGCGACTCCGAGTAAAGCCAAGCCAACGATTGGCCGCACGATCCTCTGCCATCCAAAGGGTTTGTGGCGTTCCGCCCATCGGACCAAGCGTACGTACATAACCGAAAACGGTCCTGCCACCAAGCCACAGACGATCGCAAAGGGCAGATTCAAATTCCCGGGCGGATAGGCCGGCAATGTGTAAGTG
>JBARMQ010000279.1:0-4517 GCA_049802535.1 Bryobacteraceae bacterium | reverse complement strand
GCTTTACGTTATCGGTCTGTTGCCCATCGACGCGACAATTAAGAAGGTGATTTACGCGGTCGCGATCGTGCTCATTGTGATCTGGATTTTGACCATGTTCTTCCCGGTGTTTGGCCCCGGCGGGGTTTTCATCAGAAGGTAGCTTTCAGGGAGGCGTAGATGTCCCATCAGGAACTCGAACGAGTCAAAGAAGTCTTGGAATCAATCCGCACGCAGCAGCGCATCTTAGAGGATCTTTCGTCCAGACTGCAACGCGAACTCGCTTTAGCCACATTACTGCTGAAGCGGCTCACTCCCGCGACAGCGGTGTCGGCAACTTTGAACATCCAGCCGCTTCCGTAATTTCAATCACACTTCGACAAAAGGAGATATACAAAATGCCTCTAACGGTTCAACTGAATGCCCCAGTCCCGAGCTGCACGATTGATACGCTGCCCGGGGCGGTAGCTTTTCTGGAATTTGACGGCCCGAATGGAACAGGCGGTCAAGTGGCGCCGATCGGTCCACTGACGTATGCCACCGCCGACGCAACTACGGCGACCGTGGACGCCAATGGAAACGTGACGCAATTGAAAGCAGGAACGGTAGTGCTCACCACGAGCGACAGCAATGGCTTGACTGCATCAGACACTCTGACGATCGTGGACACGGCGGTATCGGCAACGCTCAACATTCAACCTCTGCCCGCAGCGGGTGCAGTGGCCGCGTCACAGGTTGCGCGTTCAGCGGCGGTTAAGAAGTAAGAACGAGTGGGGTCGGTTGCTGGAAGGGGCGCTTCGAAAGAGGCGCCCTTTTTTATTCCACGATCTTCACGCGCGGATGTAGGTGCTCCCACTGCGCGCGGCAACAGCGCTGTGAACAGAACCGCTGATGCGGACGCTTCTGCTTGAAACGGTTCGGACAGTGAACGTAGGCGCAGTCGCGAACTGCTTTTGGCCGATGCCGCATAATTTCGCCAGAGCGAATATGAGCGGCCTTTTGCTTTTTTGGGGACTTAGTACGTGCCATCTCTAATCCTCGTTTCTGGACTCCATCGGAATGCATTCATGGTACAATAGGCAGTGACCCGCAGCAAGGAATTCTAGTACCGAAGTACCATGGCCGGGCGTGACCGCCCTCTATAAACTTTATATCGGAGGGTCTGCCCATGAGCGAGCTAGCCCGCGTTGACTTGAAGCCCATCGAAAACAAGTTGGAACTTATCCGCAAACGAGCCGAAGCGATTGTCGTGGTCGATCAGGAATCGTACGCACTCGCCTGCGCGATCGTGCTCGACGGTCGCAAGGAAGTGAAGGCGATCGGCTTCGTGCTCGACCCCGGCATCAATTCCGCAAAAGAACATCTCGAAGAACTGTGTCGCCAGAAGGCGGCATTCGTCGATCGCATCACGCCCATCGTGGCGATTGCCGAGCAGAAAGCCGAAGCGTGGAAGGCCGACGAACGGCGCAAGGCCCAGCAGGAACAGGACCGCATCAACGAACAGAGGCGGCGAGACGCGCGCGAAAAAGCTGACACAGAACGTCGCGAAGCAGAGAAAGCGGCGGAGCGTAAACAGCAGGAGCGCGAAGACGAAATCGCGAAGATGAAGAAAAGGGGCTTGCTGACCAAGCGTGAAGCCGAGCGTATGACTCGTGGATCTGAGCGGGATACTGAAGACGCCAAGGCCCTCGCTGCGAAGCAGGCCGCGGAAACCGTCGCGAACGTGCAGACCGTGACGGTGAAGCCGAGCGTACCGGTAGTGGCGGGTATCAAAGCTAGGGTCAACTGGAAATTCCGCATCGTGAATGCGAACAAGATCCCACGCCACTACCTTGAGCCGAACGAGGTCGCAATCGGGAGCTACGTGCGTGCGCTCAAGCAGGCAGGCGAAGTCATTCCGGGCGTGGAAGCCTATTCCGAGGACGGTGTGTGATGCAACACCACTCCGTAAAATCAAGCGCGATCAGTTCGATCGGGTACGACCGCGACACAAAGACGATGGAGGTCCAATTCACCAACGGCGCCCTCTACGTGTACTCCGATGTTTCGCCCGAACACTTCACAGCCTTCCATAATGCCGACAGCATTGGCAGGCACTTTGCAGCGAATATCAGCGGTAAGTTCCCGCACCAGAAAATACAGGTGGATGAATGAAGAAACGCCGCCCAAAGAAGAAACCAGTTGCCCGAAAGCGGAAGCCAGCTTCCCAGCCGCTATTGGCGCGCGTGGTGGATGAGCGCGGCCGGCAGAAAGAGCTCAGCCGGGACGAAATTGACCTGCTAAAACGCACGGTCGCCAAAGGCACGACAGACGATGAATTCAAGCTGTTTCTGTGGGTCTGCCGCAAGCATAAGCTTGACCCGCTGACTCGGCAGGTACATTGCGTGCGGCGGTTCCTGCAGCGCCACCATCAGGAACAGGACGGCCAGGGCAAACCGCAATGGGTCGGCGGCTACCAGATGTCGATTCAAATGGGCATCGACGGATACCGGGCCTTAGCTGGCCGCGATCACCACGATTTCGGTGGCTGCGATGAGCCTGAGTTTGAATACGAGGGCACCGAAAAGCGCACACCAGTCAAAGCCACGATTCGGCTCTGGAAAAAAGGATTGGAGCATCCGGTCGTGGGCGTGGCTTACTGGGACGAGTACGCGCCAAAGATGGAATCAGACTCCGCGTTCTTCTGGCGTAAAATGCCGCGGCACATGCTCGCGAAGTGCGCCGAAGCGCTTGCGATTCGTAAGGGCTACCCGGAACTGTCAGACATCTACACCGACGAAGAGATGCACCAAGCCGGTGACGACTTCACGCCTGAAGGACGCCAATTTGAACCACGCGGCTCACGCGATGCGCAAGAGGCCGTCGTACAGAAGCGGCTCGCCGATTACAACGAACGAAACAAAGCGAGTGCGGCCACGACTGTCAAAGCGGAAGAACAGGAAGCGGCAGCCAACCCGCACCTAGACGATTTCAAAAAGCGCGAGCAGGAACAGCTCGAGCGCATCGAGCGCGAAAAGCAGGAAAAAGCGCAAGCGGACGAAAAGGCGAAAGCTGATGCGGCCGCCAAAGCGAAGGCCGATGACGCGGCCGCCAAAAAGCAGCAAGCGGAAATGGAGCAGGCGCGCGCTAAAGGTTCAAAGATCCCGGCGTCGCACATTCCACCGATCGGTATCGGCGTCCTCAAAAAGTTCGAACTGATGACAGGCAAAAAGAGTCCGTACGGGCGTATCTGGCTTGAGGGTAATACCGACCCGCTCATCATTTTCGATAACAAAGAATTGCCGATCAGCAAAGACGTGACCGCGCGCGCATTCACGATACTGGGCGACATCATCAGCGTAGGGTTTCACTGCTGCTTTGACTTCAAGGAAAAAGTGCTCGCGAAAAAGAATCCCGACGACCAGAATGAGCCCGTGCGCCGAGCTTACGAAGTGATCGAGATAAAACAGATCGGGCCACTCGAATGGGAAGGCGGCTTACAGGTCATCCGCCGCGAGGCCCCGACACAAGGGAAGCTACTATGAACCGTTATTACATTCTCGTCGGACAGTCGATTGTGCCCGAGCCTGACTTACTCACGTGGGCGCGATGGTTTGAAACAGCAAAGCGTCACGTGGCCCTGACTGAATTGCCGGGCGGTGTGAAAGTCAGCACCGTTTTCTTGGGGCTCGACCATAGCTTCGGTGCTGATGAAGAGCCGCTACTTTTCGAAACAATGGTGTTTGGAGGTCCGCACGATCAAGACCAGTATCGCTATCCGACTTGGGCCGCAGCCGAAGCTGGTCATGCGGCAGTCGTAAAGCGTCTACGTAACGCAAATGGCGACCAATCATGAAGGAATTTTTCTGCCTTGACTGCGGGCAGCCGAAAGACTTGAACGTTCACGGCTACTGTGAAACGTGCGGCTCAAAAGCGGTGTGTCACGCGACGGTCAAGGCGAACACCGAAATCGTGCGCGAAATCACGGTAGGCGAGAACGAGATTACCGAGACGGTGATCGAGCGCGTCATCTGCCGGGACCGGGTGCGGCAATGAGCTTGTGTTGGCATTCTTGGGGTAAGTGGCAAATGATTGAACGAGGGGCGCTCGTAAGGCCGGAATTGGACCTTCCAAAAGAGCAGCATGTCCAACTGGGACATTACGAAATTCAACGGAGAGAATGTTTGGCTTGCGGTAAAAGCGAACTCCGAGAAACGCGAACATAAGAGCTTCCTCGTTTCACGGGGAGACGGCAGGCTGGGACTCTGGTGAGCGCTGCAGGCGCTCTCGGCTCTCGCTCATGGCAATGAATCGAGGCCATTGGAACAGGGCACTGGAAAGCCGGTTCGATTCCGGCGCCCGGCCTGCTGATATAAAGTTTAGATCGCGATGATTTCCACAGGCACCTGTGGAAATGTGGAAAACTCTGGCGCCGCATCCCGCGATTCCCGTTGACGCCCTTCCCAGTCTGCGATAGAACATCCGAATCACTTCGACCAGGTGATGCTTTCCGGGGGCCGGCTGCCACATCAGTCGGCCCTTTAGTTCCCTATGTGGAG
>JBARMQ010000278.1:0-1598 GCA_049802535.1 Bryobacteraceae bacterium | reverse complement strand
CCCATTGACATCTTAGATGTGGACGCAGCCATCATCTATGCCGACCTCCTGCTCCCGGTCGAGCCAATGGGCTTACGTTTGGAATTCATCAGCGGCGAAGGTCCTTCCATCGATAACCCGATCACCGAACCTGAAGACATTGATGGCCTTTCGATAGCCCGCACGGATGATCTGGGGTACGTTGGCGAATCCATCAAAGTTGTCGTCAAGGCACTCGCAGGCCGCGTACCTGTCGTGGGCTTTGTCGGCGCACCCTTCACTCTGGCCAGTTACATGATTGAAGGCGGCCCCTCCAAAACTTTCCTTAAGACCAAGAAGCTAATGTATGGCGACGAGATCATGTGGCGCCGCCTAATGGGCAAATTGGTCGACGTGCTGGGCGACTTTGGAGGGATTCAAGTAGGCGCCGGCGCCCGAGCGATGCAAGTCTTTGACAGTTGGGTTGGCGCGCTCAGTCCGGAAGATTATGTTCGGTACGTCCAACCCTACTCGCGCGCTTTGATCGAACGTCTTCGTGCTTGCGGCGCGCCCGTCATTCACTTTGGCACCGGCGCCAGCGGCTTTTTCCGAGAGCTCCACGCCGCGGGCGGCGATGTCATCGGCGTCGATTGGCGCATCAACATCGATCAGGCTTGGAACGATATCGGCCATCGCTCAGCCATCCAGGGTAACCTCGACCCAGTGGCTTTGTTTGCGCCGCTGTCTGAACTGAAAACCAAAGTGACCGACCTGCTTCGCCGCACCGGCGGCCGGCCCGGCCACATCTTCAATCTTGGTCACGGAATATTGCCGGAAACACCCGTCGACAATGTAAAGGCGGTCGTCCAGATTGTTCGTGACTTCCGCCCCGAGCATTAGGCATCGTGGCGAAGTCAGATGTGCTGATCGTCGGAGGCGGAATTTCCGGCCTCTCCGCCGCTTACTTTCTGGGAAAGCGGGGCATGCGCTCTACCATCGTCGAAAAATCGGATCGGCTCGGCGGCCTCATTCACACCGACCGCATAGAAGGCTGCGATCTCGAAGCCGGTCCCGATAGCTTTATTGCTTCCAAGACTGCGGTTCGCGAACTCGCGACAGAACTCGGCATTGCGAACCAAATTATCGGATCGAACGACGCTGAGCGGCGCATTTTCATTGTGCGCCAGGGCAAGCTTCAACGTTTGCCGCGAGGCATGGTGATGATGGCCCCGGCTGAATGGGGCCCGGCTTTGCGCTCCCCGCTGTTCAGTTTTCGCACCAAAGTGCAATTCGTGAGGGAGCGGTTCAAACGCCCGAAACAACGCAATGGCGACGTATCGATCAAGCAATTTGTCACGGAACATTTCGGTCGGGAAATGCTGGACGTGGTCACTGAGCCACTTCTCTCGGGTGTTTACGGCGGCGAAGCCGGCCATCTCAGTGCCGACAGCGTTTTGCCCCGCTTTGTTCAATACGAAGCCGAATATGGCAGTTTGATTCGTGGCGCACGGCGGGAGCGCAAAGCCTCTTCCTCCAGCAGTATGTTCCAGTCGTTTGCCGGCGGCATGCAGACCCTTTCGGATGCACTGCAAGATGCCATTCGGCCCAACGCAGAAGTTGTCCGTGGAGAGGCTCTATCA
>JBARMQ010000277.1:0-2433 GCA_049802535.1 Bryobacteraceae bacterium | reverse complement strand
TCCGGAGCGCTTACCCAATTCATGCTTTCGAGATCGGCCGACAACTTCAACCTGGCAAAAGAGCTCATGTTGCGTGACAACTGTTCTGCGGTCAAGCTTCCCAGGTAGCGGATCTGACGGTCGATTTCATCCCGTTCCGCAGGAAATTTCCAGTCGTAGACAATGATCTCTCGCAGCAGCAGCGGCAGGAATGCAAGCGGGAGTTGCTGGAGTAGGGCGAGATTGCCAGTGGCGATGCGTTTCGCCTGAGGAGGATAGCTGCCGAACTGTTCGCTGTGGATGTGCTGAACAGGCATGAGCTACAAAACCTCCGGCAAGGGCTTGCCCTTAGAACGATCCGGCGAAAAGCCGAAGAGCGAACCGAGTGTGGGAACTAGGTCAATAGACTCCACGGCTCGATCGACAATCACATTTTCCCGTATGCCGGCACCTCTCACCATCATCCAGGTGGTCCTGGAAAAGGCGTCGCCGGTGCGGTGGTGTTGAAAGCCATTCCCGCCGGATGCTTCATCGGAGTCGCGGCCGAAGTCCGGCAGGATGAACATAGTCGTCTTCCCGGCGTACTCAGGCTCGCTTTGAATCATTTGCCAAATCTCGCTGCAGAGGCGATCTGAGCGCTGTATGGCGTCAATGTAAAGCGAGTAAGTGCCGGCGTGCGCGACATCAATGTCATGGAGTGTAATCCAGAGCAGGCTGGGCGCTAGCTGGCGCATGAGCTGCCTGGCCACGTACACGGAAAGCTCGTCAGGACTGCGGAGACTCCGCGCGTGGGCAGCAAAATCAGTGACGGAGACCTTGAGCATCTCGGACATTTGGTGCAGATGTTCGTCGCTCACGGCTAACGAGGGAGAATAGACCGGGGTTTCGTAGTTATCCCGCAGCAGGTGGTCGTATCCGGAGGAATTCTTCGATGTCATGGCAGCGGCCAGCAGGCGTTTCGGCAGAATGACTCCTGCGCCCATCCCGGCGCCTTGCGAGGAATGGCTGCTCTCGCCGATAAGACTAAAACCGTTGCTGGGGGCGACTACCCATGCATCGGATGCGGGCCGATGTAAGTCCTTGCGGAAATACTCGAAAACTGTGGGATTGCCGGGCGTAACCGCCGCGAAATTATTAAATGACTCGTAGACGCCGGTGACCAGGCTTGCGGTGGCAACATAGTGGCCGAGGATCCCGCGGTTCACTACCTGGGTGAACAAGGTTCCCTGGGGGATGAACTCTTTCAAAAGATGAGGGATGTTCTCCTGTCCATCGGGCATGAAGGTCTCTTCATCGCGCGTCCCTCCGCCAAAGGTAACCACCACTGCTTTCTGTCCTGTACGCATGGCCCTGGCGCGCGTGGGGGCAAACGCCGAAAGCATGGCGGCCCCGGTTGCCCCTGTGGCGGCACGAATGAATTCTCTTCGGCTCCATGAAATCGCACGCTCGATCTCTTTGCTGGATGCGAAATCGCAGGCACGCGAAAACTCAGCCAGCTTTTCGAATCGGGGATCGTGATGTCGATCGAAAGAGTTCATTTGTTTGAGCTGGAAACCAACGGCTTTTCGCCCTGGGTTTGGTTTGCCTGGGTGCTCATCGGGTCGTCTTCTTTTTCTTCCGCCGCCGCGTCCTCTTGCTTTAGCTGCTTGAGTATAGCGAGGTGTTCTTCAGCTAACTGCTTCTGGTGTGTTCGGCTGTAGAGGAGAAACAAACGATAGTGTGCGCGATTGAAGTCCGGGCGAAGGGTAACTGCCTGGTTCAGCTCCCGGATCGCCTCCGGGTATTTTTGCTGGTCCTGGTAGAGGATGCCGAGTTCGTAGTGCGCTTCATAGAAAGCGGGAGCAGCCGCGATCGCTCTCTTCAGCAAAGCCTCTACGGCCGGAAGATCCGCAGCCGATTCGCCCTCGGATCGCCGCCACGAACTCATCGCGTAGTAGTAAATGGCCGGTCCGTTGTTGGGATAAAGTTCTACGAACTTTTCGAGCCGGTTACGAATTTCCGGGATCCGTGGCGGTGAAATCGTACTCACTTTACCCAGGAACTGAAACGGCTTGGGATCGGTTGGATCCAGGTCGACCGCCACGCAGAGGGTTCGTACGGCATCGTCATATCTGCCTTCGGCATACAAAGCCACCCCTAGTCCAACGGTCATCTTCGCGGATCGAGGATACTTTTGTACGCCATATTGGAAGAACGTAAGTGACTTGTCCAGGAAGCCCTCGTAGTTGGAATGCTGGAGCAAAAAGGTCGCGAGATCGAAGATGTTATTTTCACTTGGGTCCAATTCCGCCGCGCGATGATAGCCAAGAGCGGCCTCCTTGTAATCTCCCGCTTTCTCGTTCGCCTCCGCGAGAAGGTCATCCAACTCGGCAGTCTCGCGTTGCGCGATCATCTTGCGCAGCAGGGTGGACGCGTTTGCAGTGTCTCCGGAATTCAAATAGGCCAGGGATAAAT